>CAZTFC010000013.1:0-55629 GCA_964612075.1 uncultured bacterium
GGAGGCCCACGGGATCCCGGCCTCGAGGGTCCCAGCGGGGCAGAGCTTCGAGAACCAGTGCTCCCCCGTGAGGTACGGGACCGCGAACACGAGGACGAGCAGCGCGGCGTACCGAAAATGCCTCGCCCGCGGGGGCACGGGGACCTTCCGGACCCGGAGCTTGTACAGCAGGTCCTGCAGGGCGCCGAAGGGGCACAGGGTGCCGCACGTCATGCGCCCGACCGACACCCCGACGACCGACAGGGTCCCGAGGGCGTAGAAGGGCACGGTCCGCGCCGCCATGAAGTGCTGCACGGTCCCGATGGGGCAGGACAGGAGGGCCGACGGGCACGCGTAGCAGTTCAGCAGCGGTGTGCAGGCGTTCTTCAGCGGCCCCTGGTACAGCGAGGCCGACAGGAACCCCTGCACGTAGGCGTTGGAGAGGACCGCGCCGGCCCCCTGGAAGATGCGTCGCCTCAGGAATTCCAACGGGTCACCCGATCCCGATGCACGACAGGCAGATCAGCACGGCGTTCGAGAGCGTCTCGCGGAACTCCGCGCGGAGCAGCCCGGCGGCCAGCAGCCCGATGGCGGCGGCGGCCGTCGACAGGAAAGCGGCCCTGCGCCCCCTCATCGCTTTGCGTCCCGGGTCGCGCGCACTTCATCCCCCGCCGTAGGAATGCAGGCCGGCCAGCAGCAGGTTGACCCCGAGGTAGCAGAAAAGGGTCGTCCCGAACCCCACGATGGAGAGGATGGCGGCCCGCTTCCCGTGCCAGCCCCTCGTGATCCGCGCGTGGAGGTAGACGGCGTACACGAGCCACACGATCAGGGACCACGTCTCCTTGGGGTCCCAGGACCAGTACGTCCCCCACGCGTAGTTCGCCCACGCCGCGCCCGTGATGATCCCCGCGGTCAGGAAGGGGAACCCCCAGACGATCGCCCGGTAGACGAGGTCGTCCAGCACGCGGCTTTCGGGCATCCGGCCCACGACGCCTCCCGTCGCTCCCGCCCGCTCCCGGCGGGACTTCAGGAGGTACATGACGGCCACCCCCGCGGAGACGGCGAACGCCGCGTACCCGACGAAGCACGTGATGACGTGCGCGTGCAGCCAGTACGACTGGAGCGCGGGGACCAGCGGCTGGATGGTGCTGTCGTTCGTGACCGCGAACAGCATCGTGAGGAACGCGATGGGCAGGACGAAGGCGCCTATCGTCCGGCTCCCGTACCTCCTCTCGATCGCCAGGTAGAACAGGTTCACCGTCCAGGCGAAGAACACCAGCGACTCGTACAGGTTGGTGACGGGAATCCGGCCGATCCCCATCCGGTACGACTCGAACCAGCGCACGCCGAGCGCGGCGGTGGACGCGACGGCCGCCAGCGCGCAGACCCAGGACCCGTAGACGGCGATCCGGTCGTTCTTCGCGTACAGCGCCCCGAGGTAGAGGACGGACGCCACGCCGAACAGCACGGTGGTCAGGTTGAACAGAAGGACGTTGCTCATGCTCCCGTCTCCTTCAGCCCGTCCCGGATCTTGCCGAACGCCTTCTCGAAGGCGAGCCGGTTCCGGTTGGCCACCCCCGCGAGTGAGACCTCCAGCCGTCCGTCCGCCCCCTTCGACAGGCGCAGCCAGACCCGCCGATGGGAGAGGAAGAAGGCCATGACGATCCCGAGGATCATCAGGCCGCAGCCGACCCACACGATGCCGACGCCGGGGTCCCTGGCGACCTGGAGCCCGGTGTACATCCACGGCGCCAGCCCCCGGAAGGAAATGGCCGGCATGCCGTCGCCGCCCGCGCCCGGCCCGGGATTCCCGCTCTCGGGCAGCCAGAGTTCCGCCGCCGGCATCCCCGGCTTCTCGACGGTCAGCCGGAGCGCCGGGCCGGCCCCCTTGAAGTCCCGGCTGTATTCCAGGGGGCGGACGGTTCCGTACCCCGGGATCGTCGCCGTCTGCCCCGCGGCGAGGGACAGGACCTCCGGAGCGGACCCGCCGGCCCCCGGCACCTCGACCCGCGCCACCGCTCCGCCCGCCTCCCCGTAGGAAGCCTGGTAGAACCAGATCCCCTTGTGCCGGAGCGGGTCGTTGACCACCACGTCCCTCTTCCGGAGGACTTCCTTCCCTCCCTCGATCACGCTCAGGTCGGAGATGTACGCCCTCGGCTGCCCGCTCGGGTACGTTTCCACCCGGAAGCTGTTGCACCGCAGGGTGAACCCGAGCTCCTGCATCCGGCTCCCCCCGCGGACCGGGACCTGGGAGACCGACTCGCCTTCGGGGAGGTTCACGAACCCCTTGAAGCCCGCCATGTTCCCCACGATCGCCCCGAGGAAGATGACGATGATGGAGAGGTGGGTCACGTAGACGCCGAACCGGGAGGCCATGCCCGCCTCCGCGTACATGTGGATCTCCTCCCCCTCGGCTGCGACCAGCGGCTTCGCGAAGAGCGAGGAAAGCGCGTCGGCGTACCGCGGGGCCCAATCCCCCGCGGTCCCCTTCCTCTTCCACCGGTCGGCGAGCGGCAGGGTGTCGAGCAGATCCTCGTCCAGCTTCGTCCGGGGGTTGCGAACCACGTTCAGCGCCTTGGGAAAGCGGTCGATCGTGCAGCAGGCCAGGTTGATCGTGAAGAGCACGAGGAGCGCGAGGAACCACCAGGAGTGGTACATGTCGAACAGGTCGGCCCGGTCCATCAGCTCGAACGCCCAGTCCTCGTAGATCTCCCGGTATTTTTCGCGCGGGAGATTCTGCTCCACGAGGGTGCCGAAGACCGACGCCACGGCCAGGGCGATCAGCGTGAAGACGGCGAGCTTGACCGACGTGAAGAACTGCCACAACCGGTCCAGAGCCGAGGGGCCGCCGGCTCCCCCCGTCACAGGTGGAGATTGCATCTCGCGCAACGTTCCGCCTCCTCGAGTGCGCATTCCCGCGTGAATCCCTTGCCGATCTCTTCGAAGCTCCCGCGGCGCTCTTCGACGGGCAGCCGCACTGCTTCGCGGCGGACCCGCCATCCGGGCCGGTCGGGCTCGTGCGGCTCGCGGCGCCGGCGGTAATTGTCCTTGCACCGCGCCGTCACGGAGTCGGCGGCGCGCAGGCCGGAGTAGACGGCCAGCGCCGCCGCCCGGCCCGATGCGGCCGCTTCCACGACCGTCCCGGGACCCGAGACGCAGTCGCCCAACAGGTAAACTTTCAAGTTACTATCGCGATCCCTCAAACGCAACCGATAGACATGTCGCTCCCTGTCCAGCGGCATCCGCGCCGAGAAAGGCGGCAGGAACCCCAAATCCGCGCGGCTCCCGACGGCCATCACGACGGTCTCCGCCGGGATCTCGTGCTCCGTCCCCGCAAGGGTGACGGGAACGACCCGCCCTTCCGGGTCGCGCCCGAACCGCTCCACGCGGAGCGCCTCGATCCCGGATACCCGCCCGCCGCCGGGCAGGAACCGTTTCACCGCGGTCGAAGGAAGGAGCTTCACCCCTTCCGCGAGCGCGTCCTCTATCTCCCACGGGTGGGCCGGCATCTCTTCCCGGGATTCGATGCAGACGATGGCCGCGTCGGCCGCGCCGAGCCGCAGGGCCGTCCGCGCCGCGTCGACGGCAACGTCCCCTCCGCCGATCACGACGACACGCCCCGGGGGGCGGATCGGGCGCCCCCGCCGCACGCTTCCGAGGAGCGACCGGGCGTCGTGGAAACCCTGCTCCGCCGTCCCGCTCCCCGGGACCGTCAGGGCCACGGGCGTGCCCGCCGCCACCAGGACGGCCTCGAACCCTTCCCGCTCCAGGTCCCGGAACGACATGTCCCTCCCGATCGCGACGCCGCCCCGGAAAACAACGCCCCTGGCGAAGATGCGCTCCAGGTCGCCCTCCAGCGCTTCCCCGGGAAACCGGAACTCCGGGGCGCCGTACCGCATCATCCCGCCCGGCTCCTTGTCGGCGTCGAACGCCGTGACGCGGCATCCCAGCCGGGCCAGGGTGTCGGCCGCGGCCAGCCCCGCCGGCCCCGCCCCGACGACCGCGGCCCGGAGCGCCCCCTTCCCCTCCGAGATTACGGGAAGCGGCAGGACGCCGGCGGCACGCCCCGCGTCCGACGCATGCCTCTTGAGCTCCATGATGGCGATCGGCGCGCCGCATTCGTTCCGCGCGCAATCCCGCTCGCACGGGTGGGGGCAGGCCCTCCCGCAGAAGGCCGCGAACGGAAGCCGGTCGTGCACGAGCGCCAGCGCCTCGAGCGGGCGGTCCTCCCGGACCAGGGCGATGTAATCCGGCACCCGCACTCCCCCCGGGCAGGCTCTTTCGCAGGGCGCCTCCGGGTCCCGCGGGCCCCTTCGCGCGTCCAGCCATGCCAGCCTCCAGACCAGCCCCGCCGCGGCGAGGAGAGCGAGGTGGCCGATCGCCATCCCTTTCCAGACGTTCAGCGCGAGGCCGAAGGCCAACGGAAGGAGCGATGCCCAGAACAGACCGGTCCCGTACCGTTCCGCGTAAATATGCCCCAGTCCCGGAAAGACCAGGGACAGGAGCCCCGCCGTGCGGCGGACCCGTTCCCGGCGGATCTCGAAGAGGAGACGCTCCCGCTGGTCGAGGCGCCCCGAGCAGTCCTCGCAGCGCTTCTCCTGTCCCTTCCGCTCCGCGTCGCAGAGGACGCAATCCTTGTATCCATGGCGAAGGAGGTTTTCCGGGGCGAGGAAATCCATATTCCATTTATTCTGGGGTGCGGCGGGCGGAAAAACAACCGGGTACCCGGAAGGACGCATCCCGCCGGAATCGGGCAGAGCCGCCCGGCCGTCGATGCCGGTAACATCCGAATATTGGTTATGCTTTACCCATGCGATAATCGGTCCGGGAAACACCTCCGGAGGGCTCTTGCGTTGGGCAACCTGCCGCTGCGCGTCAAGATGATCCTGGACTGGGTGATCATCGTCGCGGATGATCCGGCAGGAAACCGGAACGCAGCATTACTCCTACGACCGCGTCCCCAAGATCGCAAGCTTCGCCCCGGCAGGCATCTCCGGCTGGAGCGTCGCCGTAACGCAGGACCGGTCCGAATTCCCGGAGCCGGTCTACGCGGTACGTCGGTTCCACTTTTTGGCGGGGGGGCATCCTCCTGCTCGTCACGACCGCGGGCATCTTCTGCTTCTCCAAAAACATCTCCACCCCGATCCAGGAGACGCTGAGCACCCTGAACAAGGCGATCGAGCAGTCCGAGGAGGCGTTCGCGATCGTCGGGCCGGACCGGCAGCCGCCTGGAGATCGGCCGGGACATCACGCGCGAGCTGCAGCTGGAAGCGCAGCTGCGGCAGGGGCAGAAGATGGAAGCCATCGGCACCCTCGCGGGAGGCATCGCACACGATTTCAGCAACATCCTGGGCGCCATCTTCGGCCACACGGAGCTGACCCTCGCCCCCCGCAGGGCGATCGAAAAACCAACGAGGGCCTGAACCGGGGCCCTCCCTGCCTCACCGGCGGCCCCGTCCCCGGCTTCCACTCCGCCGCGAGCCTCCGCGCCCGCCCGATCCGCGCGGGAGTCCTCATGGACACGACCGCTTCCCTGGCGGCCTTCGATCTCTTCGACCTTTCCGCCTGGGAGGCCGGGTATCGCGCGGCAGCGAATTCGAACCACTTATACGCCGCGACGAGGTCCTTCGGCACGCCTGCCCTTTGCAGCGGAGGTAATCCGAGGTTGTGCTGCGCGTCCGGCATTCCCTGCTCCGCCAACGGCTTGAACAAGCCGTACGCGGTCCCGTGGTCTTCTCGCCTGTGCGCCTTCGCGCCGTCCTCCAGCGGCCCTCGGGCGACGGCCCGGCCGCGAACAGGCGCGCCGCCAGGGCCCGGACGACGCAAGCCACCCGGACGCACGACCTCGCCGAAAAGGGACGCGCGGAAGCACCATGCACCCTCGTGGCGAGGTGTCTCGACCCCCTGGGGGGATGGAAGCGTTCAAGGGAAAGGGAACCGGAGGGATAGCGGCGATAAACCCTTCTATTCCAACCCATTTACCTCTTTTTCTTCAAGTATTCGACGATGGCATTCGCGATCTCGTAGGACCGAAGGTTTCTCATTCTCCCCCTGTGGATGATCTCCGTCAGCATCTCCACATCCACCGTGGCCACTTTCTGGGTCGCCCCCTCCCCTTCCTTCGACTTGAAGAGGCTTTTCACCTTGGCGCCCACGCCCATGGTTTCACCTCCCAAGAACGGAGACTGCGCGGGCGCCCGCCGCTCCCGGGCCGTTCCCGCCGTTCCCATGATTGCAGGATCCGCCCTTTTTTCCAAGGAGTTCTTTCGCCTGCGGGGCCGGGACGCGCAGGAGAACACCCGCGGATGCCGGCATCGCGCGTTTTCCCGTGGTATTGATCAGGCGCCACGCCTGCGAGGGGGCCGGAAGACGGCGCCAGCGGTACTTGGCAATCCATGGCCATCGGCGATTCGCCCGTTCAAATCCCCTCGGAGGGGGACACTCTTGGTGTGCGTGGGGCAGAGGGAAAGAGTGTCCTCCGCCAGAAAGAAGTGGCGTCCCCAGGGGGATTTGACCGCCTTAAGCCTCCGCCCCTCCATGGCTGCGGCCAGGGCGGCGGGGCTCGCGGCTGGCGCGCTCCCGTGCGTCGCGCTTCTCCTCCCTATTCGGTCGGCGCCGCTCGCCCGTTCAAATCCCCGATGTGGGACGATTGGGATAAAGAGTGGCGTCCCCAGGGGGATTTGAACCCCCGTCGCCGCCGTGAAAGGGCGGTGTCCTTGGCCGGACTAGACGATGGGGACGCGTGTTATGGTGAGCCCAGTTGGGATCGAACCAACGGCCCTCTGATTAAAAGTCAGATGCTCTGCCAACTGAGCTATGGGCTCCCCCGGAATTGATCATTTTAAGTAGAGGGAACCGAAAGTGTCAAGCCCGAAAGGGGTTTTTCCGGATGATCGTCTCGTTCCGGTCGGCCCCCACGGACACGAGGGAGACCTCCACGTCGGTGATCTCCTCCAGCATCCGGATGTACTTCTGCGCCGCCTTCGGCAGGTCGCCGTATTCCCTCGCGGAGGAGATGTCCTCTTTCCACCCCTCCGCCTCCTCGTAGACCGGGCGGATCGCCTCGAACTCGGAAAGGGACATGGGGACCTCGTCCCTGCGAACGCCCTCGATCTCGTAACCGACGCAGACCTTGATCCGCGGCATTCCCGTCAGTACGTCGAGCTTGGTGAGCGCCACGCTCGAGAGGCCGTTGAGCCGCGCGGCGTACCGCATGGCCGGGGCGTCGAACCAGCCGCACCGCCTCGGACGTCCCGTCGTCGCGCCGTACTCCTGCCCCCGGTCCCGCATCATCTGGCCGTCGTCGTCGAACAGCTCGGTCGGGAACGGGCCGCTCCCCACGCGCGTCGTGTATGCCTTCGAGACGCCGATGACGGCGCTGATCTTCGTTGGGCCGACCCCGGACCCCGTGCACACCCCCCCCGCCGTCGTGTTCGACGAGGTGACGTAGGGATAGGTCCCGTGGTCCACGTCGAGCAGCGTCCCCTGGGCCCCTTCGAACAGGATCTTCGCCCCCCGCTGTATCTCCCGGTTGATGAAGAGCGAGGTGTCGATGAGGTAGGGCTTGAGCCGTTCCCCGAATGCGAGGTATTCCTCGTACGTCTTCCGGAAATCGACTTCCTCCGCCCCGTAGTAGTTCTTCAGGAGGAAGTTCTTCAGCTCGAGGTTCGCCTCGAGCTTCTCCCCGAAGACCTCGGGCCGAACGAGGTCGCAGGCCCGTATGCCGATCCGGGCCATCTTGTCCTCGTAGCAGGGACCGATCCCCCGGGCGGTCGTCCCGATCTTGCGGCTGCCGAGCTTCTCCTCCCTCCCCTTGTCGAGCGTGATGTGGTACGGGAGGATCACGTTGGCCAGCAGGCCGACCTTGAGCTGCGCGTCGTCCGAAAGGAACCCGCGCTCCTTCAGCCGGTCGACCTCCGAGAAGAGCACCTTCGGGTCGACCACCACGCCGTTGCCGATGACGCACCTCTTCCCCGAATGGAGGATGCCCGAGGGGATGAGGTGGAAGACGAACTTCTCGCCCTTGACGATGAGGGTGTGCCCGGCGTTGTTGCCTCCCGTCGGGCGAACGATCGTGTCGGCGAATTCGGAATAGATGTCGACGATCTTGCCCTTGCCTTCATCGCCCCACTGGGCGCCGACCACGATTACGGTTTTCAACCGCTGGACCGCCTTCCCGAAGAGGGTTCTAGAAGACCAGGTAGCTCGCCGAAGTCACGTTGGGCAGCTTGCTGAGCTGCGCGAGCACGTTGTCGGGGATGGCGTTGTCCACGTTGTACAGCGACAGCGCGGTCCCGCCGGCCTGCACCCGGCCGAGCTGCAGCCCGGCGATGTTGATCCCCTTCTCTCCGAGGAAGGTTCCGAGCCGGCCGAGGACGCCGGGAACATCCAGGTTCTCGAGCATGAGGATCCCGCCCGAGAGGTCCGCCTCGATCAGGAACTCGTTGATCTGGACGACCTTCGGGTGGGCGCCGAACACGGTCCCGGACACGGTGAACTCCTTTTCCTCGGTCACGGCGATCACCTTGAGCAGGCTCGCGTACGGCTCGGACTTTCCGACCTTCGACTCGCTGATCTTGATGCCCCGGTCCTCCGCCACCATCCGGGCGTTGACCAGGTTCACCTCCTCGGTCTGGAACTGCAGGAGGCCTTTCAGCACGGAGATCGTGATCGGGTCGGTGGAAAGCTTCCCCACTTCCCCGTGATACTCGACCTTCAGCTCGCGGACCGGGGCCTTCAGAAGCTGCCCGTGGAACGCCCCGAGGCGCTCTCCGAGCGTGAGGAACGGCTTCAAAGCGGGAAGCAGCTCGGCCGACACGGAAGGGAAGTTCACCGAGTTGCGAATGGTCCCCTTCTTCAGGAAATCGCAGATCTGCTCCGCGATGAGGACCGCGACCTTCTCCTGCGCCTCGGTGGTGGAGGCCCCGAGGTGCGGGGTCAGGATGACGTGCGGGTGCTGCAGCAGCGCCATGCCCGGGTCGGGCGGCTCGGTGTTGTACACGTCGAGCGCAGCTCCCTTGACCTTCCCCGATTCGAGGGCCGCCAGCAGGTCGGACTCGTTCACGAGGGCCCCGCGCGCGCAGTTGATGACGCAGACCCCGTCCTTCATCTTCGCGATCGAGGAGGCGTTCACCATCCCCTTCGTCTCGGGGGTCAGCGGGGTATGGAAGGTGATGAAGTCGGCGCGGCGGTACAGTTCTTCCAGGGACACCGTCTCGACGCCCAGGCGGTTGGCGTCCTCTTTCGACACATAGGGGTCGAACGCGACCACCACCATCTTCAGCCCGACCGCCCTCTCCGCGACAACCTTCCCGATGGCCCCCAGGCCGACCACGCCCAGGGTCTTGTCCGTGAGCTCGGTGCCCAGGAACTTGTTCTTCTCCCACTTCCCGGCCCTCATCGAGGCGGTGGCCTGCGGGATCTGACGCGCCAATGCCATCATCATCGCCAGGGCGTGCTCCCCCGTGGTGATGGTGTTTCCCCCCGGGGTGTTCATCACGACGACGCCTTTTTTCGTGGCGGCGACCTTGTCGATGTTGTCGGTCCCGCTACCCGCGCGCCCGATGACCTTGACCCGGGTGGCATGCTCGAAGGTCGCCGCGGTGGCCTTCGTCGCTCCCCGGACCACCACGCCGTCGTAGTTGCTGATGACCGCCGCCAGCTCCTCGGGGGTCATCTTCCCCTTCACGTCGACCTCGATCCCTTCCTTCAGGAAAACGTCGATGCCCACCTGCTGCAGGTTGTCCAGCGCCAGGACTTTCATGCGCGTCATCTCCTGTTGGGTGTAGGTAACATTTTTCCGAGCAAACTCAAGTTATTAACAGACACGGGAATAAAAGTCAAATCCTCTCCCCACGCATGGCCGCACGTGCCTGTTTCCGATGCGTACGGCGCGGAACGGGAACTACGGGAGGGTGCCGATCGAAGCGTGAAGGCGGGCGTTTTGGCGGGCTAGAAAAAGAAACCGGGCGAGGGGACCCGAGGTCCCCCCGCCCGGTGGCCCCAGGAAGGGGCGAAGCACATTTTTAAAACAGCCGTTACTTCGCAGCCGGGGCAGCCGGGGTCGCCGGAGCCGCGGCGGGAGCCTCCGCCTTCGCGGGCTCGGCCTTCTTCGCGGCCTTCTTCGCTACCTTCTTCGCCTTCTTCTCGGCCTTCTTCTCGGCCTTCTTCTCGGGCGCGGGAGCCGCAGCCTGCTCGGCGGCGGGGGCGGCCTTCTCGACCGCGGGGGCGGCCTTCTCGGCGGCGGGGGCGGCCTTCTCGGCGGCGACCGCGAAACCGACCATCGACAGCGCGAACGCGACGGCCACGAACAGCGACAGCATTCTCTTCATTTCTCTTTCCCTCCAACAGGTTTTTTGGGGCAGCTGGAAGGAAAGGCATTCAAATACGATGCCAACGAAGAACAAAAGCACAACATGCCGACAAACAACGCAATTTTCCGGGAACTCGGCCCGACCCGTTGAAGCGGCCTCCCCAAAAGGAGCACGCCTTCCCCTTTTCGGGAACCGGCCGGCGCGTCGAAGCCGTCAGGACGGCAGGATGCCGAACTTTTTCAGGCGGTAGATATAGGCTTTGTAATTCATATGCAGCAGTTCCGCCCCCCGGGTATGCACGCCGCCGGAACGGCTCACCGCCTGCCGCAACAGATGCTCCTCCACCTTCTCGAGATCCACCCCCTGGGGCGGCAGATCGAAGGCTTTGGCCGGAACGGATTCCGCACCCTGCTTGAGCTCCTGGGGTAGTTCTTCCGTACCGATCTTCCCCCCCTCGGCCAGGACCACCGCGCGCTCGATGACCGAGGAGAGCTCGCGGATATTGCCGGGCCACGGGTAACGCATCATCAGGCGCATGGCCTCCTTCGAGATCTCCCGCACGGGCGGGACGCCCTTTTCGCCGTGCCTGCCCAAAAAATGCTCCGCGAGCACCGGGATGTCCGAGATCCGCTCCCGAAGCGGCGGCAGGTTCAGCTTGACGATGTTGAGGCGGTAAAAAAGATCCGTCCGGAACCTTCCCTCCCGGACGGCCTCCTCGAGATCGCGGTTCGTCGCGGCGACGATGCGGACGTCGGTCGGGATGTTCTCCTTCCCGCCCACCCTCCGGATCTCCTTCTCCTGCAGGGCGCGCAGCAGCTTCGCCTGGGTTTCGAGCTTCACCTCGGCGACCTCGTCCAGGAAGATCGTGCCCCCTTCCGCCGCCTCGAACAGGCCGATCTCCCTGCGCACGGCCCCGGTGAACGCCCCCCGCTCGTGGCCGAAAAGCTCGCTTTCGAACAGGGTGTCGGGGAGGGAGGCGCAATTGACGGCGAGGAACGGTTTCGAGCTGCGGCCGCTCAGCGTATGGATGTTGCGGGCGATGACCTCCTTGCCCGTGCCGCTTTCCCCCGTGAGCAGGATCGTGCTGTCGCTCCTCGCGACGCGCGGAAGGATCCTTTTGATCTCCCGGAGCACGGCGTGCTCCCCCAGGATCGGCACGGGGCCGGCGGAAAGCTTCTCGGACAGCATGCGGTGGGATTCGCGCAGCCGGAGGTTCTCGATCGCCCGGTCGATGATGATGAGGAGCCGGGCCCGGTCGACCGGCTTCTCGAAGTAGTAGTACGCCCCTTTCTTGATCGCCTCCACCGCGGTCTGGATGGTCCCGTAGGCGCTGGTGAGGAGGATGGGCATGCCGGCGTTGCGGGCCAGGACCGCGTCGATCAGCTCCTCCCCCGTCATCCCCGGCATGATGAGGTCGGTCAGCACCAGGTCGACGTTCTCCCGCTCGAGGACCCGGAGGGCCTCCTCCCCGCTCCCCGCCAGCAGCGGGTTGTACCCCTCGCTCTTGAGGATCGCCCCCAGAATCTCCCTCTGGTTCCGCTCGTCGTCGACGACCAGGATCGTCCCCTTCATGCCCGCCTCTCCCCGGGCGCCGCGCCCGGCAGGACGACCCGGATCCGCGTCCCCTTGCCCGGTTCGGATTCCAGCAGTATCTCGCCCCCGTGCGCATCGACGATCTTCTTCGTCAGGATCAGCCCCAGGCCCAGCCCCGAGGGCTTGGTCGTGAAATACGGCTCGAAGATCCTCGACCGGTCCTTTTCCTCGATCCCGACCCCCGTGTCCTCCACGACGAAGGAATACCTCCCCTCGTCCCACTTCCCTCCCGACAGGCGAAGCTCCCCGCCGTTGGGCATGGCCTCGATGGCGTTGAGCACGAGGTTGAGGGCGGCGCGCCGGATCATGTCGGGGTCGACCATCGCATCCCCCCCCTCTCCGAAGTCCTTCCTGCAGGAGATCCCGTTCGCGACGAGACGCTCGCGGGCCATGCGGAGCACACCGTCCAGGAGCTCGTCCATCCGCACCTGCGCCCGGCGGGGCTCGGCCGGCCGGCCGTACATGATGAAGTTGGTCACCAGGTCGTTGAGCCGCCCGATCTCATCCTTGATCCGCGAGATCACCTGCCGCTTCTCGGTCTCCGCCTCGGGCGTCCCCGGATGCGACAGGGTGTCGAGGTGGTCCACCGCGAGACCGATGAAATTCAGCGGGTTCCGGATCTCGTGGGCGACCCCCGACGCGAGGTTCCCCAGGTTCGAGAGGTACTGGCTCTCCCGCACCTTCTCCTCCAGCTCGCGGTTCTGCCGAAGCCGGACGATCATCTCGTTGAACGCCCGGGTCAGGCGGCCCACCTCGTCCTTCCCCCCGACGGGGAGCTCCTGCGAGAGGTCTCCCGCCGCCACCTTCTCCGCGGCGAGCGCCAGCCGCTCCACCGGGGAGACGTAGTGGGAGGCGATGCTGACCGCCAGGAGAAGCCCCAGAGAAAAGATCAGCAGGGTGGTGAAGAACCTGAGGTAGAGGTTCCTCCGGATCGGCTCCGTGAAGTCGTCGATCTGGAAACGGGCATGGATGTAGCCGAGCGATTCCCCGCCCACCTTCACCGGGACCACGAGATGCTTGGACTGGATCTTCTCTCCCCCCGTGTCGTCCCCGAAGGAGGCGGTGATCACCAGCGGCCTCGACGGGAGCTTGATCCGGGCGGGGCGCCCGATCGCCCTCGGGTTGGTGCTGTCGATGACCGTGTTCTCCTCGACGATCGACACTTCCCGGATGCCGGACTTCTTCAGCGACGCCACGTAGTGCTGGAGGCGGTCCTCCTCGGACAGCCCCGTCGTCGTGAGCTGCTCCACGCTGACGCTGATCGCGTTCGACAGCTCGAGAAAGCTCTTCTCGATCTCCCTGCGCAGCGCCTCCCTCCCCATGTAGTGCGGGACGAATACGGAGCCGAGGGAAAAGACGAACAGGACGAGCATGATCAGCGAGAGCTTGAACCGCAGGCCCCGGTCGCGCAGCGGCGGGTCCGTCAAGGGCAGCTTCATGGAACCTCCAGGGGAAAAGGGGGGAAACACCGCCATTTTACCGCCTGCCGCGACGGGCGCACAATCCCGTGCGCGGGGTATATCAAGGGGCGCAGCGGTTATTGTAAGATGCCGGATGACCGGAGGTCCGGCATTGCGCTATCGTTCGGGGGACATCCTCAAGATCCTCGCGTTCCTCCTGTTCGCCGGAGGCGCGGCGTACGTCCTCCTCCGCACTCCCGTGGGCGAGATGTTCCGCACCGCGGAGGGAAGGAAGCTCCTGGTGGAGCGGCTGGACCATCTCGTGAAAACCGCGGGGCCGCTGGGGCCCGCGCTCTTCGTCCTGATGTACGCCGTCGGAAGCCTGTTCGCCCCGGTGACGCCGTTCACCGTGGCGGGCGCCATCATCTTCGGGAAATTCATGGGGATGTTCTACAACCTCGCGGGGGACCTGGCGGGGGCGTCGCTGGCCTTTTTCCTGGGAAGGTACTTCTTCCACGGGCTGGCCCGCGGCTTCCTGGAGACGAAGCTGCCGTGGCTCGACCGGAAGGTCGAGGAGGAGGGGTTTTCGGTGATCTTCTACCTGCGTCTGTTCTGGTTCCCCTTCATCGTCCTCAACTACGCCTCGGGGGCGACGAGGATCCGCTTCCGTGACTACTTCCTGGGAACCGTCCTTGGGATCGCGCCCGCCGTGTTCATCGTCACCTACTTCATCGGCGAACTCCGCGATCTCCTCTCCAGGTACCGGCAGCCTTCGGACCTGTTCACCGCGCATATCCTGGCGCCGGTCGGCCTGCTGATCGCCACCTTCTTCATCCCCGCCGTCGTGAAGCGGCTGAAGAAACCCCCCTCGGGGTGACGCTTCGCCGCGAGCCGCCTCACCCGTTGGAGAGAACGGGCTCCCACGTCATCAGCAGCGGGGTGTACGGATCGACGATGTCCGGATGCTTCGGAAGGACCCGCGCGGCGAACCCGTACCGGCCGCTGCTCGCGCAAGGCACCTCCACGCGGTATACTTCCTCGTCCCCCTCCCTCTTTTCGTGGGTCGCCGCGAGGATCGCCCCCTCCCGGATGTCGCCTCCCGCCGTGTAGGGACCGTGCCGAACCTCGACGGCCACGTCCTCCGGCGACAGGTTCCCCAGGCGCACCCGGATGGTCACGCCGACCGTTTCCCCCACCTTCATGTCCCTGTGCTTGCGGAGCTCGTCGACGCGTATCGACACGCCGGGCCACGCCGCCGCGACCCGCGAACGCCACGCGGCCAGCCCCCTCGCGTGGGCGAACCCGTCGCCCGAGAGGCGCCCCCCGGCGCGGTGAGCCGGGATATAGCAGGTTTCCGCGTACTCCCGCACCATCCGCTGGGTGTTGAAGTACGCCCCCAGCTTGCGGATCGACGCCTTCATCATGGCGATCCAGTCCCGGGGAAGGCCGCCCCGGTCCCGTTCGTAGAACAACGGGACGACCTCGTTCTCGAGCAGGTTGAAGAGCGCTTCGCACTCCACCCGGTCCTGCTCCTCCGGGTCGCCGTACACCTCGCCGCTCCCGATCGCCCATCCGACGTCGGGGGAGTATCCCTCGTCCCACCATCCGTCCAGCACCGACACGTTCAGCGCGCCGTTGGCCGCGGCCTTCATGCCGCTGGTCCCCGACGCCTCGAGCGGGCGGCGCGGGGTGTTCAGCCAGACGTCCACCCCCTGGACCATGTACCGCGCCACGTTGATGTCGTAGTCCTCGACGAACACCATCTGGTTGCGGACCCTCGGGTCCGAGGCGAAATGCTTCACGGACCGGATGATCTCCTTGGCCGGAAGGTCCTGCGGGTGCGCCTTCCCCGCGAAGATGATCTGCACCGGCCGCTTCGGGTCCGTGAGGAGGCGGATCAGCCGCTCGGGCTGCAGGAACAGGAGGTTGGCCCGCTTGTACGTGGCGAACCGGCGCGAGAAACCGATGGTCAGCGTCTCGGGGCTCAGGACCTCCTCCGCCGCCCTCTGCAGCGCCTGCCCTGCCCCCTGCCGATGGAGCTGCTCCCGGAGACGCTTCCGGGCGAAGAAGACCAGCCGCTCGCGCCGGTTCTCGTGGATGCGCCAGAGCTCGGCGGGCGGGATCGCCTCCACGCGCTTCCAAACCGACGGGTCCCCCGGCTTCTCGAGGAACCGCGGCCCCATGTAGCGGGTGAAAAGCTCCGCCACCTCGTGGCTGATCCACGACCGGGTGTGGATCCCGTTGGTGATGCTGCGGATCGGCACCTCCTCCTCGGGAAGCCCGGCCCAGAGCCCCTTCCACATCCTCCGGGAGGTCTGGCCGTGCAGCTTCGCCACGCCGTTGGAGAACGCCGCCGACCGCAGGGCGAAGACGGTCATGCCGAAATCCCTTCCCCGGGGGGGATGGATCTGCCCCATGGCCAGCAGCTCCTCCCACGCCAGCCCGAGGTGCCGGGCCTCGGGCTCCAGGTATTTCCGGAGCAGGTCCGAATCGAACTGCTCGTTCCCCGCGGGGACGGGGGTATGCGTGGTGAACACGCTGGTCGCGAACACCATCTCGCGCGCCTCGACGAACGAGAGCTGCTGGGAAGCCATCAGGTCGCGGATCCGCTCGAAGATCAGGAAGGCGGAGTGCCCCTCGTTCATGTGGAAGACGGTGGGAGCGCGCCCCAGCGCCTTCAGCGCACGTACGCCGCCGACGCCCAGCAGGATCTCCTGCCGGATCCGCATCTCCCGGTCCCCGCCGTAGAGGGTGGAGGTGATCTCGCGCGAGCGGTCCGAGTTCCCCCGCACGTTGCTGTCGAGCAGGTAGAGGGGCGTGCGCCCGACGTCGACGCGCCACACCCGGGCCCGCACCGGCTCCCCGCCGATGTTGACCTCGATCTCCACGGGCGAGCCGTCCTGCCGGGTCTCCATGGAGACCGGCATGTTGTACCAGTCGTTGTCGGGATAGAGCTCCTTCTGCCACCCGTCGAGCGACAGGATCTGCCGGAAGTACCCCTTCTGGTACAGGAGCCCCACGCCGACGAGCGGCACCCCCAGGTCGGACGCGGACTTCAGGTGGTCGCCGGAGAGGACGCCGAGCCCGCCCGAATAGATCGGGAGCCCCTCGTCGATCCCGAACTCGCAGGAGAAGTACGCGGCCTGGAGCGCGCCCTCCCCGCCGTGGGATTCCGCGAACCAGGAGGGGCTCTTCAGGTACTCCTGGAAGGAACGGTAGACCCTCTCCACGTTGGCGACGAAGCTCTCGTCCCGGGCCGCGGCGACCAGGTCGGCCTGCGGAACGGCCCCCAGCATCTGGACGGGGTTCTGGTACGACCTCTCCCAGAGGTGCGGGCTCAGGCGAATGAAGAGCTGCACCGCCTCCCAGTTCCAGGAGAACCAGAGGTTCCCCGCGATCTCCCGGAGAGGGGCGAGCTCCTTCGGGATGCTCGGCCGGACGTGGAAGTGGCGAACCCGCATGGGGACCCTCCTTAAGGCGGCGTCAGGCGGTTTCGATCGACTTGAGGGCGGAAAGACCCAGCTTCTGCGTCATCGCTTCCCGGAGCTTGTACTTCTGGATCTTGCCGCTGGCGGTCGAAGGATAGGCGTCGATGAAGACGACGTACCTCGGGATCTTGTACCGGGCGATCTTCCCCTTGCAGTAGTCGACGATCTCCTCCTGCGTCGACTCCATCCCCGGACGGAGGCGAATGCAGGCGGTGACCTCCTCCCCGTACTTGGCGCTGGGAACGCCGACGACCTGGACGTCGAGCACCTTCGGGTGCGTGTACAGGAATTCCTCGACCTCCCTGGGATAGATGTTCTCCCCTCCCCGGATGATCATGTCCTTGGCCCGGCCGGTGATCTTGTAGTAGCCGAGCTCGTTCCGCACCGCGAGGTCTCCCGTGTAGAGCCAGCCGTCCGGGTCGATCACGCTGTCCGTCGCCTCGGGCATCTTGTAGTAGCCCTTCATCACGTGGTAGCCGCGGGTCGCCAGCTCTCCCTGCGCCCCGGTGGGGAGCTCCTTGCGGGTCTCGGGATCGACGATCTTGACCTCGATATCGGGCATCGGCCGGCCGACGGTGGTCACGCGCAGCTCGATCGGGTCGTCCGTGCGGGTCATGGTGATCCCCGGGGACGCCTCCGTGAGCCCGTAGGTGATCGTGATCTCGCGCCCGTTCATCTTCTCCATCACCGCCCGCATCACCTCGATCGGGCAGGGCGAGCCGGCCATGATCCCCGTGCGCATGTGCGACAGGTCGTACCTGGAGGGGTTCTTCTCGAGCTCCTCCAGCTCGGCGATGAACATCGTGGGTACACCGTGGACCGCGGTGCAGCGCTCCCTGGTGATCGTCTCGAGAACGGCCACGGGGGAGAAGGTCTCCACCGGCACCATCGTCGAGCCGTGGGTCACGCAGGCCATCGTGCCGAGGACGCACCCGAAGCAGTGGAAGAACGGCACGGGGATGCACATCCTGTCTTTGGGGGAAAGATCCTGGCAGTCGCCGATGCTCGCCCCGTTGGCGACCAGGTTCCGGTGCCGAAGCATCGCGCCCTTGGGAAACCCCGTCGTGCCGGAGGTGTACATGATGCAGATGACGTCCTCTGGGTCGCAGGAAGCCTCTTCGGCGTCGAGCGCCCGCACGGAGGTTTCCTCCGCCTTCGCCTTCATCTCCTGCCAGTTCATCATCCACGAGTACCGCTTCTCGCCGATGTGCACCACGTTCCGCAGGTGCGGGAACTTCTCGGAGCGGACCCTTCCACCGGACGCTTCCCGGACCTCGGGGCACGCCTCGAACAGCGTCCCGGGATAGCTGATGTCCTTGAACCCGTCGGAGAGGATGAGCAGTTTCGTGTCGCTCTGGCGCAGGATGTATTCGAGCTCGAACGGCCGGTACTGCGTGTTGATGGTGATGAGGACCGCCCCGATCCTCGCCGAGGCGAACTGGAGGATCGCCCATTCCGGGACGTTCGTCGCCCAGATCCCGATGTGGTCGCCCTTCCGGATCCCCAGCGACATGAGCCCGCGCGCCACAGCGCGGCACTCCTCCCGGAACTCCCGGTAGTTCAGCCGCAGCCCCCGGTCCACGTACACCAGGGCGTCGTTTTCGGGGTTTTCGGCCGCGATCTCGTCCACGAGTTTCCCTATCGTGATTTTCTTGAAGTCCACTGTCGTTCTCCCGAGGGATCTGCCTGTAATTTAAATAAAACAATACGTTATCCTAATCGACCGGCGGGTGCGAGTCAAACCCGGATCGTCGGACGCAAGATCGTCGTTTCCTTTGATACTTTCCCCGCAAATTGCCGATAGAAGGATACGGTATGGACCCTCGCAGGCCGACAAACGCGGCAACGAGCCCGGGAAGCGAAGCGGCGAAGCCGGAATCCAAACGGGATTTCGGCGTGATGGTCGCGTCGTCCCCTCTGGCGGTCGTGTCCTACGATCCCGACGGCGTGGTCACGTCCTGGAACCCCGCCGCGGAGAAGCTTTTCGGATGGACCGCCGGCGAGGCGACCGGAAAGCGGCTCCCGTTCGTACAAGCGGAGAAACAGGCCGAATTCGAGGGGCTGCTCGCCCGGGCGCTCCGCGGCGAGGCCTACATCGAGCCGGGGCTCCACCGCCGCCGGGCCGACGGCTCCCCCGTCGTGGTCCGCGCTTGCGCCGCCCCGCTTCGGGGCGGGGACGGGTCGATCTACGGCGTCATGGAGATCCTTTGGGACGAAACCGGCAGGGCGGAGGAGGAGGAATGGCGGACGCGCCTGCTGGCCGCGCTGGAGCAGGCGGGCGACAGCGTCGTCCTCACCGACGCCCGCGGCGTCATCCTGTACGTCAACACCGCTTTCGAGAGGGCCTCGGGATTCCACAGGAAGGACGTCATCGGACAGAAGCCGTGGGAGGCCGCCGGGCGGGACGAGACCTGGAGGGGGACGCTGGTCGACCGGAGGAAGGACGGGACGGTGTTCGAGGAGGACGCGGTCATATCCCCCGTGCGCGACGCGACGGGCCGGATCGTGAACTACCTCGGCGTCCGGCGGGAAGCCGCCCCTTCGCGTGAACCTGGGGATCGCACGCCGCACGACGGCCGCCGGCCGGCGCTCGGCGGCGTCCGGCTGTTCCGGCCCGGGCCGCTGGACCTCAACGGCGTGCTCGCGGGAATGGAACGGATGCTGCGCCGCCTCTCGGGCGAGGCCGTGGCGTTCTCCCTGGCGCTCGGCGGGGGCGTCCGCCCGGTGATCGGCACCCGGGGCAGGGTGGAGCAGCTTGTCGCCGCCCTCACCGCCCACGTGCGGTCCCTCATGCCTTCCGGCGGCCGGATCGTCATCCGGACCGGGAACGCGGGCCCGGACGTCCTCCTCGCCGTGGAGGCGGATGGGGAAGGGATGGACGCGGGAAACGGGACATGGCCGGACAAGGCCTCGGATATCGTCCGCGAGTGCGGCGGGCAGATCCGCGTCGAGCCCCCGGCCGGGGGCGGCGCCGGCATCTGCGTCCGCTTTCCGCGGGTCGAGCCGGCCTCCGGGGAGCGGCGCGCCGCCGAAGGGGGTATTCCGGAATCCCTGACGCCCGGGACCGGGACGGTCCTGCTCGTGGACGACGAGGAAGTCGTCCGGCTCCCGGCCGGTGAAATCCTGCGCGGCTGCGGCTATGACGTGATCGAGGCCCGCAACGGGAAGGAGGCGCTGCTCCTCTCGGAAGCGCGGCAGGGACAGATCGACCTGCTGCTGACCGACGTGATGATGCCGAAGATGGACGGCCTGGAGCTCGCGAAGCGGCTGCGGGAAAAGCGGCCCGGCACGAAGACCCTCTACATGTCGGGATGCACCTCCAAGGGCGCCATCGACGATCCCGGAAACGGGGTCGCCTTCCTCCAGAAGCCGTTCACCGCGGAAACCCTCTCGCTCCGGGTCCGGGAGACGCTCGACGCCTGATCTCCGGTGCCGCCCCTCCCCTCAACGGCCGTCGGCCGCAGGAGACGGCGCCGGGACGGGGGGGCGGTTCGACGCGCCGGACGGCTTGCACATCGGCCGGAAGCTCTCCGGGGGGACGACGGCCCCCGGCCTCTCCCTCAACAGGCCGGAGAGGACGATCGACAGGACGATCAGGACGGAGGCGACGTAGGCGAGGTCCCTCTTGGCGACGAAGGCGGCCAGCGAGAACGCCATGCGCGCCACCGGGGTCGCGATGAGCAGCAGGATCCCGAGCTGGATCACCCCGAAGGGATTCAGGGATGCCGCCTCCCGGAAGATCCCGGCCACTCCCCGCAAGGCCGGGGGCGTTCCCCGGAACACGCGATAATCCGGCATGTCGCCGGCGCAACCCTGGAGATACAGGATCCCCCCCGCGAACGCCGTGACGGCCGCGATAGCGACCCCCCAGCGCAGGAGGGCGCCCATGGCCCGGCGGAGCCGGTCGTCGCTCCATTCCCCCATCGCCCGCCCTCCTATATCCTTCCCGTCAAGCCGTCGAAGATGAGCCGCGCGCCGATCGCCAGGATGACCAGGCTGAAAGCCCTTCGGAGCGCCTTCGTCCCGATTCGCGGGAGCACCTTCGACCCCAGCGTGGACCCCGCCAGGACGCCGAGCATGACCGGCATGGCCAGGACGGGGTCGATGTATCCGCGGCCCAGGTAGATCCCGGCGCTGGCCGCCGCGGTCACCCCGATCATGAAGGTGCTCGTGGCCGTCGCCACCTTGAACGGAAGGCGCATGACCTGGTCCATCGCGAGGACCTTGAACGCTCCCGAGCCGATGCCGAGGAGCCCCGAGAGAGCCCCGGCGGCGGACATCAGGAAGAACCCTCCCGCCACGTTCCGCACGCGGTAGGGCTTCGGGCCCTCCTTCTCCGGGAAGGAAGAATCCATCCGCAGCCGCTCCGCCAGGGGATCGGGGGACGCGGGGCCCGGCCTCTCCGCCCGCGGCCGGTTCGTCATGTAGGCCGAATACAGCAGGACGACCCCGAACAGCACGGCGATCGCCGACGTGGGCACGACGACCGCCAGGTATGCCCCCGCCACGGCTCCGGCGGTCGTCGCGATCTCCATGAACATCCCGACCCGGAAGTTCGCGAACCCTTTCTTGAGGTATTCCGCCGCCGCGCCCGAAGAGGTGGCGATGACCGTGACGAGCGACGCCCCGATGGCGTACCGCAGGTCCACGCCAAGGCCCAGGGCGAGAAAGGGCACGACGATGATGCCGCCGCCGAGACCCGTCAAAGAGCCGACCAGCCCCGCCGCCGCCCCTCCCAGGGCCAGAAGGAAAGGGAGCCCCAATAGTTCCATCCGCCGCCTCCTCGCTTGACCGACCTGCCGTGAACTTCAGGTAGGAATCGTTTCCCTGCGCCCGGGATTCTCCAGGGGGCGATTTTCCTCGACGCATGCGGGAAACCCGCCCGGGGAGCGTGCGGGATCAGGCGGACCGCCGTAAGCGGGGAAGAAAAAGCCCCTTCCGGCGGGATCCGGAAGGGGCTTTAAAATTCTGGTGGAGCTGAACGGGATCGAACCGTCGGCCTCCTGAATGCCATTCAGGCGCTCTCCCAGCTGAGCTACAGCCCCACGCTGTCGATCAAAGCAAAATACCCGAACACGGATGAAATTGCAACAGGCGCGTCGCGATCCCGGCCAGGTCGCGGAGGATGCGCGCCGTCGCCCCCCAGATCGCGTGGCGGCCGTAATCGAGGAAATAGACGCGGTAGGGCTTCCCGAGGAAGGTCGTCTCCGCGGCGCGGTAGCGCGACATGTCGGTGAACGCCGAAAGCGGCACGTCGAAGACTTCCGCGATCTCGAAATCGTCGCGCCGGAACCCGGAGTCCGCCGGGATCCTCCCCACGAAGGGCTGGATGAAGAAGCCGGTGACGGTGGGAACCGGATCCATCGCGCCGAGCAGCAGGACGTCCGAGGGAAGGATCCCGAGCTCCTCCTGCGATTCCCTCAACGCGGTGGCCAGGAGGTCCCGGTCGCCCGGGTCGCGGCTGCCGCCCGGAAAGCAGACCTGCCCCTTGTGATGCGGCACCCGTTCCGTCCGCCGGGCCAGCACGACTCGGATCTCCCCGTCGACCACGCGCAGCGGGACGAGGACCCCCGCGGGCCGCAGGCCCTCCTGCGGCGCGGGGCCGACCGCGTCCAGGGGAACCAGGGCTTCCTTCAGCCCCTCGAAGAACCGGTCCGTTCCGTCCATCCCGACGTCTCCGGGGATCACTCGCCTCCCGGATCGACCGCCACGAGAAGCTGCCCTTCCTCGACGCGGTCGTTGACCTCCACGCAGATCTCGCGGATGACCCCCGCGACGGGCGATTTCACGGCGTTCTCGGTCTTCATCACCTCGATGTTGAGGACCTCCTCGCCCTTCCGGACGCGGTCCCCTTCCTTCAACGCGCGTCCCTTCGTCCCGATGCGCCATACCGTGCCGTTGACGGTCGCGCCGATCTCCCCCTTGTTGCCGGGGGTGGCCTTCCGGACCTTCTTGCGCTCCACCGCGGATTCCGGCAACTCCACCTGGAAGACGTGCATGGTGTTGTCCACGGACAGCACCACGTCCTTTACCCCTCCCACGCCCTCCCCGATGGAGACGAGGCAGATCACGTGGGGCTTCCCGTCGAGCGTGATCCGCACCTGGTCCCCCGGCTTCTTCAGGCCGTCGAACCAGACGTCCGTGGGAAGGACCGTGGTGTCGCCGTACCGCTCGCGGAACCGGAAGAAGGTGACCGCGGCCTTCGGGTGCATGAGGTACAGGACGAACTCCTCCTGCGTGGCGGAACGACCCAGCTCCGCCTCCAGCGCGGATTTGGCCTTCTCCAGCTCCTCGTCCGGCAGGCGGGACGCCGGCAGCGAGGGAATCCGCTCCGCCTTGACCTTTTCGGCCCAGCCGTCCCCGAAGACGCTCTGGTAGACCCAGTCGGCCGGCCATCCGAACGGCAGGGGTCCGTAGTGCCCGAGGAGCAGGTTCTTAAGGTCGTCCGTCGCCCCCGAGTAGAGCCGGAGGAGGACGTGCTGGTCGGCCGGGTTCAGCTCCTCGAAGCGCTCCCCGGCCTCGAAGAAGCGGTCGAGCACGCCGAACAGCCGCTTGACGCCCGGCTCCCCCCCTTCCTTATGGAACCGCTGCAGGATGCCGGCCCAGGTCGTCCAGGTGATCTGCGACCCCGGCGTGACGTCGAAGTACTTGATGATCCGGTTGCCGTACGACATCCCTTTGAGGATGTGCGGCATGAGGTCGAGGAACCCGCCCTTGGCCGCCTGCTCGAAGGAGGACGGGAAGGCGCCTCCCGGCATCCGGTGCCCCGTCACATCGTGGGAGAACCCCTTGAACTGCGACTCGAACCGCTCATAGTTCCGGATGAAGCCGCGGATCGTCTCGGACGCCTCGTCCGCGCGCTTCATGTCGAAGTGCACCTCGTGGCCGAGCTCCCGGAGGTACCGCACCAGCGGGCGGACCGGCGGGTGCCCGTAGAACCTCGAGAAGGCGTCGTCGGTCACGTCGAAGAGTCGCGCCCCCGCCTCCGCGGCGGCCGCCATGGCCGGCATCACCAGGCCGTCGGTCGAGTGGCGGTGGTACAGGAGGAGGAGCTGGGGGTGCTTCTGCAGGAAGGCGTCCACAAGGCGCCGGATCCGGGCCGGGCTGCCCACGCCGGCCATGTCCTTGATCACCAGGACGATGTCCCTCGTGCCTCCGCACAGGGCGACGATCTCCTTCAGCACCTTCAGGTAGTAGGCGTCCGTGTGGTCGACGGACTCCGTGTAGGAGATGGCGGGAGAGAAGATCTTCCCCGCGCGGAGGACCTCCTCCGCGACCGGCGCCATGTTCGGCACGTAGTTCAGGAAGTCGAAGCAGCGCCACACGTCGATCGTGGGGAAGAACGACTCCACCGCCATCCGGACGACGTTGCGGGGGTACATCCGGTACCCCCACAGGTTCGTCCCGCGGACGAGCGTCTGTGTGAGGACGTGCGGCATCCGTTCCTGGAACAGGCGCGCCTCCTCGAACGGGTCGATCATGTTGTTCATCATGTCCTGATGCAGGCGCGCGCCGCCGTGCGAATCGACGGCGAAGTACCCGGAAGCGTCGTAGACCGGCAGCAGCCGCTCGAGGTCGTGGATCGTGAAGCGGTTCTTGAAGTCGCTCTGGCCCGTGTCCCTCGGCCCCGTGCCGACGAGCCAGATGGCCTTGCTCTCCCGGAGGTTCTTCAGGACCTTCCGGTAATCCCTTTTCTTCGGACTGGCCGACATGCCGCCTTCCTCCCCGCCCTATTCGCTGTAGACGTTGCGGCCGAGCCCGGAGACCTCGGCGACGAAGCGCGCCACCTTGTAGATCTCCTCCGCCGACTCCGCGTAGTCGGTAAGCCTGGCGATGTTCTCCTCGATGAAGCCCGTGTGGATCCTGCCCGCGATGAAGTCGGGGTGGTCCATGATCCGCTTCAGCAGGGGAATCGTCGTCCGGACGCCCCATATGTCGAACTCCCGAAGGGCGCGCTGCATCCGCTGGATCGCCGTCTCCCGGTCCTTCCCCACCGAGCAGATCTTGGAGAGCAAAGAGTCGTAGTACGGAGGGACCTCCCATCCCTGATAGATCCCCGACTCGTTCCGGACGAAGGGGCCGCTGACCTGCCGCAGGAAGGTGATCTTCCCGAAGGACGGGGTGAAGTTGTTCCTGGGATCCTCCGCGTTGACGCGGCACTGGATCGAGTGGCCGCGCAGCAGCACGTCCTTCTGGCGCATCGTCAGGCGCTCGCCGGCCGCCAGCTTGAACATCTTCCGGATGATGTCGAATCCGCTGATGAACTCGGTGACGGTGTGCTCCACCTGGATCCGGGTGTTCACCTCGAGGGCGAAGAACCTGCCCTCCCGGTCCACGAGGAACTCCATCGTCCCCGCCGTGACGTAGCCGATGTCCCGCATCGCCTTCACGACCACCGCCCCCATCTTTTCCCGGATCTCCGGTGTCAGCAGGGAGCTCGGCGCCTCCTCGACCAGCTTCTGG
This sequence comes from uncultured bacterium, assembly GCA_964612075.1. GTDB lineage: Bacteria > Desulfobacterota > Deferrimicrobia > Deferrimicrobiales > Deferrimicrobiaceae > UBA2219. The sequence continues at coordinate 25,237 of CAZTFC010000013.1, forward strand.
TGCCGCCGCTGGATGGAGCATTCGCGCTCGCCGAGGTGGATGACGTTCCGGTACCGGTCCGCGAGGAACTGGAACTCGATGTGCCGGCCGTGCTCGATGTATTTCTCTACGAAGATCGTCCCCTTCCCGAACGCCTTCTCCGCGACGGAGCGCGCCGTGGCGAGGCACTCCTCGACCTCGGCCGGCGAGGAAACCTTCTGCATCCCCTTCCCGCCGCCGCCGCCAGCCGCCTTGACGAGGATCGGCCATCCGACGCGGTTGCCGAACTTGACCACTTCCTTCGGGTCGTCGACGTCCTCGATGGCCGGGGTCACCGGGACGCCGGAGGCGGAAAGCGCCTTGCGGGCCTGGATCTTGTCGCCCATGATCCGCATGACCCGCGCGGACGGGCCGATGAAGGTCATCTTCTCCCGCTTCACCGCCTCCGCGAAATCGGGGTTCTCGGCGAGGAAACCGTACCCGGGGAAGATCGCGTCGCACCCGGAGTCCTTCGCCGCGCGCAGGATCGCGTCGATGTCGAGATAGCTCATGCTGGCCGGGGAGGGGCCGAGTCGCACCGCCTCGTCGGAGAGCTTCACGTGGAGCGACAGGGCGTCGCAGTCGGAGTACCCCACCACGACGGGAATCTTGAGCTCGCGGGCCGGCCGGATGGCCCGGCAGGCGATCTCCCCGCGGTTCGCGATGAATATCTTCTTGAAGCAGCCCATTCAAGTCCCCCGACTTATTCGATGTCCTTGCCCGTGAGGATCGTAAGCGCCTCGCGGTACTTGAGCGCGGTCTTCTCCACCACGTCCGCGGGGAGGCGCGGCCCCGGGGCCGTCTTGTTCCACGGCAGGGTCAGCAGGTAGTCGCGGACGAACTGCTTGTCGAAGCTCTTCTGCGGGCCGCCGGGCCGGTAGTCTTCGGCGGGCCAGAACCGGGAGGAGTCGGGGGTGAGCGCCTCGTCGATCAGGATCAGGTTCCCGTCGACCGTCCCGAGCTCGAACTTCGTGTCGGCGATGATGATCCCCTTCGAAAGAGCGTAGGCGGCGGCCTTGTCGTAAAGAGCGACGGCGATGTCGCGGACCTTCCCGGCCGTCTCGCGCCCCACGATCCCCGCCATCCGCTCGAAGGAGATGTTCTCGTCGTGCTTCCCCTTCTCCTCCTTGGTCGCGGGGGTGAACACGGGCTCCGGAAGCCGGTCCGATTCTTTCAGCCCCTTCGGCAGCGGGATGCCGCAGACCTCGCCGCTCTGGCGGTATTCCGCCCACCCGGAGCCGGACAGGTAGCCCCGGACGACGCACTCGACCGGGAGCGCCTGCGCCTTCCGGCAAAGCATGGAACGTCCGCGAAGCGTCTCCGCGTGCGTCCTCGCCGCCTGCGGGAACGCATCCACGTCGATCGAGATCATGTGGTTGGGCACGATCCCCTCGAGCATGCCGAACCAGAACGCGGAGAGCTGGGTGAGCACCTTCCCCTTCCCGGGGATCCCGTCCGGGAGCACCACGTCGAAGGCGGAAATCCGGTCGGACGCCACCAGGAGCAGCTTCCCGTCCACTTCGTAGATATCCCTGACTTTTCCGCGGCCTATCGGTTTCAAACCGGCAAGATTCGTCTCTACCACCGGGCCTTGCGTCACGCCGGGACCTCCGGAGCGAAATTGATGGAAACTTTAAATATAACAGAATCTCGGCAGGAACAGCCAGATCAATATTCGAACTGAAGGGCGTGCAGCCTCCGGTAGATGCCGCCGGCGGCCAGGAGCTCCTCGTGGGTCCCCGATTCGCGCACCTTCCCCTTGTGCATGACGATGATACGGTCCGCGGACAGGACCGTCGACAGCCGGTGCGCCACGACGAGGGAGGTGCGCCCCGCAAGCACCCGGGGAAGCGCCTCCCGGATCCCGTGCTCCGTCACGGGGTCGACGCTGGAAGTCGCCTCGTCGAGCAGGAGGACCTTCGGGTCGCGCGCCAGCGCCCGCGCGACGGAAACCATCTGGCGCTGCCCCATGGAGAGACGGCCACCCCGCTCCCCCACCTCGGTCGAGAGGCCGGCCTCCAACCCCAGCGCGAACCGGTCCACGCCCGCCGCCGAAAGGGCGGCCTCGACGTTGGCCCCCCCCGAGGCGACGTTCTCCAGGACCGAACCGGAGAAGAGAAACGGCTCCTGCAGAACGAGGGAGATCATGCCGCGCAGCTCGCTCCGGGGGATGTCCCGGACGTCCCTGCCGAATAGGAGGATTTCCCCCCGCTGCGGCTCATAGAACCGACACAGCAGGGATAGCACCGTGGTCTTCCCCGATCCCGTCGCCCCCACGATCGCGCCCGTTTGCCCCTCCGCCAGGGCGAAGGACACTCCACGGAGAGCCGGCGGCCTTTCCGCGCCGGGGCCGGGCGCCTCCCCGTCGATCCGCGGATAGGAGAACCAGACGTCGCGGAATTCGATGGCGGGGACGGCGCCTTCCGCCTCCGTCGCCGGTCCCGCTCCCGCCGGGCGCCCGCGCGCCGGCTCCTCGTACTCGGGAGATACGCCCGTGTCCAGCACCTTGAAGATCCTTTCGGAAGACGCCAGCGCGGACTGGAGGATGTTGTACTTGTCGCTCATGTCCTTGATCGGGTTGTAGAACTTCTGGGCGTATTCGAGGAAGGCCACCAGCGTCCCGAAGGTGATCGCCCCGGAGATCAGCCCCCCGCCGCCCCGCCAAAGGAGGAGGGCGACGGCGAAGGAGGCGAGCATCTCCACGCCCGGGAAATAGAGCGAGAAATAGTTCGTCAGCCGCACGTTCTCCGCCAGGTAGTCCGCGTTCAGCGCGTCGAATCGCCGGTCCGACTTCCCTTCCTGCCCGAACGCCTTCACCACGGCCGCACCGGTTACGTGCTCCTGCAGGAAGGCGTTCAGCCTCGCCAGCTTGCGCCGCGCCTCGCGATTCGCCTCCCGGATCCGTTTTTTGAGCAGCTCGACGAAAACCGCCAGGAGCGGCAGGACCGAGAAGACGACCAGGGCGAGACGGGCGTCCATCCAGAGGAGGATCGCCGCCGTCCCCGCGAGGACCGCGGCGTCCCCGATCGTCGAGACCAGCCCGGAGGAGAGGAGTTCCTGGAGCGCCTCGACGTCCGACGTCAGCCGGGTCATCAGGCGCCCGGTCGGCGTCCGGTCGAACCAGGCCACCGGCAGCCGCTGCACGCGGGAGAACATCTCCGCGCGGATCGCGAGGATCACCCGCTGTCCCAGGACGGACACCGCGTACATCTGCAGGAAGAGGAACCCCATCGCGCCGGCGAGCGCGGCGAGGTAGAGGAGGACCCAGCCCGCCATGCCGGGAAGGATCCCGGGCGTCACGTGCCGGTCGATGACGATCTTGATGATGTAGGGACCCGCGAGCTGGCAGGCGGTCCCCAGGGCCAGCGCCGCCAGCGCGCCGGCCAGGAGGCCCCGGTGCGGGGCGACGTACCGGAGCAGCCTCCGCAGGAGGCGCCAGTCCACCCCTTGCGTTTCCGCCCGGTCCTCAAGGAAGAACCCGTCCGACGGGGCGGTCACGTCGCCTCCTCCAGCTCGCGCGCGAGCATCTGGCGGGAATACAGGTCGAAGTACCTGCCGCGCAGCGAAAGCAGCCGGTCGTGCGTGCCTTCCTCGACGATGCGCCCCTCGTCGAGCACGAGGATCCGGTCGCACCGGGGCAGCGACGCCATCCGGTGCGTGCTGAACAGCACCGTCGCCTCCCCTCTCTCCTTCAGGATCCCCTCGAAGATCCCGCGCTCCGTCTCCGAGTCGACCGCGGAAAGCGCGTCGTCCAGCAACAGGACCGGCCTCCGCCCGCAAAGCGCCCGCGCGATGGTCGCCCGCTGCTTCTGCCCGCCCGACAGGGAGATCCCCCGCTCGCCGACGACCGTCTCGATTCCCCGCGGCATCTCCTCGATCTCGTCGAGCAGCCGCGCGGCGCGCGCGGCCTCCCGCGCGGCCTCCCGCGCGGCGTCGGGATCCGCCGCGTCCTTTCCGAGACAGATGTTCTCCAGGATCGTGTCGGAGAAGAGGAACGGGTCCTGGGAGACCAGCGCGACCCGCCCGCGGCGGTCCGCAAGGGGGATCTCCGCCGCGTCCCTGCCCTCCCAGAAGATCGTACCGGGGGGCGCCGCATAGAGGCCCGCCAGCAGGGAGAGGAGCGTGCTCTTACCGCCTCCCGTGGGGCCTACCAGCCCCGCCACCTCCCCTTTGGCCAGCGCGAAGGAGACGTCCCGGAGCACCTTCCCGCCGCCTTCGTGCGAAAAGGCCAGCCCCTTCACTTCCAGTATCGGGCGCGTCGGCGGCGAAGCCGCGCCGGGAGGAGGAGGCGTCCCGTCGATCGGCCCCGAGGCGTCTTCGGGGAGCTCCGCGGGCAGGCGGAGGTACTCGTTGATCCGCCCCATCGCCGCGTTCCCCCGCTGGAAAAGGTTGATCACCCATCCCATCGCCATCGTGGGGAAGGCGAGCATGGCGAGGTAGGCGTTGAAGGCGACGAATCCGCCCAGGGTCAGCGCGCCCCGGATCACGGCCCGCCCTCCGAAGTACAGAACGAGAGCGACGCCCGCCCCGGCGAGGAACCCGATCGCCCCGTGGAACTTCGCGGAGGTCCGGGCCACGGCGATGCTTCGGCGGTAGTAATCCCTGCAGTTCGCGCCGAACCGTTCCTCCTCGCGCCCCTCGAGGGTGAACGCCTTCACGAGGCGTATCCCCGTCACGTTTTCCTGCAGCGTCCCGTTCATGGCCGCGAGCGATTCCTGGATCCGCCGGTGCTGCCGGTGGAAGGCGCGGCCGTATTCCCTCGAAACGGCCACCACCAGCGGCGCGATCAGGAGCGACAACCCCGTCAGGGGCGGGCTGATTTCCAGCATGAAGGCGATCGCGATCAGCCAGGTGATGCACGTCCCGGCCAGCATGAGCACGCCGGGCCCCAGCAGCAGCCAGACGGCGGAGAGGTCGTTCGTCAGACGGGACATCACGTCCCCGGTCGGGGTCCCGTGGAAAAACGGGAGCGGCAGCCGGATCACGTGGGAGAACAGGCGGCGCCGGACCTCCTTCTCCACCTCGCGGGCGGCGACGAGCAGCGAGCGCCGGGAAAGGTACCGGAAGAACGCGTGCAGGACCGCCAGCAGCGCCATCAGCCCCACGGCGCGCTGCAGCCGTTCCGCCGCCCTCCCGGCCCCGCCGCCCGCGGCGGAGACGGCGTCGACGGCGTCGCGGATCATCCAGGGGATGAACAGGCCGAAGACCGAGGAGAGCGCGAGCCCCGCCAGGCACAGCGCGTACGCCCGCCGATGGCGGGCCAGGTGCGGTCGGAGTGCGAGGAGGTCGCGGATCGCCCTATCTCCCCATGGGGAACGGGTCCGGGACGAAGCAGAGGACGAACAGGAGCGCGGCGACCGCGCCGGCCGCCCGCCGCGCGGGGGAAAGCGGCACCTCCTCGCTCACCGGCCTGGGGTGTCCGGTGCCGATGAAGAACAGGAGCGCGGCCCAGACGAACCACCCGTTCCCCATGAGCCCCATCAGCAGGAGCCCGAACGGCACGAGGCGGGCGACGGAGCCGTACCGGTCCCCGAACAGGGCGTAGGCGATGTGCCCGCCGTCGAGCTGCCCGGCGGGGATCAGGTTCAGCATCGTGATGTACAACCCAAGCCACCCCGCGTATCCCATGGGGTGAAGGAACACGTCGTGCCCCTGCGGTACCTCCCCGAGAACGATTCGCGACAGGAGCTTGAACAGGAGCGACTCCCCCAGCTCCGACCCGACCACGCCGGTCGTGCGCCGGATTTCCGAAAGGGCGAGCCCCGCCACCAGGACGGGGATGGCGACGACCGCGCCGGCCAGCGGCCCGGCGAACCCGATGTCCATCAGCGCGTTGCGGTCGGGGAAGGGAGACTTCAGCTTGATCACCGCGCCCATGGTCCCGGGGAGCGGCGGGATCGGCAGGAACGGGATGAAGAACGGCGGGGTCGTCACCACCCGGTGCCGTCGGGCGGCCGTGTAGTGCCCCATCTCGTGGATCCCGAGGATCGCGAGAAGCGGAAGGTTGAACATCAGGCCAAGGAGCAGGTCGGAAGGCCTGGCGAGCGGGTTGCCCCCCGCCAGGAAGGCGCCCGCCACGAGCGTGGTCAGGAACGTGGCGACGAACAGGATCAACGGGGTCAACTTGAAGCGTCCCTTTTTTTCTTCACAGGTAAAAGCCCGTTCCGGCTGTTAAAATAAGATCATCAACGACGAGGTTCCGGTCCCTTTGCCTTGAAGCTTCTGTCCGACATCCCCCGAGGGGAGAAGGTGCTCCTCCACATCTGCTGCGCCCCGGACGCGTGTTACGGCGTGCGGGCCATGGGGGAGCTGTTCGACGTCACCGGCTTCTTCTATAACCCTAACATACACCCGGCGGAGGAACACCGGAAACGGGTGCAGGCCACCCTCGACCTCCGGGAAAAGGCGCCCTTCCCGCTGATCCTCGGAGAGGGCGGCGAAGCCGGATGGGAAAAGGAAGTCCGGGGGCTCGAGAAGGAACCCGAGCGCGGCCGGCGCTGCGAAGCGTGCGTCCGGTTCCGCCTCCGGGAGACGGCGAGGAAGGCGGCGGAGCTCGGCTTGCAGGCTTTCGGCACGGTCCTGACCGTCAGCCCGAAAAAGGATGCGGAGATGGTCAACCGGGTGGGGATGGAAGTGGAAAAGGAAACCGGCGTCCGCTTCGTCGCGGCGGACATGAAAAAAAAGGACGGCTACCTGCAAAGCGTCCGGATCTCCCGGGAACTCGGGATCTATCGCCAGCGGTATTGCGGCTGCCGGTATTCCCTTCCGGCCGGGCAGCCGGGGCCGCCGGAGCAGCCATGAGACCGATGCATTCGGCCTACCGCCTCGCCGTCGCGCTCTGCGCATTCCTCCTGTTGTCGCCGGCCGCTGCGAAGGGCGCGCCGGATGCGTCCCTGGCCGATATTCGCCTCCCCCCGGGGTTCCGGATCGCCGCGTACGCGGCGGTGCCCGGCGCCCGGTCGATGACGCTGGGGGAGCGCGGAACCCTCTTCGTCGGAACGCGGAAAGGGAACGTGTACGCCGTCCTCCCGGGGAAGACGGCGGAGGGGCCCCACGAGGTCGTCACCGTCGCCCGGGACCTTACCCAGCCCAACGGCGTCGCGTTCCGTGGCGGGGCGCTCTACGTCGCCGAGATCGCCCGGGTCCTGCGGTTCGACGGGATCGAGTCGCGCGTGTCCTCGCCCCCCGCTCCGACCGTGGTCAACGACGGCTTCCCGAAGGACACGCACCACGGGTGGAAGTTCATCGCCTTCGGCCCCGACGGGATGCTCTACGTGCCGGTGGGCGCCCCCTGCAACGTCTGCGAGCGCGCCGACCCCCGCTACGCCGCGATCTCCAGGATGCGGCCGGACGGGAAAGGGCTCGAGGTGTACGCGTCCGGCGTGCGGAACACGGTCGGCTTCGACTGGCACCCGGCAACCGGCGAGCTCTGGTTCACCGACAACGGGCGCGACATGATGGGGGACGACATCCCCCCGGACGAGCTGAACCGGGCGCGGGGGAAAGGGCTCCATTTCGGGTTCCCCTACGTACACGGGAGGAGCACCCCCGACCCGGAGTTCGGCGGCAAGGGGAAGGCGCACGGTTTCACGGCGCCCGAATGGGAGCTTCCCGCCCACGTGGCGGCCCTCGGCATGCGGTTCTACACGGGAACGATGTTCCCCCCCGGCTACCGCGGGGGGATATTCATCGCGGAGCACGGCTCCTGGAACCGCACGGAGCCGATCGGGTACCGGGTTTCCTTCGTCCGCCTTGACGGGAACCGCGCCGCGGGCTACGAAGTGTTCGCCGAAGGCTGGCTGAAGAAGGGACGCCCGTGGGACCGGGTCTGGGGCCGCGACCTGTTCAAGGCATGGGGCCGCCCCGTAGACGTGCAGGTTTTCACGGACGGATCGCTCCTTGTCTCCGACGACCGGGCCGGAATGATCTACCGGATCTCCTACGAAGAAAAAAACCGTTGATTGAATCCGGGGTAAAGGTAGAATAGGAAAATTCCGGGGCGCTTAACTCAGCGGTAGAGTGCCACCTTCACACGGTGGAAGTCACTGGTTCAAGTCCAGTAGCGCCCACCATGGAAAGCAAAGGGGATCGCGACCTTCCGCGATCCCCTTTTTCTTTTTTTAAACCCGCGCGGCCCGGCGCTCATTGTATGATCTTGCCGGGGAATCCGCCGGCAACTCCCCCATTCCTCCCCCGCAGGAGGCGACATGCGCAACCGGAAAGGGCGCCCTTCCGGGCTCGTCGTCGGCGTCTTCCTGATCCTCGCGGCCGGGCTTCTGCCCGGACGGACGCTCGCCGCGGACGCATCCCCGAACGTGTTCGGCAGGCCGAGCCCCGGCAACCCGAACCCGGGCAGCGGCATCCCGGCGGTGCGGGGAACCCGCCCCACCGGATGGGCCGACCAGACGCGTTCGGAGGTCCTTGCGCGCAACGGCGTCGTCGCCGCCAGCCAGCCGCTGGCCTCGCAGGCGGGGCTGAAGATCCTGCAGGACGGCGGGAACGCGGTGGACGCGGCGATCGCCGCGGCGGCGATGCTGGCCCTCGTCGAGCCGAACAGCACCGGCCTCGGCGGGGAGATGTTCGCCATCGTATGGGACGCGAAGTCCGGCAAGCTGCACCAGATCTCCGCGAACGGGCCTTCCCCGAAGCGATACACCCGGGAGACCTTCGCCGCGAACGGCTTCGACCTCTCCGGTCCGCCGTGGGGCGGCCCTCCGGCCAAGGGCATCTTCGCCGCGATGGTTCCCGGCACGGTGGACGGATGGGACAAGCTCCTCAAGCGGTTCGGCACGATGACCTTCGGGGAGGTTCTCGAGCCGGCCCGACGATACGCCTTCGAGGGATTCCCAATCCATGAAGTGCTCGCGGCCTCTTTTCGGGACAACAGGGGCGCCCTCTGCGGCCTCGAAGCGCCGCGGGACAACGACACGGCCGCCCTCTACTGCGCCGGAGGAAACGCGCCGGGACTGTACGGCGTCTTCCGGAACCCGGACCTTGGCCGCGCATTCTCTGTTCTCCAGGAAAAGGGCGTCGACGCCTTCTACCGGGGGGAGATCGCCCGGGCGATCGTGGCGAAGGCGGATTCCCTTGCGCCCGGCCTGTGGACCCTGGACGACCTGAAAAACTTCGAATCGCGATGGGAGCCGCCCGTCTCGACCAGCTACCATGGGTACGATATCTACGAGACGCCGCCCCCGAGCCAGGGATGGGCCGCCCTGGAGATGCTGAACATCCTCGAGCGGTGCGCCGAGGCCAAGCCGTTCGACCTGGCCGCCTTGCGTCGCGAGATCCCCTCCCGGTACATGCACATCGCGGTCGAGGCGAAGAAACTGGCCTACTCGGACCTCCTGCGGTACAACGCGGACCCGGATTTCTTCAGGGAGCTGCCGGGGCTGCTGAAGGGGAAGTTCCTCGACAAGGAGTACGCGGCCGGCCTGTGCGACCGGATCGACACCGAGGAGCCGATCGCGGCGAGACCCCCGGACTCGAAGGGGAACCCGGGAGGCGGGACGGTCTACCTCGCGACCGCCGACCGGTGGGGGAACATGGTCTCGATGGTTTCCAGCGTCTTCTCACCCTGGGGTTCCGGGGTCACGATCCCCGGCTACGGTTTCCAGCTCGGCAGCCGGGGGTCGATGTTCACGTTCGACCCCGCCCATCCCAACGCCATCGCGGGGGGCAAACGACCCTCCATCACGATCATCGCCGGGTTCATCATGAAGGACGGCAAGCCGCAGATGGCGTTCGGGAACATGGGAGGCTGGGCGCAGCCGCAGGCGCACGCGCAGCACGTCGTCAACCTGGTCGACCTGGGCTACAACGTGCAGGCCACGGCCGACGCCGCCCGGTTCGACCACGACCAGGGAACCGACCAGGTGACGCTGGATCAGCAACTGTACGACATGGTCCACGCGGACATGACAGCGTGGGGGCATCGGACCGTGCGGTCCAGGGGCGCGGGGGGCGGCTTCCAGGGGATCCTGCTCGAGAGGGATGCCGGCGCGGGCGGGACGGTCGCCGGCGGCTTCTACCGCGCGGGGTCGGATCCGAGGAAGGACGGATGCGCCGTCGGGTGGTGACCGGGGCTACAGGCCGAGAAGCCCGAGGAAGAACCGGAAGCGTTGCGCGAAGGTGAGACGTTCCAGGCCGACGCTCCAGACCTGGAGCAGGGAGAAGAAGAGCCAGACGCCCGCGATCGCTCGCAGGTCCGCCGCACGGCGGTTGCCTTCCGGGGCCGATGCGCCCCGCCGGCGCTGCTCCCGCAGCATCGACACGACGATCCCGATCCCCAGCGCCGCGCAATAGACGGCGCGCCCGGCGACCCGGTCGACCATGGTCCACGGGCCGTGCAGGAAATATTCCGCGTGGTCCCGGACGAGGTGGAAATAGAGGTTGCCGAACGTTGCGGCCGCCAGGACGGCCAGGACGATCCGAACCTGCCGCGTCCTCTTGCCGGCCGCCATGAAGACGGGATAGAAGAAGAACTCGACGAGCAGCTCCTTGAAGTAGTAGTAGTACCGGTTCCAGAACTCCACGATCGTCCTGGAAAGAAGCGGCTTGTAGGTGTTCCGGAAGACGCGGAAGCCGGCCAGCCGGAGGATCCCGATGATGACGTGCCCCTGGATCGCCATCCGGAGCGTGGCCCGGACGAACTCCGCGAGAAGGACGATCCAGCAGCCTCCCGCCCCGTACGGGGCGGGGCCGGTCCCGATGGCCGTGGTCAGCCCGGGAAGCCCCAGCGACCATCCGTCCGGAAGCGTCCCGATGTACGGGGCCCGGCTGCCGACGGTCACGGCGTTGAAGAAGTACAGCGCCTTGGTCCAGACCCACGCGAGCATCAGGAGCTTGAGACCGGACAGCCGGGTCTGGGCGAGATCGCGGCCGTCGTCCTTCCTCTGCCCCGCGAGGTAATCGTGCCCCTTGCCGTACGGCGTGAACGTCCCGCCCCAGACGGGCAGGCAGTAGCACACGTGGTCCCGGAAACGCGTTCCGGCGGCGCTGCCCCGCTTCCCGGAGAGGATCATGTAGCTTACCCGCCAAAGCAGGAACAGGATGAGCGCCCGGAACGCATCCGTCGCCGCGCGCACCGGGTCCGGCACGGCAGCGCCGAGGGCCGCCGGTGCGGCGGCCGCGAGCAGCAGGCACAGGAACGCAAGGTGCGTCCAGGCGATGGGCCATTTCCGGAAGAAGCCCGGCGCCTCGCGGAAACGACGGGCGGCGGCGAACCCGAGATAGAGGAACCCGAGGACCGCCGCCATGCCGGCGAGCGCCCACGGGGCGCCCCCGCTTTCCGAGGGGGGAAGCCACCGGTACAGGACCCAAACCCCGCCCAGCGCCAGGATCTCCACCCTCCGCTGCGGGAACGCGAACAGGAAGGCCAGCGCCGCGAGCACCGCCCATCGTTCGCCCGGCGGCAGGAACGGCGCCACGCATAGCAGGAGCAGTAATCGGCCCGCGGGGGTCCGGACGCGGTCGACGAGGGCCGGGTCCTCGTGCCAGGAAAGCAATCGCCGGATCATCCGCCGTACCGCTCGATCACGTCGAGGATCGAAGGGATGGACATCAGGCGGGTCGGGTCCACTCCGGTCGCCGAGAAATCGACGGAGAATTCGGTCTCGAGGAACATGACGATCTCCAGCACCGCGAGCGAGTCGATCAGCCCCGCGGTCACCAGGTTGTCATCGTCCCGGATCGACGAGATCGGCTTCTCGGGCCGGCGTATCCCCTCGAGGAACGCGAGGAGCCGCTCCCGGTTGGAATCCGGGGCCGTCACGGGATGTCGCCGCTCAGGACGCTTTTGAGGTCCACCGGCGAAAGCCCCGCGCAGATCTCCGAGACGCGGTCCCGGTTGATCTTTCCCCGCGAGGTCCTGGGCAGGGCCTCCACCAGGTAGAGCCGGACCGGCATCTGGTAGTCCGCGAGGTGCCGCCGGAGCAGGGTGTGGAACGCGCGCAGCCTGTCCGCCCCCGGGTCGCTCAGCACCAGCGCCAGCGCCACGTTCTGGCCGTAGGCCGGGTCGTCCACCGCGAAGCAGCAGAGGTCCGAGACCCCCGGGAACCGCTCCGCGACGGACTCCACGTCCGCCGGGTAGACCTTCGATCCGCCCTTGTTGATCTCGTCGCGTACCCTTCCGCGCAGGTGGAGCCGCCCCCGGTCGTCGAGGAACCCCAGGTCGCCGGTCAGGAACCACCCTCCCCGCACGGATTGGGCCGTGAGGTCGTCGCGGTCCAGGTAGCCCTTCATCAGCGCGGGCGTGTTCAGCCAGACGAACCCCGGCTCGCCCGCCGGGCAAAGCTCGCCGATCCCGGGGGGCGCCTCGATCGATCCGTCCCGGGTCACGGCCGCGACGCCGCCCCACGGAACGCCGATCAGCCCGTCCTCCGGCTCGAGATCGCCACCGGCCGTTCCCGCCGCCCAGCTTCCGGTCTCCGTGATTCCGTAGACGTTGGCGACGTCGTTCGTCCCGCTCCACCGACGGATCTCGCGCCAGAGGTGGGCGGAAAGCGGGGCTGACCCCACAAAGACCCGCTCGAGCGTGCCGCTCGAGGGAGGCTGGGCCATCTTCAACACAAGGCGCCAGACCGCGGGAGACGACGAAAGGAACGTGATCCGGTGCTCGTCGATCAGGCGGCCGAGCCGCATCATGGCGTCGGCCTTGAACGGGGGAAGGATGAAAAGCTCCTGACCCGACAGCCAGGGAAAGAGGGAGTTGCAGATCAGCCCGTGCCCGAAATGGGTCGGCAGGAGGCACAGCGTCCGCCGGTATTTTTCGATGCCCAGGTGGCTGCGGAGCGACATCCATCGCGCGCGAAGGGAGCGGTGCGTGTGGACGACGCCCTTGGGGTTCCCCGTCGTCCCGGAGGTGAACAGGACGAGCGCCTCGTCGTCGAGCCCGAACGACGGCCGGTCCTGCCCCGACGGGCAGCGGGCGTCGCCGGCGTCGATCGAGTCCGTGATCCCGATCCCGAGCCCCTCCAGCCGACCGGCGAGCACCGGGTCCACTCCTTCGCACCCGACGAAGACCCGGGCTTTCGCCGCGACGGCGAGCGCCTCGATCTCGAAGGGGGTCAGCCGGGCGTCGATCGGCACCGCGCAGGCGCCGATGTCCCAGAGCGCGAGCAGATCCGCGAAGAACTCCACCCGGTTTCCGAAACCGAGCAGGACGCGTTCCCCCTTCCCGACCCCCCGCGCACGGAACCCGCAGCGGCGCCGTCCGATCTGCGCCCGCATCGTCTCGGAATCCCAGCGCACGCCGGAAAGCGGCTCGCAGACGGGACCAAAATCCGGGGACAGTAGCATTCACGCCTCCTCGCGCAACTTGACCTCCTTATCGGCAACAAGACGCGGAAACTTCTGTTATCGGATGCCTTCCCAAAAACCATCCCCCAAAAAGAAACCGGGCCCCCCTTCCCGTGGGAGTCCCGGTTTCCATAGCCGGCCGCCGATCGCCGGAAGCCTAAGAATCGCAGGAGCCGCACGCCCCGTCGAACCGGAACCGGTTCAGGTGGGTCCTGACGGCCGGGAACTGGATATTTTTCTCGATGTCCTTCATGTCCGTCTTTTCCGCCATGCATTCCCCGAGCATGTCGAGCCAGGGTTCGGTGTCTTCTTCCCCCAAAATCCCCGCGGCCGAAATCAGGTTCCCCTCGACACGCCTGAGTTCGCACCCCACATCGCATGCGGTGAAGCAACCCGAGGAAACCTTGACCCGGGCGCTCGCGAGCGTCTTGGGGACGTCGGAAGGGATGGCGACACCCTTGGCCCGCAGAATTCCCTCCCATGCTTCAAGGATGGAAATTCTCAGGCCGAAACGTTTCAGCACGGAAATCTCGACCTGATCCTTTTCCCTGATGAAGGTTCCCATCGTCCGGCTCCTTTCCGCGTTGGCGCGTCCGCCCTCGCTGACCGTGATAAATTTGCCCCCGGCACACCGATAATGATTACGGGTAACGACACCTTAAAGTATAACAGCGGCACGACTAATGATAAAACATTGTTTTTTTATTAAAGATCACAATGAATCCCGTCCGGCAAACCCTGGCGGAAAGACAATCAACGTAATCGTAATCCCAAACAAAAACAGGGGCTTCCCCGCCTTGGGGAAGCCCCTTTTAACAGGAAAGCGTATCGCGCCGGTCAGGCCGGTCCGCCGCACGCCCCGCTGAAGTCGAACCGGTTGAAGTGGGTCTTGACGGCCGGGAAGCCGATCATCTTTTCGATCGAATCGATGTTCGCTTTGGGATTCATGCATTCGGCAAGGGTATCCAGCCACTTTTCGGGATCCTGCCCTGCCGAAGTGGCTGTCGTCATGAGGATGGCCTCGATATTGCTCAAGTCCGCGCCCACCTCGGAGACGCCGAAGCAACCCGAGGAGATCAGCACCCGGGCCTTCTCGAGCGGCTTGGTGACGGTCGCCGGGACCATGACGCCGTTGTCCCTCAGGTTGTCGTCCCATGCGGCCAGCACGGAATAGCGAAGACCGTATTCCTTGAGGACCGCGAGCTCGACCTTGTTCTTCGCGTTCTTGTCGTTCTGGGGGGTAACCATTCTCTTCCTCCTTATCTGGAGTTGATGGCTGCCTCGTTCTTCTCCTTCAACAGATCCCGGATCTCCCGGAAAATCTCCTCTGAAAACTCGGGGTAGGCTTTTTCCAGCGGCTGCGACATCTTCTCGCTGAACTCCATCAGTTCCTTCACTTCCACGGCGAAAATATGGATGTCCCCGTCGGAAGGAAGTTTCATCCCCATCCTTCTACCGAACTCGAGCGCCGTCGCGAAGTTCATATCGTGGATGTTGTTGAGGTTCATCGTATCACGGAGTGCTTCCGCCGTGAATCTGCACCAGTCGCCGGGGTTCCCTCCGGTCGTCCGGATGGAATCGGTGACGATGAGCAGGTCGTATCCCTGCATGAGCTCGACGATATTGAGGCCCCCGAACGAGCACTCCTCCATAACGTCAAGCCCGGGAGTACCGGCAAGCCTCCTGCCGATATCCCGGGCTAACCTGACGCCAACCGCATCGTCCGAAAGGATGGGATTCCCCATCCCCATCAACAGCGTCTTCAATCGGCCCTCCGAAACCCGGGCCGGTCAGCAGTTTCTCTTGAATTCCCGGTAGAGCTCGCCGTTCTTCACGATCTTCACCTCGAGGGGCATCTGCCCCGGGAGGCTGTGGGTCGCGCAGCTGAAGCACGGGTCGAACGCCCGGAACGCCATCTCGACCAGGTTGAGGATCCCCTGGTCCGGCTCCTTCCCCGGCTTGATCATCGTGGAGGCGACCTTCTTCGTCATCATGTGGATCGGCGCGTTGTTGTTCGTGGTGCCGACGATCAGGTTCGCGCTGGTGCAGATGCCGTTCTGATCGCAGGTGTAATGATGCGTAAGGGTGCCGCGCATCGCCTCGACGATCCCGACGCCCTCGCCCGTGATCTTCGACGGGATGACGCGGAACTTGTCGCTGGTGATCTCCGGGTCCGCGACGTACTTCTTCAGCATCTCGGCGTTCTGCACCATCTCGATAAGACGGGCCCAGTGCTGCGCCATCTGCGCCTTCACCGGCTTCCCGCCCAGCGTGCTGTACATTTCTTCGTAGTACTCCTGCGCCTTGGGCGTGGCCATCCGGTCGGCCACGTTGAGCCGCGAAAGCGGGGTCGCGCAGTATATGCTGGAGTCGATCCCCTCGACGAACCCTTTCCATCCCCGCTGCTTCAGGTAGGGGAATTTCAGGTAGGACCAGGGCTCGACGTGCTCCGCGACGTAGTTCATGTAGTCCTTCTGCTCGTACTTGCAGATCTCCTTCCCCTCGAAGTCGACCACGCGGACCTTGCCGTGGTAGAAGTTGGGGGCGTTGTTCTCGTCGACCAGCCCCATGTTCTGGACGTCGAGAGTGTACGGGCCGTTCACGATCAGGTCGACGTATTCCTTGTTGGAAAGGACGAGGTCCTTGAACAGCTTGATGCCGAGCAGCGTGAAGTCGTACAGCTCGTCGACCATCGGCTTGATCTCGGCGAGCTCCTCGGGCTTGCAGCCCTTGGCCACGCCGCCGGGGATGCACCAGACGAGGTGCGTGAACCGGCCGCCGAGGATCTGCTGGATCCGCTGCGCCTGCGCGCGGGACTTGATGACCTTGCCGCCGATCTCGAGGCCCACCTTGGCGACCAGGCCGAGTACGTTCCGCGTGGCAGGATCGGAAGTGGGGCCGCAGACGAAATCGGGAGCGGCCAGCGCGTAGAAGTGCGCGATGTGGCTGTGGATATAGTGCGCGTGGTAATACATGTCGCGAAGCTTCGTGGCCACGGGGGCGATCTCCCCGCCGAAACATCCGTCGACGGCCTTCGCGCCCGCCATGTGGTGACTGGCAGGGCACACGCCGCAGATGCGCGTGACGATGCGCGGCAGCTCCTCGATCGGCCTGCCGACCACGAAGCGCTCGAACCCGCGCAGCTCGGGAATCTGGAAGTAGCAATCCTTCACGCTCCCGTCGTCGTTGAGGAAGATGGTGATCTTGCCGTGCCCTTCAAGACGCGTAATCGGGTCGATGCTGATTGTTTTTGCCATCAGCGGATACTCCTCTGCAGTAATGATCCCGCCATCCCGAACCGGTAGGCGTAGCCTGTGAAGTCATGGACGCTGGCAAGGATCTTCTCGATCTCTTCCGGGTCCTTGCTGTCGATGATCGAAGCGATGGCGCTGATGATCTTCGCGCCCTGGTCGACGACGTTGGGCAGCGGCCCGTAGCAACCGCGGCAGCCTACTCCGGTGTTCGGGCAGCGAACCCCGCATCCGGACCGGGTAGCGGAACCGGCGCAGATGATCCCCTGCTCCATAAGGCACTTCTCCGGGTCCTGCATGATCTGCCACGGCCGGTAGAACTGCTTCACTTTCTTCTCGTCCTTCTTCCGCTGGCAGTCGTCGCAGACGGCCCGGTCGGATGCGCCGACCACGCTGCCCGCGGGCGGAAGCTCCGCGCCGCTCAATACCAGCTGGATCACCGCCTTGACCTGCTCAGGGGCCGGCGGGCAGCCGGGGATGAAATACTCGACGGGGACGACGTCGTCGAGCTTGTAGACCCTCTTGTAAAACACGGGGATCTCGAGATCGCCGGCCTCGACCTTGGTATGCGGGGTCGGGACGGCCGTATTCCCCTCCTGGATCGACGGGTTCTTGCCGTAGGCTTTCTCGAAGATCTCTTCCTTGCAGAACTGGTTCGCCAGCGCCGGGATCCCGCCGATGTGCGCGCAGGAACCGTAGGCCACCATCACCTTGCTCTTTTTCCGCAGCAGCTTGGCGACATGCTCGTTCTCGCTGGTGCGGACCGCCCCGTTGTAGAACACGAGGTCGAGGAAGCCGTCGGGCAGCGCCTCGATATCCTTGTACTTGCCGTCGTGGGCGATCGGCCACATGTGGATATCGCAGGCGGCGGCGATGTCGAGGATGAACTCGTTCGTATCGAGCAGGGAGACGCAGCAGCCGCCGCAGGCCGCGCCCCAGTATTTCGCTATCTGCAGTTTTTTCTTTTCCATCGCCTCACCTCTCGACCTTGTCGGCATCCAGCGCCTGCCGTATCTTGCTCGGCCCCAACGCCCTGACCGTGTCGATCATGGAGTTGATGACCTCGGAGTACCGCTGCCCCTCGCTGGCGCTGACCCATTCCAGGCGAACGCGTTCTTCCTCGACGCCGAAGTCCTTGAGCACCTGTTTCAGCAGCGGGAAGCGCCGCATGGTCTTGTAGTTTCCCTCGACGTAATGGCAGTCGCCGGGGTGGCAACCGCAGATGATCACGCCGTCCGCGCCTTTCTCGAGCGCCTTGATGATGAAGGTCGGATCGACCCGGGCCGAACACATCACACGGATGACGTTCACGTTGGGCTGGTACTTTATCCGGCTGGTACCGGCAAGATCCGCCCCCGTGTAGGAGCACCAGTTACAGAGGAACCCGACTATGCGTGGCTCGAAGCCCATTCCAGCACCCCCTCGATCTGTTCAAAGATCTGCTCATCCGTGAAATGTCTTGCCTTGATCGCACCCGACGGGCATGCCGCGACGCAGGTGCCGCAAGCCTTGCACATGACGCTGATGATATGGCTGCGCTTCTTCTCCGCATCGTACTCGATCGCGGAATAGGGGCACAGCTCGTTGCACATCCTGCAGCCGGAGCACTTGTCCTCGTCGATCTCCGCGTAGACCGGCTCCACCCAGATCATTCCCTGGCTGATCTTGGCCAGGATCCGGGCCGTGGTCGCTCGGGCCTGGGCCACCGTCTCGGGGATATCCTTCGGGGAGGAGCAGGCCCCCGCGATGAACACGCCGTCGGTGGTGGTGGACACCGGGTCGAGCTTCGGGTGGCTTTCGATGAACCACCCGTCCTTGTCGCGGCTGATGTTTACGAGGCGGGCGACCTTCGCCGAATCCTCCCGGGCTTCCATGCCGACCATCAGGACGACCAGGTCGGCCGGGATCTCGACTTCCTCGCCCGAGAGCATTTCCTTCAGGTTGACCAGCATCGCGCAGCCGTCGTTCTTGCCTGCCGCGGTGACGGTCGGCGGGGTGTGCTTGTCGAACATCATGAAGACCGACTGGCGTTCGGAGCTGCGGCGGTAGAAGTCCTCGCACCCCTTTCCGAACGCGTTCATGTCGGTGTAGATGTTGGTGACCCGGACATCGGGGACCGCGGAGCGGATCTCGTTGGCATATTTCAGCGCGGTCATGCAGCAGACGCGCGAACAGTACTTGTTGAACTCCTCGCTGCGGCTTCCGACGCAGTTGATGATGGTGACGTATTTCGGGGTCCGGCCGTCCTTCATCACCACCCGCCCCATCTTCAGCATGTTTTCCATTTCGTAGGAGGTGACGACGTTGGGAAGCTTGCCGTAGCCCAAATTGCCGGCCCGGGTCGCGTCGAACTCCTTGAAGCCCGTGCAGACGATGATGCTGCCCATCTCGATTTCCTTCGGCTCGCCGCCGTCGGTCTTCACCTGGGCCTTGAAGTTCCCGATATAGCCGGAGATCGACTCGACTTCCGATTTCAGAAGGACGGTGATCTTCGGGTTCTTCGTGACGTTGGCGATCCTCTCGGTGAGCAGGTCCTTCGCCGAATCGAGATACGGGGACATCGAATCGATCCGGGCGACGTTCCCGCCGAGGTGGTCTTCCTTCTCGACCAGGAACACCGGCTGGTCGGCCCCTGCCAGCTCCAGGGCCGCCGTCATCCCGGCGACGCCGCCGCCGATGATCAGCGTGGCGGAATTCATCGGGACGGACTGCTTGGTGAACGGTTCGTGGTGCTGCACGCGACGGACCGCCGCGCAGGTCACCGCCTTCGCCTTGTCGGTAGCCGCAGCGCGGTCTTCATGGACCCAGCTGCACTGTTCCCGTACGTTGGCCATCTCGAAGAAGTACGGGTTGAGCCCGCCCTTCTCGATGGCGGCCCGGAAAGTGGGCTCGTGCATGCGGGGGCTGCAGGCCGCCACGACGACCCGCTCCAGCCCGAGATCCTGTATGTCCTTTACGATCATCTCCTGACCCGGGTTGGAGCACATGTACTTGTAGGCCTTGCAGACGACCACGCCGGGCAGGGTTTTCGCGTACTCGGCCACCGCATCGCAGTCGACCATCTTCGCGATGTTCGTGCCGCAATTGCAGACATATACGCCGACCTTTTTGGTTTCCATTTATTTCATTCCTCCGGCTATGCGGTCATCTGCTTCTGCGGGACCAGCGCAGGCGCCTTGGCCCCTTCACGTTCCGCGATCACGTCGGCCTGAACCGCGGCGAGGTACATCGCGTACGGCCGATACGCCAGGTGCGCCCACTTGCTGAAAGGAACCTCGAGGACCAGCATCGGGACGACGCCCATCATGTGGATGATGTACATGAAGTTCGCGAGGGTGTCGTTGCCGAGGAACCGGTACGCGAAGTGCTGCAGGATCCCCGTCGTGCCCACGTAGAGGAGCAGGACCAGGAAGATCATGTCAGACTCGTGAGAGTACTTGTAGTGGGTCTCGGTCTTGTTCAGGCGGCCGTTGAGGGCGTACGCCGCGGTGCCGAGGAGACCGATGGTGGAAGCGTACCCGAAGATGTGGACCCAGTGGGTCTCGGGGGCGTGCATGTGGTGCAGGAAGAGCATGATGAGTACGAGCAGGGTGAGGTAGCTGAGCATCAGGATGAGGTGGATGACCCATGGCCGCTTCTTGTCGCACTCGCTGTAGCGCTTCTGGGTGATGAAGTGCCAGGGCAGCAGGAACGCGTGCTTGATGTAGGTGCCAAAGGGGACCTTCATGTCCTTCCGGCTGCCGGTGGTGAACCACCACATCCGCAGGCAGTTGATCACGAGCAGCCCGCCGAGCACGCCGCCCATGATCCAGTCGAAGGTGTGGACGTTCCAGCCCAGGCCGAAGAAGTTGCCCTCGGTGTGGGCGGGGAGGAAGGCGTTGGGGCCGGCGTAGATGCTGAAGTCGCCGCCGCCCTTGGCCATCCCGAACCAGTAGAACCCCACCCCGGTAAGGACAGCCAGAAGGATGATGCCGCCGATCTCGGCAGCCCAGTTTTCATAAAAGAGCTTCGAGATGCCGGTGAAGTCGTACTTGGCGGTGAGCCATCGGCGCATCGCCATCATCGTCTCGCCCGGCTCGGCTTCGCGCGGGCACTCTTCGGAGCATTCGCCGCAGTAGTAGCACAGCCAGGGCTCGAGGTTCCCCTTCAGCTTGTCCCCGAGGCCCATCTGGAGGTACCGCATGGATTTCCGGGGGAAGATGAAGGGCTCTTTCGAGAGCGGGCAGGTGGCGGAGCAGTTGCCGCAATGATAGCACTTGGTGACGTCGTCGGCGCCGTAGTGCTGAAGTTGTTCGAGAAGGTTCGGGTTCGCTCGGACGGCCATGTCATGTCCTCCGTTTCACGCTTGGGCCTGGGGCCGGAAGCTCGCCTCGATGTCGGCAAGCGACAAGGCGTTCCTGCTGTCTTCCATATGACCGCTGATGATGCTCTTGAGCACGCGGGCCGCGACTTCCGAAGCCTGCGCCACGGTGTCGGGGATGTCCTTCGGTCCCTGGCAGACGCCCGCCACGTAGATGCCGCCCCGCTCCGTGCCGGTCGGGTCGGCGTTGTAGTCCTTCTCGGCGTACCAGCCGTCCTCGTCCCTGGCGATGCCCAGCAGCCCCGCCAGCTTCTCGGAATCGTCCACCGGCTCCAGGCCGACGGAAAGGATGACCAGGTCGACGGGGAAGTCGAGCACCTTGTCGCCGATGATGTCTTCGCCCTTGACCCGCATCTGGCCGTCGGCCTCCTCGATCTTGGCCGTGCGGCCGCGGACCATGTGGACGCCTTCCTCCTTGATGTGCTCGAGGAACGACTCGTAGTTCTTCCCGTAGGCGCGCATGTCGATGTAGAACTCGTAGCAGTTGGCGTCGGGGAGCTTCTCGCGGACGAGGTGCGCGAACTTCAGGGAGTACATGCAGCACACCCGCGAGCAGTACTTGTTGAAGTTATGGTCGCGCGACCCGATGCAGTGGATGATCGCGACGTTCTTCGGCTTGGGGTTCTCCGGCGCGAAGACCCATTCGTCGACCTTCTTGCGCTTGTTGTGCTTCAGGGCCTTCAGGACGATGTTGCCGCCGGTGGGGCCGGAGGCGTTGGTGAGGCGCTCGTACTCGAGGGCCGTGATGACGTTCGGCAGCCTGCCGTACCCGTAGCGCTCCATCCGGGCCGCGTCGAACACCTGGTACCCGGTGGCGACGACGATGTTGCCGACCGTGATCTCGACGACCTCGTCCTGGGCGTCGAGGTGGATCGCCTCCTTGGCGCACTTCTTGACGCAGGCGCCGCACTTCTTGCCGCCGCTGGTGACCCAGAGGCAGGACTTCTCGTCGACCAGGAAAGCGTTGGGGACCGCCTGCGGGAAGGGGATGTAGATCGCCTTCCGCGTGCTGATCCCCGCGTCGAACTCGCTCGGCACCACGGTGGGACAGATCTCGGAACAGGCGTTGCAGGCGACGCAGGCGACCTCGTCGACCCGGCGCGCGTGCTTGCGGATCGTGACCTTGTAGTTGCCGGGGGAGCCGCTGACGCCCTCGACCTCGGAGTAGGTCCAGAGGGTGATGTTCTTGTCCTGGCCGACCGAGACCATCTTCGGGGTCAGGATGCACGCGGCGCAGTCGAGGGTGGGGAAGGTCTTGTCGAACATGGCCATCTTCCCGCCGATGGTGCCGAATTTCTCGACGAGGTAGACCTTCTTGCCCGCGCCGGCGATCTCCAGGGAGACCTGGATGCCGCCGACGCCGCCGCCGATGACAAGGGTGTCCGGATGGACGGTCTTGTCCTTGGGGGTTGCCGCCAGCCCGTAAGGGACCCCGTGGACGGCGCAGTTCACCACGGCCTTGGCGCGTTCGGTCGAGCCCTGCGCGCCCGCTCCGTTTCCGACGAACGACGCGAGCAGGACGTTTTCCGGATTCCCGCCCGCGAGGGCGAGGCCGCGGGCGAACGCCGGCTTGTAATAGCCGGGGGAATCCGCCGCGACGACGATCCGGTCGATCTTTTCCTTCCTGATCTGTTCGCCAAGGGACACCGGGTCGAGCTTCGGGTTGTTCCCTATGACGTTGACCAGGACCACTCCGGGGAGCTTTTCGGCGTATTTCGCAACGGCCTGCAGGTCGACGCTGTCGGAGGCGGCGGTTCCTGCCTGGCAGATGTACACGCCCGTTCTCGATTCTTTGACCATAGCGCTCTACCTCGTGCTCTGATCAGGGTTGATGGACACTTCGCCGTGTTTCCCTAGTATTGCTCCGGATGCTTGGAATTCGGATCCCGAGGGGTCGATTCCAGGAAACGGAAGAAATTGTCGACTGCATGCATTATAGAAATAATCGTTTGGCTGTCAAGAAAAAATATGGAAGAAAATCTGCGTGGATTTAAACGGGAAATCCTGTCGGATCCGCTTCCGTGGACGATGCAAACCCATTAATATCAACGCGGTATCTTCCCATTCCCGGAGCCCCCCGGAAGCCGCCGTCTGACGCGTTTCCCGGGTCGTCCGCCGGTTCCGTCGTACCTTTTGATATTACCATATCGCCCTCTCCGCCGTACACCTTTCCTCCCCGCCGCCCCGCTCGACGCGACAGACGGATATTACCCGGTTGCCCGTTTACATCGCGCCGCCCGAAAAATATAATGGCATTAACGGTATCGAGAATATACCGATCCTTGAATCCGGCCCGGGGAAAGGGGGCCGATCCGTTGCCGATGTTCCTTGCGACCCGGAAGACGTAGGGTTCGCCGGCCCGGCGGGCCGGCGATCGGGAAAGCGAAAACCTACCAGGGAAAGGAGCAGCCATGGCGGTCGTGACGGTTTCCAGGGAAAGCGGTAGCGGCGGTGAGGACATCGCCAAGGCCGTAGCGAAGAAGCTCGGTTATGACTACGTAAGCAAGGAATCGATTTATAAAGAGATCGAGGAACACGGAAAGAAATGGCTGGAATGGGTCAGCGACCTGGACGAGAAGGCCCCTTCCATCTGGGAGAGGTACGACAAGTCCTGGTCCGCCTACCTCGCTCTCGTGGAGCACTGCGTCTACAAGAGCGCGGCGAAGAACAACGTGGTCATCCTGGGGCGGGGAGGCAACTGGCTGCTGAAGGACGTCCCTTACGCCCTCCGTGTACGAATCATCGGGGCCCCCGAGGACCGTGCCCGCAAGCTCAGCGAGCGCCTCGGACTGGACATGGAAACGGCCCGGAAAAAGCTGAAGTTCCGCGATAACGAGCGGTACGCTTTCTACCAGAGGGCGTATCGCAGGGACTGGACCAACCCCAACGACTACGACATCACGCTCAACACGAGCCATATGGGGTTCGACGAGGCGGTTGAGCGGATCGTGAGCGAGATCCCGTCCAAGGACCGCCTGGCGACCCCGGAAAACCAGGAAATGCTGCGCCGGCTGGAGCAGGCTTCCCGGGTGAAGGCGGACATCATCACCAAATTCCCGGCGTTCCTTCCCACGCTGGACGTCGCCCATGACGGGGCGTCCATCGTCCTGCGCGGCGTCGCCCTGTGCACCCCCGAGCAGCTTCAGAAACTGCTGGAGACCGCGAAGGAGTCCGCCGGGACGACCCGGATCCGGAGCGAGCTCTCCCCCAGGGGCGGCTGAAGGCAGGGGCCGGGATCCGGGCCGGCTCCCCGGCGCGGCGAACCGCGCCGGGGGGCCGTTTCCCCGAGCGGGCTTCGACACATGCAGGGCATCCACATCTTCTTCGCCACGGACGGGTCCGCCTCCGCGCGGTTCGCGCAGGCGCAGATCCTCGCCCTCCCCTGGCGGCCGCCCGTCCACGTCACCGTGATGACGGCGCTGGGCGTTCCCGACCTGCCGTTCAAGGCGCTTGCCCCGGCGGCCCGGCAGCTGTTCGAGGACGCCATGAACGAGCTCCGGCAGGAGATCGAGGCGCATGCGCAGGACGTGCTCGCCAAGGCGCGCGCGGCCCTCGAGGGAAAGGTCGCAAGCGTCGGGACGCGGATGCACGAGGGGCCCGCGGGGTCCACGATCGTCCACATGGCCAGGGCGTGCCGGGTCGACCTCGTCGCGGTCGGTTCCCGGGGGCTGGGGGCGTACAAAGGGTTCCTGCTGGGCAGCGTTTCGGATTTCGTCGCCAACTACGCCCGCAGCCCGGTCCTGCTGGCCAAGACTCCCCCCAAGGGAAAACGCCGGTTCCTGGCGGCGCTGGACGATTCCGCCCACGCCGCGGCGGTCGTGCGGTGGCTGGGAAGGTTCGACCTCTCCGGCGGGGACTGGATCCACCTGCTGAAGGTCTTCCGCTCCAGGAAGGACTTCCCGCTCCCCGACGAGGACGAGGACGCGACGGACGGGGGGCTGGCCGTCGGGAAATTCGCGGCGTGGAGCGGTTCGAGGGAGATGCTGGAGGCCCTGAACGGGCAGCGGCTCGAGTCGACGGGCGCCCGGGTGAGCGTGGAGGTCCGTTTCGGCCAGGCCGCGACGGAAATCCTGGCCGCCGTCCGCCGGTTCGACCCGGACCTGCTGGTCCTGGGGGCGAAAGGCCTCGACTCGCCGTCGCACTGGCCCCTGGGGAAAGTGTCGCAGACCCTGCTCGACAACGCCCCCTGCTCGGTGCTCGTCGTGAGGCCCGACGGCAGGCCTCCCTCTCAGAGCAGCTTCCGGTAGATCCCCAGCATGTCCGCCTTCGTCATGGGCTTCGGGTTGTTGTCGAGCAGCCTCGTGACCTTCGACGCCGCCTCCGCCATCGCGCCGAGGTCTCCTTCCGTCACGCCCCTCTCCCCCATCGGGCAACGGATCCCGAGGTCCTCGTTCAGGGAATAGAGGTTGTCGATCATCCTCCCGGCGGCCTCGCGGGCGGTCATCCCGGAGACGTCGAGCCCCATGGCGACGGCGATGTCCCGGAACTTCGCCTCGGCGGCGTCGAGGTTGAATTCCATGACGCGGGGCAGCAGGATCGCGTTGGACAGCCCGTGGGGTATCCGGTACTTTCCGCCCAGCGGATAGGCCAGCGCATGGACCGCCGTCGTGCTCGAGGTCGCGATGCACAGCCCGCCGTACATGGCGCCCAGCAGCATGTCGTGGCGGGCGTCCATGTCGCTTCCGTCCCGGAAGGCGCGGCGCAGGGCGCCCGATATGAGGGCGACCGCCCTGAGCGCGTACGTGTCGCTGAACGGGTTCGCCTTCTTCGAGGCGTAGCACTCGATCGCGTGGGTCAGCGCGTCCATCCCCGTCGAGGCCGTGATCGCCGGGGGGAGGCCCACCGTCAGCGCCGGGTCGAGGATGACGCAGTCCGGCACGAGCTTCGGGTCGACGATTCCCACCTTGGATTCCTCCTCGGGGACCAGCACGATGGCGTTCTGCGTAACCTCCGACCCGGTCCCCGCGGTGGTCGGGACCATCAGGGTCGGCAGCCCGCGCCGGCCGATCTTCGCCCGGGCCAGCAGCTGCCGCAGGGAAACGTCGTTGGTCAGCATCACGGAGACGATCTTGGCGACGTCCATCGCGCTGCCGCCGCCGATGCCGACGACCATCCGTGCGTCCAGCCCCTTCGCGAGGCCGAAGATCCGCTCGACGTGGCCTCCTTCCGGCTCGGGCGGCGTGTCGTCGATCACCTCCACGGCGATCCCCGCGGACTCGAGGACCCTCCGGGGCCGCTCGATCAGCCCCGCGTCCCGGACGCCCCGGTCCGTGACGATGAGCACCTTCCCCGCGGCGTGGTCCGACGCGACCTCGCCGATCGCATCGATGCTGCCCGGGCCGGCGATCACCCGCCGGGCGTTCACCAGGGAATACGTCGTCCGAGCGTCCGCCATGGTCACCCCCTGCCCTTCCACCGGGGATGGTCGTAGGCCGCCGGGTTCGCCACGGCGGGCCATCTCTTCCCCGAGATCACCGCCAGGACCCCTTCCGCCGCCATCGTGGAGACGCCCGACGCCGCCTCCTTCGTCTGCCCGGCCATGTGCGGGGTGACGATCACGTTGTCCAACCCCGCCCAGACGTTGTCCGCCGGCAGCGGCTCCGAGGAGAACACGTCCAGGCCGGCGCCGTGGATCCGGTCGTTCCGGAGCGCATCCGCCAGCGCCTTCTCGTCGACCACCCCTCCCCGGGCGCAGTTGATCAGAACGGCGGACGGCTTCATGAGACCCAGCTCGCGGGCGCCGATCAGGTTCCGGGTGTTTTCGGTCAGCGGAACGTGCAGGGAAACCACGTCCGCATCCCGCAGGACCCCCTCGAGAGTCTCCTCGTACCGGAAACCCTGCCGCTCGACGGCTTTCCGGTCGAGGAAGGGGTCGTAGACGGCGACCTTCATCCCGATGGCGGCGCAAAGCCTTGCGAGCTCCCTCCCGATGGCCCCGCATCCGACCAGCCCGATCGTCTTCCCGGAAAGCTCGAACGCCTTGAACGTGTTCCGCACGTTGAAGTCGCCGGCGCGGGTCCTCCGGTCGCAGCGGAGCATGTCCTTGGAGACAGCGAACAGGAGCGCCATCGCGTGCTCGGCCACCGAGCGCGTGTTGGCCCCGGGGGCGATGACGACGGGGATCCCCAGCTCCGTCGCCGCCGGGACGTCCACGTCGTCCACCCCGACGCCGGGGCGCCCGATGACCTTCAGCTTCCTCGCCGCCGCCATCGTCTCCCGGTCGATGGAGCCGATGCGGATGATCAACCCGTCGGCGTCGAGCAGCTCGGGGAGCATCTCCTTCGGCTTCCCCGTGTTGACGACGCGGACGTCGACCTTCCCTTCGAGCACCTTCATACCCGCCTCGTACAGCCTCTGGGTCAGCACCACTTTATCCATGTTCCGGTTCCTTTCAGCGATGGGGGCCGCAAGGGCCTTCAGCCCCAGGCCCCGAGGTCCGGCAGGTTCCCTTCCCCGTCGAACGCGATGTCCTCCGGCGGACCGGGAATCGACAGCCGGGGGTTCTCCCGCGCCTCGTCCAGCAGGGCCTCCGAAAAGGAGATCTCCCCCAGGTGGAGGGTGTCCCGGATCCGCACCATGCGGACGCGCCCCGGATCGAGGGCGTTGCAGGTCTTGACGGCCGCCTGGATGGCCAGGCGGTCGTTCTCCATGATCAGCGGGATCATGCCGCTGCGGGTGACCGTCGACGTCAGGACGTTCGCGTACGTGTGCTCGAAATCGATCTTGTCGAAGAGGCGGCGCGTGATGACGTCGGCCAGCCCCATGGCGACGGCGTTGCCGTGGCTCGCCGCGGTCAGGTCGAGCACCGCCATCCTCGTCGTTTGCCGCGTGACCCTTATATAGGGGTT
The DNA here is from genome assembly GCA_964612075.1 of uncultured bacterium. Classification (GTDB taxonomy): domain Bacteria; phylum Desulfobacterota; class Deferrimicrobia; order Deferrimicrobiales; family Deferrimicrobiaceae; genus UBA2219. Next base: position 53,013 of record CAZTFC010000013.1, read on the forward strand.
GGACGCCCGCCCGGTGATGTTCGGGTCCATGCCGGACCCGGAGATCTCCTTCCCCATCCGGTCGACGACCAGGACGTCCAGCGGGTCGAACGGGATCGACGGCATGTTCTCCCGGGCCTCGGCCAAAAGCCGCGGCTCCGCGTCGATGAATTCCTCCGCGGGGACGGCGACGATCCTCGCGACGCGGTCGTAGGCGTTCTCCACCGTCCCCACCCCGAAGAGGAACGGCGCGCGGGCCAGCTTGACCTTCGCCATCTCGATCATGTTCCGTTCCATGTGGCCGAACCCGAAGGCGTGGCAGGAGTCGGCCCCCTTCTGCTTCCCCAGGCCGATCGTGATCATCTTCACCAGACCGCTCTCGATGGACCCGCTGAAGGCGGTGTGGGGTTTGATCCGGTTGACGACCACGATGCCGTCGGCCCCCATGGCGCTCCGGTCCATGTAGACCGGCAGCCCGTTGGGAAGCGCACCGAGCTCCTCGACGTCCATGGAGGAGACGATCGGGCATCCCGCGCTCCCCTCCGTCACGCCCAGGTCGGCCAGCACCCCGGCCTGCCCTTCCGCCGTTGCGCCGCCGTGGCTTCCCATCCCCGGCACGATGAAGGGCTCCGCCCCGAGGGCTCTCAGCTCCTCGACCAGCACGCGCACGATCAGCGCGATCTGCGCCACCCCGCGGCTCCCGACCGCCACCGCGATCCGCCGCTTCCCGCGCACCCTTCCGGCGATCGACGGCCTGCGCAGCTCCTCCCTCAAGGCGCCGGCCACGTCGCGGACCTCGGGGGCCGGGAACGACTGGCGCGCCCGGACCATCCGGGGGAGGGCCGTGCATTTCAACAGATCGGCGACGATGCCCATGGCTACTTGTAATGCTCGAAGGCCTTGCGCAGCTCGTCGTCGATCTTCGGGCTGACGCCGCCGACGGGCTCCCTGGCCGGCCCCACGGGATGCCCCAGAAGATTCATCGCCCGCTTGATGACGGAGTTGGGGTTCCCCAGCTTCATCACGTCGCGCAGCGGCCGCAGCTTCGCCTGCTCCAGGATGGCCTCCGCGATCCTGCCGTCCTTCCACAGCCGCCAGATCTCCAGCGAGATCTCCGGGTAGACGTTCGCCGTGCCTGCGATCGCCCCGCGGCCGCCGGCCAGCAGCGTCCAGAGGATGAGGGAATCGTTGCCGGCCAGCACGGACAGGCGCCGGTCCGTATCCTCGATGTACCGGATCGTGTTGTCGAAGTTCCCGCTGCTGTCCTTGATGCCGACGATGTTCGGGTATTTCGCGAGCCGCCGCAGCGTGGCGTGCTCGATGTTGTTCCCGGTGCGCGCCGGCATATTGTAGAGCACGATCGGCAGGTCGACCGCCTCGGCGACCGCGGCGTAATGCCGGTAGATGTCCTCCTGTGAGACGGCGACGAAATAGGGCGAGACGATCGACAGCGCGTCCGCGCCCAGCTCCTTCGCCTTGCGCGACAGGAAGATCGTCTCCCGGGTGCTGATGCAGCCGGTGCCGACGTACACGGGCACCCGCCCGGCCGTCCGCTCCACGACGATCCGCACGACCTCGAGCTTCTCTTCGGTCGTCAGCGCGTAGCACTCGCCGTTGGTGCCGAGCGCGAAGATCCCGTGGATCCCGCCGGAGACCTGGCGGTCGACCTGGGCCCGCAGCTCCTTCCCGTTTACGCTCTCGTCTTCGTGCATCGCCGTGGCGATCGGCACGATGATCCCTTCCGGCTGGAACATGTCTCTCTTCCTCCCCAAGATGCCGGGCGGGCCGCGGGACGACCGCTCCCTTGGCGCGGGAAGCGGGGCCGGCGGCCCGCCCTTTCGTCGCGGTTTCGACGACCCTTTCGGGACGCCCTACTTCTTCTTGCTCAGGCCGAGCTCCCCGATGATGGGCTTCAGGTCGTTGTACATGTCCGTAAGGAACGCGGTGATCTCCCTGCCGTCCATGTAGTCCAGGTAATCGAGGTCGCCCGTGTTCTTGGCGGCGGCCAGGAAGTCCTTGTCGTCCAGGGTCTTCTTGAAGGCGTCGTGCAGCTTCTTCACGACGTCCTCCGGCAGCCCGGCGGGGCCGCTGATCCCCTTGGTGACGCCGATATCCACTTTATACCCCTTCTCGATCGCCGTCGGGAGATCCGGAAGCGCCTTCGCCCGCTTCTTGGAGAAGATGACCAGCGGCCGCAGTTTTCCCGCCGCGAAGAACTCCTTCCCCTCCTGGGGATGGAAGACGGCGACATCCACGTGCTTGCCCAGCAGGGCGGCTACGACTTCCGAGGCCCCGCCGCCGTAAGGGACCATCTTCATGTCGATCCTGGCCTGCTTCCGGAAGGCCTCCATCGCCATGTGGGTGGTCCCGCCGGGGGAGTTCTGCCCGTATTTCAGCTTGCCGGGGTTTGCATGCACGTAGGCGACGAATTCCTCGACGGTCTTCCACGGGGATTCCGCGTTCACGGCCAGCAGGATCGGGTGCCGCGCGATGTTGATGATGTGCCTCACGTCCTTCACCGGGTCATAGGGGACGTCCTGGATCAGCGGCGTGGAAGTGAAGTTGCCGGTGGAGGTGGTCAGCAGCGTGTAGCCGTCCGGCTTGGACTTCAGCACGTAGTCCGTTCCGATCGTGCCGC
>CAZTFC010000014.1:0-52634 GCA_964612075.1 uncultured bacterium
CCCCGCGCGAGTTCAGCAGCGGGCCGCCGGAGTTCCCCGGGTTGATCGAGGCGTCCGTCTGGATGAACTCGTCGCCTCCCTCGATCTCCGGATCCGTGCTGCGCCCCGTGGCGCTCACCACGCCGAGCGTGACGGTGCTCTCCAGCCCGAAGGGGTTCCCCACCGCGATCGCGAACTCGCCGACCTTCAGGGAGGAGGAATCGCCCAGAATCGCCACGGGCAGCTTCCTCTGCGGCTGGATGCGCAGCACGGCGACGTCGGTGCGGACGTCCGCGCCGATCACCTTCGCGCGGTACTCGCTCCGGTCGGACAGGCGGACGACGATTTCGTCCGCGTCGCGGATGACGTGCTCGTTCGTGACGATCAGGCCGTCCTCTCCGACGATGACGCCGGAGCCGAGCGAATTCTCCCGGAAACCCCCGTTCTCCTCCAGCAGGTCCAACAGGTACTCGGGCGGCTGCCCCCCGGGCCAGCGCCCCCCTTCCGACCCCTTGGCGAACCGGGTCACGGTCCGGATGTTGACGACCGCCGGCACGGCGCGCTCCGACGCGGCCACGAACGCCTGCTGGACGGCGGAGACGTCGGCGGTCGGCGGGGCGTTCCCCTGCTCCTTCCCCGCGCAGCCGGCGAGCAGCGCCGCCAGCAGCAGGACGAGGGCCCTCATCCGCACGCCGCCTCCGCCGCGCGGTGTCCCTCCCACGGCGGGATCTTCGTCTCCCGCGCGAACTCCGCGTCCTTGTCGATCTGACGCACCAGCTCGTCGACGCTCTGGAACTTCCGCTCGTCGCGTATCCGGTCGCGGAACCAGACCGTCATCTCCTTCCCGTACAGATCCCCCTCGAAGCCGAACAGGTGCGCTTCCAGCCCGAGGCAGTTCTCGCCGAAGGTCGGGGAGAACCCGATGTTCGCCACGCCCCGCCAGACCTTCCCCCCGGCCTCCGCGTCGACCACGTAGATGCCCGGCAAGGGCACGAGCTCCTGCGTGAACTGGACGTTGGCCGTGGGATACCCCAGCTTCCTGCCCCGTCCGGCCCCGCGGACCACCGGCCCGGACACTTTGTACGGGCGGCAAAGCAGCTCTTCGGCCTCGCGCACCCTTCCGCCGAGGATCAGTTCCCGGATGCGGCTCGAGCTCACGATGGCCCCGCCGCGCATCATCGGCGGCACGACATCCACGGTGAACCCCAGCTCCCGCCCGAACTCCGAAAGCGTCCGGGGGGTCCCGACCCGCCCCTTCCCGAAGGTGAAGTCGTACCCCACGGTGACGACGCGCGCCTTGAGCCGCTCGTGGAGCACCGACCGCGCGAAGTCGCCCGGCGTCATCCCGCCGATCTCCCCGTCGAACGACTCCACCACGAAGATGTCGATCCCGAGCTCTTCCATGCGGGCGGCCTTTTCCCCGATCGTCGTGATCTCGTAGAAGCGGGACCCGGGGGAGAAGAAGCGGATCGGGTGCGGCGAGAAGGTCAGGGCGACGGCGGACACGCCGAGCTCCCGGGCGTGCTCCACGGTCCTGCGGACGAGCTCCCGGTGGGCGAGGTGCACGCCGTCGAAGTTGCCGATCGTGATGGAGGTTCGGCCGGGGGGAGAAAAACCCCGTGATCCTTCGATATATTTCATCTCAATAAAGTATGATACTACACGATGAAACTGTCGCGGAAATATCTCCTGGCGGAGATGGCCGGGCCGTTCCTGCTGGGGCTGGGAAGCTTCACCCTCGTGGTCCTTCTCCACCGCTTCTCCCGCCTCGCCGACATGGTGATCGCCCGCGGCGTCCCGGTCCGCCTGGTCGGGCGCCTGCTGCTCGCCCTTTTCCCGCCGTTCTTCGAGATCACCCTGCCGGCGTCCCTGCTGCTCGCCGTGCTTCTCGCCCTGGGGCGCCTCGCCTCCGACTCGGAGACGACCGCCCTGTCCGGCGCGGGCGTGGGGATGCGCGCGATCGCCGTCCCGGTCCTCGTCGCCTGCGGGATCGTCTTCTCCGCGTCGCTCCTCGTGGCCTGGAAAGGGATCGCCTGGGGGAACCGGGAAACGCAGCGCGTCCTCGCCCGGATCCTCTCCGAGCGGGCGGGGGCCGGGGCTTCGGAGCACGTGTTCCGGGAAATCGCGCCCGACGTGGTCATCTACCCGGACCGCGTCTCCGCGGACGGCCGGCGGATGGGAGGCGTCTTCCTGTCCTTCCGCCCCCCCGGCGAGGAGCCGCTCCTCGTGTTCTCCCGCGAGGGCAGCTTCCTTCCCGCGAAGGAAGGGGGACCGACGGGGCTGCTGCTCGAGGACGGCTCCATACACGGCAACCCTTCCGGCAAGGGGCCGTACCGGGTGGCGTCCTTCGGGCGCATGGAGTTCCGGGTCCCCGTCGCGGTCGCCGAGGTGTCCGTCGCCAACGTCCCGAAGGGGATGACCCTCCCCCAGCTCGCGGCGAACATCGTGCGGACGGGGGGCGCCGGCCAGGGCACCCGCTACCGCTACTATTTCCACCGCCGGCTCTCCCTGGCCTTTTCCTGCATTTCCTTCGGCCTGCTCGCGATCCCCCTGGGGCTGGCCCAGCGGGCCCGCGGGAAGTCGTCCGCCTTCGGGATCACGCTCGCGCTGATCCTCGGCTATTACCTGTTCATCGCGGGGGCGGGGCTGCTGGAGAAGGTCTCCCCCCCGGCCATGGTCGCCGTCCTCTGGGCGCCGAACGTCCTGGCGGTCCTCGCCTCCGCCTGGATCCTCTGGCGCTCCGAGCATCGCACGGACCTGCTCCCGGCTCGGGTCCGGACGCTGTTGGGGGGGAAATGAACGTCCTCTCGCGCTACATGTTCCGGGAATTCCTCAAGGCCGCGGCCGCCTGCAACCTCGGCTTCGTCCTCCTGTTCCTGCTGGTCGACTTCGTGAACAACGTCGACCGGCTGCTCAAGCACGACGCGAGCGGCTCCGAGATCGCGTGGTACTACCTTTCCACCCTGCCGAACTGGTTCGTGATGATCTCCCCCGTGGGCACCATGCTCGCGGTGCTCGTCGTCGTCTCGGCGAGGATGCGGGGCAACGAGCTTACGGCCATGTACTCCGGCGGGTACAGCCTTGCGCGCATCTGCGCCCCGGTCATGGTCGGCTGCCTCCTCGTGTCGGGGCTGTCGCTTCTGTGCTCCGAGCTGTTGTCCCCCGCGGCCAACCGGCACGCGCGCGAGATCAAGCGGTCGCGGATGAAGCCGGGCGCCGTGGCGGCGCAGTTCTCCGGGAAGCGGTACTGGATGCGGGGCGAGGGGGGGATCCTGTCGGCCACCCTCGTGGACACGCAGTCGAAGTCGCTGTCGGGCTTTCTCTATTTCGAGGTCGACCGGGAGTTCCGGCCGGTCCGCCGCGTCGAGGCGCGGCGGGCCGTCATCCTTCCCGACGGGTCCTGGGAGCTGCGCGACGGCGAGGAGCGGCGCCTCGGCGACGCGCCGACGGTGGAGCGGTTCCGGTCCCGGGCCTTCCGCTTCCCGGAAACGATCGCCGGGTTCCTCGACGGGGAGACCCCGCCCGAGGAGATGACGTTCGCGGAGCTGTCGGATTACGTGCGGGAGCTTCGGAAGAGGGGGTACGAGGCCCGCCGGCACGAAACGGACCTCCAGGCCAAGATCTCCTACCCTCTCCTGAACGTCCTGATCGCGATGCTGGCGATCCCGTTCGCCCTGCGCGGCCCGCGATCGGGGGGCATATGGCGGAGCATCGGCCTGGGGCTGCTCGTGGGATTCGCCTGCTGGGTGATCCTCTCCGCGTCGCTCTCCCTCGGGAAGAAGGGGGTCCTGCCCCCCCTGCTCGCCGCGTGGCTTCCCGGGGCGCTCTTCGTCGGGTCGGGGGCCGCCCTGTTCCGGCTGGGGCGCTAGCGCCCCGTCAGGTCCCCATCTCCCAGGAGGAGAGGTACTTCTTCTGCTCCGGGGTCAGCCGGTCGATCCGGACCCCCGAGGCCCGGAGTTTGAGCCGCGCGATCTCCCGGTCGATGGCCTCCGGGACGGGGTGCACGTCGTTGGCGAGCTCCCCGTGGTTCGCGAGCATGTGCTCGACCGACAGCGCCTGGTTGGCGAAGCTCATGTCCATCACGATCGCCGGGTGCCCCTCGGCGGCCGCGAGGTTGATGAGGCGCCCCTCTCCCAGCAGGTGGATCTTCCGGCCGTCCCGGAGCGCGTATTCCTGGACGAACGGGCGGACGGTCCGCACCGACTTCGACATCTTCTCGAGCGCGGGGATGTCGATCTCCACGTTGAAGTGCCCGGAGTTGCAGACGATGGCGCCGTCCTTCATCCGGGCGAAATGCTCCTCGCGCAGCACGTGGATGTCGCCGGTGACGGTGCAGAAGATGTCGCCGACCTTCGCCGCCTCGGACATGGGCTCCACCGTGAAGCCGTCCATCACCGCCTCGAGGGCCGGCAGCGGGTCGACCTCGGTGACGATCACGCGCGCGCCCATGCCGCGGGCCCGCATCGACAGCCCGCGCCCGCACCAGCCGTAGCCGGCCACGACGAAGCAGCTCCCCGCCAGCAGGCGGTTCGTCGCGCGCAGGATGCCGTCGATCGTCGACTGCCCCGTCCCGTACCGGTTGTCGAAGAAGTGCTTGGTCTTGGCCTCGTTCACGGCGATGATGGGGTACCGCAGCACCCCCTTCTTCCCCATGGCCGCCAGGCGGATGACCCCCGTCGTCGTCTCCTCCGTGCCGCCGGCGATGGCCGGGAGGTAGTTCTTCTTCTCGGTGTGGACCACCGTCACCAGGTCGGCGCCGTCGTCCATCGTGACGTTCGGCCCGGAGGCGAGCGCGGAGAGGATGTGCCGGTAGTACGTGTTCCGGTCCTCGCCCTTGATGGCGTGCACCGAGATGCCGTCGTTCTTCACGAGGGAGGCCGCCGCCTCGTCCTGCGTGGAGAGGGGATTCGAGGCGCACAGGGAAACCTTCGCCCCGCCCGCCGAAAGCACCTGCATCAGCGCGGCGGTCTCGGTGGTCACGTGGAGGCAGGCCGCGATGCGGACCCCCGAAAGCGGCTTCTCCTTCGCGAAGCGTTCCCCGATGGAGCGGAGCACGGGCATGTCCTTCTTGGCCCACTCGATGCGGCTTTTCCCCGCGGCGGCGAGCCGGATGTCCTTTATGTCGTATCCCTTGTCCCGCGTCATCGCTCTTCTCCCCTTTCGTCTCCGCTTACGCGCCGTGGCCCGCGGCCTTGCGCAGCGCCCGGGCCCGGTCGGTTTTTTCCCACGTGAACTCCGGCAGCTCCCTGCCGAAATGCCCGAGGGAGGCCGTCTTCCGGTAGATGGGACGCAGCAGCGAAAGCTCCCGGATGATCCGGGCGGGACGCATGTCGAAGGTGTCGAGGATCGCCCGGCGGATCCTGTCCTCGGGGACGGCCGCCGTGCCGAAGGTCTCCACCAGGACCGACACCGGGTCCGCGACCCCGATGGCGTAGGCGAGCTGGAGCTCGCACTTGCGGGCGAGCCCCGCGGCGACGACGTTCTTGGCGACGTACCGCGCCATGTAGGCGCCGCTGCGGTCGACTTTCGACGGGTCCTTGCCCGAGAACGCCCCGCCCCCGTGACGGCTGAAGCCCCCGTAGGTGTCCACGATGATCTTCCGCCCCGTGAGCCCCGTGTCCCCGTGGGGCCCTCCCACGACGAACCGGCCGGTCGGGTTGATGTAGAACTTCACCTTCTTCGACATCATCTCCTTCGGGATGGCCTTGCGGACGACCTCCTCGATCACGCCCTCCGTAAGCGCCTTGCGCCCCACCTCCTCGGAGTGCTGGGTGGAGCAAACGACCGTCGTGACCTCGCGGGGTATCCCGTCCTCGTACCGCACCGTCACCTGGCTCTTCCCGTCGGGCCGCAGCCAGGGAAGAGTCCTTTTCTCCCGCGCCTCCGTGAGCCTGCCGCAGATCCTGTGGGCGAAGGAGATCGGCATCGGCATCAGCTCCTTCGTATCGTCGCAGGCGAAGCCGAACATCATCCCCTGGTCCCCCGCGCCCTGCTTGTCCTCGGCCCCCCGGTCGACACCCTGCGCGATGTCGGGCGACTGCCGGTCGATCGCCATGATCACGGCGCAGTTGTGCGCGTCGAACCCCTTCGCGTTCCCCACGTACCCGATATCCGTCACGGTCCGGCGGACCACTTCCGGGAAGTCGATGCACGCCTTCGTGGTGATCTCCCCGGCTACCACCACCAGGCCGGTCGACACCAGGGTCTCGCAGGCCACCCGCGACCGGGGGTCCTGCCGGATGATCTCGTCGAGCACCGCGTCGGATATCTGGTCCGCCACCTTGTCGGGATGGCCCCCGGTTACGGATTCGGACGTGAAGAGGAACTCTTTCATTCGGTATCTGTCTCCTGTGCTATGGGAATGGAATGATATAGGGCATCGGAAAGTATACGTTAAAACCGCTCGGCCGGAAACAGGTCTTCCATCTTCCTTCGCAGGATCCTGCCGATCTCCCCCGCCGTGGCGTGCAACAGCAGCTCCCCGACGAACTCCTTCGCCTCGAAGGCGACCGACTTGCGCAGGATCCTTTTCACCCGCGGGATCGAGGTGGAGTTCATGCTGAGCTCGTCCAGCCCAAGTCCCAGGAGGACGTAGGAGTAGAACGGCTCCCCCGCCATCTCGCCGCACATGGAGACGGGGATCCCCGCCTCGTGGCCCGCCTCGACGATGCGCCGGATCAGTCGCAGGATCGCCGGGTGGAGCGGCTCGTAGAGGTAGGAGACGTGCTCGTTCACCCGGTCGATGGCCAGGGCGTACTGGATGAGGTCGTTCGTCCCGATGCTGAAGAAGGAGACCTCCTTCGCCAGCAGGTCCGCCACGATCGCGGCCGAGGGGATCTCGATCATGGCCCCGATGGACATCCCCTTGTCGAACGGGACGCGCCTGCGCTTGAGCTCGCCCCTCGCCTCGTCGACCACCGCCATCGCCTCGTGGAGCTCCGCCACGCCGGAGATCATCGGGAACATCATCCGGACCCTCCCGTGGGCGGACGCCCGCAGGATGGCCCGGATCTGGTCCTTGAAGATGTCCTTCTCCCGGAGGCAGAACCGGATCGCCCGAAGCCCCATCGCCGGGTTCATCTCGTCGGCGAGGTCGAGCTGGGAGGCGAACTTGTCGCCGCCCAGGTCGAAGGTCCGGATCGTGACCGGGTTCCGCTGGAACTTCTCCACCACCTTCCGGTACGTCTCGTAATGCTCCTCCTCGCCCGGAAGGTCCTTCCGGTTGAGGAACAGGAACTCCGTCCGGTAGAGCCCCACGCCGTCGGCGCCGCTCCGGATGGCGATCGCCGACTCCTCCGGGAACTCGATGTTGGCCATGAGCGACAGCGTCTTGCCGTCCCTCGTCACCGTGGGCAGGCGGGCGAACCGGGCGAGGTCGCGGGTCCTCTGGGAGAAGGCCTTCCGCTTCTCCGCGTATTCCCGGACGGCCTCCTCCGTCGGGTCGAGGATGACGAGCCCCGCCTCGCCGTCGAGGATGACCGGCCCCTCCGCGCTGTACTCCTCGGTGATCCGCTCCAGCCCGACGACGGCCGGGACGCCGAGCGAGCGCGCCGTGATCGCCGTGTGGGACGTCCGGCTGCCCACGTCCGTGGCGAAGCCCAGGATGGAGCTGTTCAGGATCTGGGTGGTGTCCGCGGGGGAGAGATCGTGCGCGATGACGACCACCGGGTCCTTGATGGCCGCGATCGAGTCGGGCTGGCGCCCCGCGAGGTTCTCGAGGACCCGGTGCCCGATCTGGCGCAGGTCGGCACCCCGCTCCCGGAGGTACGGGTCCTCGATCCGGTGGAACGTGTCCAGCAGGTTCTGCAGCACCTTGTTGAAGGCCCAGTCCGCCGTGAACTGGTTCTCCCGGATCGTCCGCGTCGTCTGCTCGAGGAGCATCGAGTCCTCGAGCAGGGCCAGGTGGACCGACAGGATCTGGTAATGCTCCGAGGAGTGGTCCTCCAGGGTGTCCCGGATGGCGCGGACCTGCTCCTTCGAGCGCGCGAGGGCCCGCTGGAACGCCGCGACCTCCTCCTCGACCTTCTCGTGGCTGACCGTGGACTGGACCGCCCGGGGGAGCGCCCGGTTCAGGAAGTATCCCTGCCCGATGGCGATCCCGGCGGAGGCCGGGATCCCCTTCAGCACGCGCATCTTCCTGCGGGCGTCCATGAAGCCGCTACTCCTCCCCGAACTTTCCGTCGATCAGCTCGCCGATGGCGACCAGCGCCGCGTCGGCGTCCTCTCCGACGACCCGGACCAGGATCTTCGTGTCCTTCGGGGCCGCCAGCATGAGGACGCCCATGATGCTCTTGCCGTTGACTTCCATCCCCTCCTTGACCAGCCGGACCTCCGACATGTACTGGTTCGCGACGCGCACCAGCTGCGCGGCCGCCCGGGCGTGCAGCCCGTGGCGGTTCCTGATGTCGAACTCCCGTTCCGCGTTCACTGCCACAGGATCAGCACCCCCACGAGAAGAAGAAACGCAAGGATCTCCGACGGCGACACCGCCTTGCGGAACATCATCGTGACGAACTGGATGGCGGCGGCCCCGATCAGGAACAGCGCGACGGCGTGCAGCCCGGTCTCGCCGAATATCGCCGTCCGCCCGGTGAAGATCCCGGCGTAGGCGCCGCCCAGGACCGCGGCCGCGACCTTCCGGTTGCCGGTCTTGACGTTCAGCGACTCCCTCTTCAGCCATTCGATCGCCGCTTCCTCGCCCTGCATCCCCGCGGCGAAGCCCCGGCGCCGGACGGCGAGGTGCGTGAGGTTGTAGAGGACGAGCAGCGCGGCGATCCCGAGAAGGGGGTGCACCAGGGCGAGGATCGCCCCGGCGACGGAGGCCATCGGGCGCAGCGACCCCCAGAAGAAGGAGTCGCCGATCGCCCCCAGGGACCCCATCCACCCCATCTTGAACGCGCCGACCCGGGCGGGATCGATCTCCCCGGCGGCCGCGCTCTCCTCGAGACGCACCCCCGCGCCGAGGACCATGGCCCCCAGGATGGGGTGGGTGTTGAAGAACTCGATGTGCCGCTTCACGCTTTTCAGCGCCTCCTCCGGCCTGCCGGAGTAGATCTCGCGCAGCGCGGGGAGGATGGCGTAGGCGAACCCCACGTTCTGCATCCCCTCGTAGTTCCAGCACCCCTGGATCAGGAACTGGCGGCGCCAGACGCTGCGGCGGGCATCGGGGGAGACGGCGGCCATCGTCACACCACCCAGCGGAACAGCACGGTCGCGCCGAACGCGACCGCCATCGCCAGGAAGAACAGGTAGGCGTTCCGCTCGGTGCGGCCGCACGTGAACACGGAAGCCGCCCCGATCAGCGGCAGCACGGGGTGGAGGGCGTTGAAGTCGAGCTGGAGATGGGGGCTGAACTGCGGGAGCAGGCACGTCGACACCGCGACCCCCGCCCCCGAGAACGCCAGCGAGAGGAAGACCCCCGCGATCCCGAACAGGGTGAGCCCCGCCAGCAGGCCGTGCTCCACCGCCTTGAGGTCCCCCCGCTCCAGGGAGTCCCGCGTGATGCGGGCGATCCGCCCGTTGACCTTCCGGACCACCGCGTCCACGACCTTGCCCATCTCGGCGAACGCCACCGAGAGCAGGACCAGCGCGGTGAAGCTCCCGGCGTCGAGGAAGCGGCCCTCCGCGACGATCGCGGCGGCGGTGCCCGCGAAGATGGCCGCCCCCGTGTCGTCGGGGGGCAGCGACGCCCCGACGGGAAGGTGCACGAGGTAGATCAGCTCCAGCACGATCCCGACCTGCGCGCCCGCGTGGAAGTTCCCGAAGACACCCCCCATCAGCGTGGCCGCGACGAGCGGGCGGTGCAGCATCAGCTGGCAGGCCGCCGTGCGGTCGAGGTAGCACACCCCCCCCAGGATGCCGGCCAGCAGGATGCGCCAGAGCACGCTTCTATCCCTCCGCCTCGAACGACATGCCCGACTCGAACGGCGTCCCCTTCACGCACACCGAGACGCCGTGCGAGCGGAGCCACCGCAGCGCCTCGAAATCCTCGGGGGCGAAGAAGACGGAAGGGGAGATCTGCACCTTCCCCTCGGCGAAATGGAGGTTGCCGATGTTCAGCAGGTTGAACGAGGCTCCGTCCTTTCGGGCCTTCACGGCGTCGGACGCGTTCGACAGCAGGAGGATCGACCGGTCTCCCGCGCGGTCCGCCTCCGCGATCGCCGCGACCACCTCGTCGAGCCGGCAGAACCGCACGCGGATGCCGACGGGGACGGCCAGCTCCATGACCGAGCGGAGCACGGGATTCGAGGCGAGGTCGTCGTTGGCCACGATCAGGAGGTTGGCCTTCACGTGGGGGACCCACGTCTCCACCACCTGGCCGTGGATGAGCCGGCAGTCTATGCGGGCCAGCACCAGCGACATCCCGCTCCCCTCACTTCTTTTCCGACTTCTTCTTCAGCATGTCCCCGGGAATCGTGATGTTGCGCTGCCCGCATTCCTGGAGGTGGTGGGCCAGCTCCGGGAGGGTCATGGACTCGCGCGCGTACGGGAACTTGACCATCATCGGCAGGTTCACCCCCGTGATGACCTCGACCGGGTGCGTCCCGAGGAACGAGATGGCGATGTTGGACGGGGTCCCGCCGAACATGTCGGTCAGGATCAGGACGCCCTTGCCCTTGTCGACCGACCGGATCGCGGCCTCCACGGCGGCGTGGAGCTCTTCCACGCCCATGGAAGGAGACAGGTCGATGGCCGCGATGCCCTCGATCCGGCCGACGATCACCTCGGCCGCCTGCAGCAGGCCGGTCGCGTGCGTGGCGTGGGAAACGACGACTGCTCCGATCATCGCGCCCCCTTGGCGGAAAGGGAGGACCGGGCGAGGTCGCGATGGGTCACGACGACGGTCCCGTCTTCCTTCCCCAGGATTTTCCCGAGCGCAACGGCCACCGCGACGGAACGATGCCTGCCGCCGGTGCAGCCGACGCCCAGCGTGAAGTACGCCTTGCCCTCTTTTCTATAAAGCGGGATCAGGAAATGCAACATCCCCGTAAGCCGGCGCATGAACGACCTGGCGGTCTGCCCCGCGAAGACGTATTCGCGGACCTTACGGTCGAGGCCCGAGTGCCTCCGAAGCGACGCGACGAAGTTGGGGTTCGGGAGGAACCGCACGTCCACCACCATGTCGGCTTCCGTCGGGATGCCGTACCGGTACCCGAAGGAGACCAGGCTCACCTGGAGCCCGCGCGCGCCTTTGCGGCGGAACCTTCGCACCAGGGTGTCCCGAAGCTGGTGGACGGACATCTGGGAGGTGTCGATGACCGCGTCGGACATCTCCCGCAGCGGGCTGAGGATACCCCGTTCCTTCCGGATCGCCTCCTTGGCGCCCCGGGCGGCCACGGGGTGCACGCGCCGCGTCTCGCTGAACCGCCGCAGGAGCGCGTCGTCCGCGGCGTCGAGGAACAGGACCTGGACATCGTTGTTCCCGTCCCGCAGCTCCTCGAGGACCCTCGACAGGTCGGGGAGGAACTCCGCGCCCCGGACGTCCACCCCCACCGCGATCCGGGCGTCGTCTCCGCGGGCCTCGGTGACCACCTCGATGATCTTCGGCAGGAGCACGGGCGGGACGTTGTCGACGCAGTAGTACCCGAGGTCCTCGAACGCCTTGGCGGCGGTGCTCTTCCCCGCCCCGGACAGCCCCGTGATGACCACGATGTTCGCGCGGTGCCCGCGCACGTTTCGATTGGTCACGGTTTCGCGGGTTCGCCCGCCTTCCTCGACTGGCGCTCGACGAGCTCCGCCGCGGAGTGGACCCCGCGCAGCTTCAGCAGGTGGTTCCGGACGGCCACCTCGACGATGGTCGCCAGGTTCCTCCCGGGCGAGACCGGGACGAGCAGCGACGGCAGCCGCACGCCCAGGATCTCGACGGACTCGGTCTCCACGCCCAGGCGGTCGTACTCCTTCGACCCCTCCCACGACTCGATCCGGACGACCAGCTCGATCTTCTTCGCCTGCGCCGTGGCGGTCAGGCCGAACAGGTCGCGGATGTTCAGTATTCCCAGCCCCCGGATCTCCATGTGGTGCTGCGTGAGATCGTTCCCTCCCCCGACCAGGGTCGCCGGCCCCAGCTTCTCGACCAGGATGATGTCGTCGGCGACGAAGCGGCTTCCCCTCAGGACGAGGTCGAGCGCGCATTCGCTCTTCCCGACCCCGCTGCGCCCGACGAGCAGGACCCCCACGCCCAGGACGTCTATCAGCACGCCGTGGACGGTCGTGGATTCCCGGAAGAGCCGGCGGAGCTCGGCGTGGATCTCCTCGTTGAGGTCGGCCGTCGGGAGGGCCGAGGAGAACAGCGGCATGCCGTGCCGTTCGGCCGCGTCGACGAGCGGCTGCGGCACCGGCATCGACGAGCTGACGACGACGCAGGGGTGCGCCCCGGAGGAGAACCGGTCTGCGATCTCGGCCTGGCGCCCGGCGTCCTGCCGAAGGAAATAGGCGATCTCCGCCTCCCCGAGGATCTTGACGCGCCCCGCCTCGGCGGGCAGCGTCTCCCCGGTGATTTCGAGCCCCGCCTCGTGGGCGCGGGTCTTCGCGATCACCCGGCCCACCCCCTTCTCCCCCGCGAGCAGGCGCATCCGCAGGGCGCCGGAGCACTCCTTGCGGAAGATCGACACGGAGATCGCCACCGCACGCTCCCTTTTTCGCCTTCGTCAGGCGAGTTCGTCCTCTTCCCGCAGCGCCCGGGAGAGGCTATCGGCCCCTTCCGCTTCCAGCAGCCTCCTCCGGAACCGTTCGTCCTTCACGAGCCGGGAGATGCGGGCGAGCGCCTTCAGGTGCATCCCGGCGGAATTGCTCTCGGGGGCCACCACCAGGAAGAAGAGCCGGGCAGGCTTCCCGTCGAGCGAAGCGAACTGGACCCCGCCGCGGCTGCGCCCGAAGGCGGCGATCAGCCGGTCGATCCCCGGCATTTTCCCGTGGGGGATCGCCACCCCCTCCCCGATCCCCGTGCTTCCCAACGATTCGCGGTCCATGAGGACCGATGCGAGGTGGTCCGGGGACAAGCCGGGAACCGCCCGGCAGACCGCGTCGGACAGTTCCCGGAGGACCCCCTCCTTGGTTTCCGACCGGAGGTCGTCCACGATCCCACCGGCCGGAATCAGGTCGAAAATCCTCATCTGGCGGCAGGCTCCGTGAACCCGATGGTGCCGTCCTGCTGGCGGAACACGACGCTCGGCTGGTTGGTCTCCTGGTTCACGAACATCACGACGTCGACGCGGAGGAGGTCCAGGTGCTTCGCGGCGTCCTCGACGGCCATCGGCTTGGGAAGGAAATTGTCGCTGCGCACGATGCGGGGGCCGCCCTCCCCGGGGGAGATGGTGAGGGAGACGCCGGACACGAAGGGCTCCTGGACCGTGCCCTGGCCCTTGTCCTTCTGCTTCTCGCGATATTTCTTCAACTGCCGCTCGACCTTGTCGCAGACGAGATCGATGGCCGAATAGAGGTCCTCGGTGGATTCGAACGCCTTGATGGTGATCCCCGGCGCGGTCATGTAAACCTCGGCGATGTGGCGGTACTTCTCGACCGAGAGCGTCACGTTGGCCTCGAAGGCCTTGTCGACGACCTTCTGGAGCCTGCCCAGCTTCTCGACCACGTAATCCTTGAGCGCCTGGCTCGGATCGACGTGCCGGAACGTCACGTTGATCTGTTTCACGGGTACCCCTCCTTCCCAGGAATGGGCCGTTCTGCGGATCTAAAACTGCCTTCTGCGGCCGGAAGAAGAAAGCAGCCCCAGCTGCGCGCGGTACTTCGTCACGGTCCGCCGGGCGATCCGGATCCCCTGATTCTGCAGGAGCCGCATCAGCTCCTGGTCGCTCAAGGGCTTGTCCTCGCCCTCGGCGCGGATGATCTCGCGGATCTTCTCCTTCACGGACTTGGAGGCGATCTCCTCCTCTCCCCCGCCCCGGTTGAGCCCCGAGTTGAAGAAGTACTTCAGCTCGAAGATGCCGTGCGGCGTATTGACGTACTTCCCGCTCGTCACGCGCGAAACGGTCGATTCGTGCATCTCGATGTCCTCGGCCACGTCCTTCAGGGTGAGAGGCCGGAGGTGCTTCGGGCCCTTCTCGAAGAAGTCGCCCTGCAGCTTTATGATGCTCTCGACGACCTTGTAGATGGTCCGCTTGCGCTGTTCGATGCTCTTGATGAACCAGAGGGCGGAGTTGACCTTCTGCTTCAGGAACTCCCGGTCCTCCTTCGGGAGATCCTGGCCCCCGCCGGCCAGCAGGCTCCGGTAGTAGGAGGAGAGCCGCAGCCGCGGCTGCCCGTCCTCGTTGAGCTGGATGACCCACCGGTCGTCCAGCTTGAAGACGTGGACGTCGGGCGTGATGTACTGCACGTCGTCGGCGGAATACTCCCGCCCGGGCTTCGGCCACAGGGAGACGAGCTTCTGGAACGCCTCCTTGACGGTCTCCTTGGGGATCTTGAGCTTGCGCGCGATCCCCGCCACGTCCCCCTTGGAGAACAGCTCGAACTGCTCCTCGAGGATCCGGATGGGGAGCTCGAACCCTTCCCCCTTCTCCCGCGCCTGGATCAGCAGGCATTCGCGCAGGTCCCGGGCCCCGACGCCCAGCGGATCGAGCGTATGCACCCTGGCGAGCGCCCGCTCCACCTCCTCGACGGGCAGGGACAGCGCCTCCGCCGCATCTACCACCGTCGTCTTGAGGTACCCGTTCTCGTCGATGTTGCCGATCAGGTAGAGGGCGGCCTCCTGCTCGGAGTCGGGCAGGCCGAAGAGCCGGATCTGCGTTTCCAGGTGGTCGGAAAGGGAAAGCCGGCGCGTCAGCGTGTTCTCGTAGTAGGGGCGCCCGTCCTCCTCTTCCGTATCGCGCTCCACGCGCCCCTCGCCTCGCCCGCCGTCGCCGAAGTAATACTCCCAATCGACGCGGTCGATGAGGCCTTTGTCCTCCGCGGGAGGCGCCTCCTCCGGCGCCGCCGCCGGGGCCGCCGCCTCCGGCGCCGCCGTTTCCTCTTCGGGGCCTCCGTCGGAGGATTCCTCGAGGGCGGGGTTGACCTCGAGCTCCTCCCGGACCGCCTGCTGGAGCTCGAGCCGGGAGAGCTGAAGCAGCTTGATCGCCTGCTGCAGCTGGGGAGTCATCACCAGCTGCTGGGCGAGCTTCAGGTTCTGCCGGAGTTCGAGGGCCATTTGGGTCTTGTGCCGCTCCTAAAGAGAAAATCCTTCCCCGAGGTAGATCTCGCGCACCCGGTCCGAGGCCGCGATTTCCGAAGGGGTTCCGGAAAGGAGGATGCGCCCCTCGGAGATGATGTACGCGCGATCGCATACCTTCAGGGTATCGCGCACGTTATGATCCGTTATTATAACCCCGATCCCGCGCTCTTTTAATCCGAGGATGACCTGCTGGAGGTCGGCCACGGAGATCGGGTCGATGCCGGCGAACGGCTCGTCCAGGAGGAGGAAATCGGGCGACAGGACCAGCGACCGGGCGATCTCCACCCGGCGCCGCTCCCCGCCGGAGAGCGCGTAGCCCATCGTGTCGCCGACGTGCCCGATCCGCATGTCCCGGAGCAGAGTCTCCAGCCGCTCCCTCCTCTCCCCCCTCGAGAGGTCCGTCTCCTCCAGGAACACGAGGATGTTGTCCCGAACGGAGAGCTTCCGGAAGACGGAGGGTTCCTGCGGGAGGTACCCCAGCCCCATCCGCGCCCTCCGGTGCATCGGCAGGTCCGTCACGCGGTTGCCGTTCAGGGTGACCTCTCCCGCGTCGGGGCGGACGAGCCCGACCATCATGTAGAAGATCGTCGTCTTCCCCGCCCCGTTCGGCCCGAGGAGGCCGACCACTTCCCCCGGCGAGGTCGAAAGCGACACGCCCCGCACCACTTCCCTGCGGCGATACCGCTTGTGGAGGTCCGCGACGTCGAGCGACTTGCCGATGCGGTCTTCGCGTCGGCGGTGCGGGTGACCCTTGGGGGCCGCGCCTTCCGTCACGGCTTCGGCGCCTCCCGGATCCCCCTGGGGTTGATCACCGCCTTGACGCGCCCGCCCCCTTCGGTGCCCGCGACCTCGGCCCGGTTCTCCTTCAGGTAAATGGTGATCGTCTCCCCCTGGATGGTGTTCTCCCCCTGGCGCATGATCGCCCCGCCGGAGAAGACGACGCGCTGCTCCAGGTTGAACAGCGTCGCCCGCGCGGCCCGGACCTCCCGCCCCTCCTGGACGAACCGGACCGCCCCTTCCGCCTCGATCCGCTCGATCGCGTTCGTCTTCCGGGAATACGCGGCGTGCAGCCGGTTCGCGTGCATCGTCACGTCCCCCTGCTTCGCGATGACGTTCCCCTCGAAGGTCACCGAGTCGCTCCCGCTGTCCGCGTCGAGGCGGTCCGCCGTCACCTCGATCGGACGGGTCCCGGCCTCCTGGAGGGGCAATCCCTTCTTCTCCTCCCCCTGTACCCCCCGCGCGGACAGGAGGACCAGGAGCAGCGCGAGCGCCCATCGGATGCCCATCGGCTTCATCCCCTTCTCCCCGGCAGCGACGCCGGGGCGATGCGGCTCACCGGCGAGTCCATGCGGATCTTCCCGTCCGGCCAGCTCCACTCCAGGTTCCCTCCGACGACGGACAGGCCGGGCCCGGTCAGCGTCACCGCGCCCGGCACCCGCAGGATCCGGGTGTCGAGGTCGATCCGGGCGGGGGCGAGCTCCCCCCGCCAGCCGCCCTCGCGCTCCGCGCGCCCACCTTCCGGCAGCTCGACGCTGTTCCCGTTGAAATCCCAGAACGCGCGGGCGGCGCGGAGGACGGATCCTCCCGCCGCCTTCCCTTCCCCAAGGGAAAAGGTCACGCCGGTCCCCGTCACGGTCCTTCCCCCGTAGCTGTAGACCGCCTCCTCCGCCTCGAGCCGGTTCCAGCCGCCGCCGTCGTGGAATTCCCTCAGGTCGAGGGGCGAAAGCCGCACCGTGAGATCGAGCGCGGCCGCTTCCCGTTCCGACGCCGGGACCGGCGCGGCTTCCTCCGCCGCGGGCGTGAAGAGGGAAAGCGCCGCGACGGCCGCCGCGAAGAGCGCCCAGGGGAGGAGGCGGAGGGCCATCCCTTACGGCTTCCCTTCGAAGTACTTCGCCGTCACGGACCGCCACGACCCGTTCGCCTTGAGCAGGAACTCGATGATCTGCCGGACCGCGCCCATCCCGCCGGGCCGCGAGGAGACGAAATCGACCGTGTCGAGGACGTACTGCTCCGCGTCGCACGGCGCGGCGGAGAAGCCGACCATCCGCAGGACCGGAACGTCGACGATGTCGTCGCCGACGTAGGCGGTGTCTTCCGGCGGGACGCCCTGCTCCCGAAGGACCTCCCGCAGCGCGGCCGCCTTGTCGTGGGCTCCCTGGCGGAGGATGTGGATCCCCAGCTCCCGGGCCCGGACCTCGACGACTTCGGACGTGCGGCCGGTGATGATCCCCACCCGCACCCCGGCGCGGTCCAGCATCTTGATGCCGTGCCCGTCGCGGACGTGGAAGCGCTTCGACTCGAGGCCGTTCGCGTCGTAGACGATCCCCCCGTCCGTCAGCACGCCGTCGACGTCCATGAGGAAGAGCCGGATCCGCGCGGCCTTGTCGTCCGCCCCCGGCCTCACCCGCGGCGCGTTCATCCGACGCCCGCCTTCAGAAGGTCGTGGATGTGGACGATCCCGACCGGCTTCGCGGGCGACGACGCGTCGAAGACGAACAGGCTGGTGATGGAGTGCTCCTCCATCATGCGCAGCGCCGCCGCCGCGAGCACCGTCGACGGGATCCGCTTCGGCGACAGGGTCATGACCTCCCCCGCCTTCGCCTTGTAGAGGTCGACCCCGGACTGCGTGGCACGGCGGACGTCGCCGTCGGTGATCACGCCGACGAGCTTGCCCTCGCCGTCCGTGACGCCGGTCACCCCGAGCCGCTTCGCGCTGATGACGAGGAGGGCGTCCTTCAGCGGCATCTCCGTCGGGACGATGGGCACCTCGTTCCCCGTGTGCATGAGGTCCGCCACCGTCTGCAGCCGCCTCCCGAGCGCCCCGCCGGGGTGCAGCCGGGCGAAGTCCTCCTCCGAGAACCCCTTCTCCTCGAAAAGGACCACGGCCAGCGCGTCCCCCATCGCCAGCGCCGCCGTCGTGGAGGCGGTGGGCGCCAGCCCCAGGGGGCACGCCTCCTCGGGGACCCCCACGTCGAGCACCACGTCGGCGTACCGGCCCAGGGTGGAATCGGGCTTCCCGGTCATCGCGATCACCGGAAGCCCCATCCGCTGGAACATGGGGAGCAGCCGGACGATCTCCTCGGTCTCCCCCGAGTTGGAGAGGGCGACCACAACGTCGCCCCGCCGCACCATGCCGAGGTCGCCGTGGATCCCGTCGCCTGCGTGAAGGAAGAAGGCGGGGGTCCCCGTGGAGGCCATCGTCGCCGCGATCTTCCGGCCGATCAGCCCCGACTTCCCCATCCCGGTGACGACGACCTTCCCCCGGGCCGATTTGAGCAGGTCCACCGCCTTCCCGAACCTCTCGTCCACCTTCCTGCGCAGCCCCTCGATCGCGGACGCCTCGACGGCGAGCACGCGGCCGGCGCGGGCGATCCGGTCATTCTCCACGGCATGCCTCCTCTCCGGCGGCGGCGCGCAGCGCCAGGAGGGTCCGCAGGAGCGGCTCGACTTCCGCGAGCGGAAGGCTGTTCGGGCCGTCCGAGAGCGCCCGGGCCGGGTCGGGATGGATTTCCAGGAACACGCCGTCCACCCCCGCCGCCACGGCGGCCCGGGCGAGCGGCGCAACGTACTTCCGCTCGCCGGAAGAGGCGGTGCCCGCCCCGCCCGGGAGCTGGACGCTGTGCGTGGCGTCGAAGACGACGGGGCAGATCGACTCCCGGATGTGCGCGAGCCCCCGGAAGTCCACGACCAGGTTGTTGTACCCGAAAGTGGTCCCCCGCTCCGTCACGAGGACGGCCGCGTTGCCGGTCGAGCGCACCTTGTCCACCGCGTTGCGCATGTCCCAGGGGGCCATGAACTGCCCCTTCTTGATGTTCACGGGAAGCCCGGTCTCCGCGGCGGCCAGGAGAAGGTCGGTCTGCCGGCAGAGGAACGCGGGGATCTGGAGCACGTCGACCACCCGGGCGGCGGCTGCCGCCTGCCGCGGGTCGTGGATGTCGGTGGTGACGGGGAGACGGTGGCGCTCCTTGACCTTCGCGAGGATGCGGAGCCCTTCCGCCGACCCGGGGCCCCGGTAGGACGAGGAGGAGGAGCGGTTCGCCTTGTCGAAGGAGCCCTTGAAGACCACGTTGACTCGAAGCCTCGCGGAGAGCTCTTCGAGGAAGGCCGCCACCGAGAGGGCGAGCGCCTCGGACTCGAGCACGCAGGGGCCCGCGATGAAGAACGGGGGGCAGCCGGCGCCGACATCGAACCGGCCGCCGACGGAAACCCTGCGGATCGCGTCATCCCCGGTCACGGCTACGAGTCCCCCTTCCGGGACGCGCGGGAGCGCGCCGCACCGATGAAGTCGCGGAACAACGGGTGGGGCACCATCGGGCGCGACTGGAACTCGGGGTGGAACTGGCACCCGAGGAACCACGGGTGGCCTGCCACCTCGACGATCTCCACGAGCCGGTCGTCCGGGGACACGCCGGTGATCGACATCCCTTTGGACACGAACGTGTCCCGGTAGTCGTTGTTGAACTCGTACCGGTGCCTGTGCCGCTCGGAGATCTCCGGCGCGCCGTACGCCTTCCACGCCAGCGACTTCTCCCGGAGCCGGCACGGGTAGGCGCCCAGCCGCATCGTCGCCCCCTTGTCCTCGATGTCGCGCTGCTCCGGCATGAGGTCGATGACGGGGCACCGGCTCTCGCTGTCGAGCTCCCGGCTGGTCGCGGAGTCCAGGCCGCAGACGTTGCGCGCGAACTCCACCACCGCCATCTGCATCCCCAGGCAGATCCCGAAGAAGGGGATCTCGTTCTCCCGGGCGTACCGGACGGCGGCGATCTTTCCCTCGACCCCCCGCACGCCGAACCCGCCGGGGACCAGGATGCCGTCGACCCCTTTCAGTAGCGCCTCCGGCCCCTGCCGCTCCACTTCCTCGGAATCCACGTACCGGTGGTGGACCCGCACCTGGTGCGCGATCCCGCCGTGGGTGAGCGCCTCGTTCAGGCTCTTGTACGACTCCTTGAGGTTGACGTACTTGCCGACGATGGCGATGGTGACCTCCCCGACGGGGTTCCTCCACCGCTCGACCACGCGCTTCCATCCGTCGAGGCGCGGCTCGCCGGACCAGATGTTGAGCAGCTCCATCAGCTTGTCGTCGAGCCCTTCCTGGTGGTAGATCAGCGGCACCTCGTAGATGCAGTCGACGTCGGTCGCCGTGATCACCGCGTCCTCGGTGACGTTGCAGAACAGCGCGATCTTCGCCTTCATGTCCTTGGGGATGGGCCGGTCGGTCCGGCACAGGAGGATGTCGGGCTGGATGCCGATGGAGCGCAGCTCTTTCACGCTGTGCTGCGTGGGCTTGGTCTTGAGCTCCCCCGCCGTCTTGATGTAGGGGACGAGCGTCAGGTGCACGTAGAGGACGTTCTCCTTCCCCCGGTCTCCCTTCACCTGCCGTATCGCCTCGAGGAACGGGAGCCCCTCGATGTCGCCGACCGTGCCGCCCACCTCGATGATCGCCAGGTCGTACCCCTGCGCCGCGGCGTAGATCACCCGCTTGATCTCGTCGGTGATGTGGGGGATCACCTGGACCGTGCCGCCCAGGTAGTCGCCGCGCCGCTCCTTCGTGATGACCGAATGGTAGATCTTCCCCGAGGTGCAGCTGTTCTTCTTTCCCGTCCGGGAGGAGACGAACCGCTCGTAGTGCCCCAGGTCGAGGTCGGTCTCCGCGCCGTCGTCGGTGACGAACACCTCGCCGTGCTGGAGGGGGTTCATCGTGCCGGGGTCCACGTTGATGTACGGGTCGAGCTTGAGCATCGCGATCTTGAGCCCGCGTGACTCCAGGAGGGCGCCGATCGAGGCGGCGGCCAGCCCCTTTCCCAGCGAGGAAACCACGCCGCCGGTCACGAAGATGTACTTGGGCTTCATCGTCTTTTCGGGCCGCATAGCCTCTCCTCCACGGCTTTCAGGTCCTCGGGGGTGTCCACCCCGACCGAGTCGTGCCCGACGTCGACCACGCGGATGCGGTACCCCGCCTGCAGCACGCGGAGCTGCTCGAGCCGCTCCGCCTCCTCGAGCGGAGAGGGCGGGAGGGCGGCGACGCGGAACAGGAAATCGCGGCGGTAGCCGTAGATCCCGAGGTGCTTCCGGTACCGGCCCGTCCCCGAGTCCCGGTAATGCGGGATGGGGGCGCGGGAGAAGTACAGCGCGTCGCCCTTGGCGTCGGTCACCACCTTGACCACGGACGGGCGCGCGTATTCCGCGGGATCGTCCATGGGCAGCGCCGCCGTCGACATGAGGACGTCCGGCTCGGCCACCAGCGGCAGGGCCACCGCGTCGACGACCGAGGGGTCCATCAGCGGCTCGTCCCCCTGAAGGTTGATGAGGATCTCCTCGTCCATCCCGCGGGCCGCCTCGGCCACGCGGTCGGTCCCCGAAGCGCACTCCGGCGAGGTCATCAGCGCCTCGCCGCCGAACCCCCGGACCGCGGAGGCGATCCGCTCGTCGTCCGTCGCGACGACGACGCGCGAAGGGACCTTCGCGCGCCGCGCCTTGTCCCAGACATACCATATCATCGGCCGACCGTCGATTTCGGCCAGCGGCTTGCCCGGAAGGCGCGTCGCGCCGTACCGGGAAGGGATCACCACGGCCACGCGGCCGCCGCCTCCCCCGCTCACGGGAACAGGGGCATGTTCCGCAGCCCCTCCTCCTCCGGGAATCCGCACATCAGGTTGAAGCACTGGACCGCCGCCCCCGACGCGCCCTTGACCAGGTTGTCGATGACGGAGCAGACGATCACCCTGCGCGTCCTTTCGTCGACGCGCCACGCGATGTCGCAGAAGTTGCTCCCCCGCACGTCCTTGGTGGAGGGAAGCAGCCCGGGCGGCAGGAGCCGGACGAATCTCTCTCCCGCGTACGCCTTCCGGTACGCCGCCTCGACGTCCGCGGCCGTCTTCCCCGGGGCCAGCGTCGCGTAGCATGTCGCGTGGATCCCGCGGACCATCGGGACGAGGTGCGGGACGAAGGTGATCGCCACCTCCCTGCCCGCGGCGAGCGAGAGCTCCTGGTCCATCTCCGGGTTGTGCCGGTGCCTCGGGAGCCCGTATGCGCGGATCCCTTCGTCCACCTCGGGGAAATGGAAGCCGAGCTTCGGCCCCCGCCCCCCGCCGGAAACGCCCGTCTTGCAGTCCGCGACGATCCCCCCGAGGTCGATCGCGCCTTCCGCCGCCAGCGGCCGCAGCCCCAGGATCACCGAGGTGGGGAAGCAGCCGGGCACGGCGACGAGGCGCGTCTTCCGGATCCCGTCCCGGTAGACCTCGGGCAGGCCGTAGACCGCTTCGGAAGCCAGGGCGGGGTCCTTGTGGGCCACGCCGTACACCGATTCGTACAGCGGGATGCTGCGGAACCGGAAGTCGGCGGACAGGTCGACGACGGACACCCCGCGCCCGATCAGCGGGCCGGCGGCCGCGGAGGAAAGCGTGTGCGGCAGCGCCAGGAAGGCGACGTCGAAATCCGCCCCGAGGAGCGATTCCATCTTCCCGAACGATACGCCTTCGAGCCGCCCCTTGAACGGAGGGAACGCCTCCGCGAGCGGCAGCTCGGAGTACTGCTCGGAGGAGAGGACCGAGATCCGCACCCCCGTGTGGGACAGGAGCATCCGGATCAGCTCGAAGCCGGTGTACCCGGTCGCCCCGAAGATCGCGATGCGCTTCATGCGTTTGTCCATCCTTTACATTTTGTACCAGGAACGCAAGAAGGGGAAGGCAGGTCGCCCCGCCTTCCCCTTCTGGAGAACGTCTTCCGGCGAGGGGCCTTCCGGGCCCCTTCCGCAGCTTAGCGCTTGGAGAACTGGAACCGTTTGCGGGCTCCCGGCTGACCGTACTTCTTCCGCTCCTTGATGCGGGCGTCGCGCGAAAGGAACCCGGCGCGCTTGAGCGGGGTGCGAAGCTCGGGATTCTCGATCTGCAGGGCCTTCGCGATGCCGCACTTGACCGACTCGGCCTGCGACATGGGGCCGCCGCCTCCGATGTTCACGTCGACGTCGACGCTCGTGCGCTTCCCCGTCAGGACGAGCGGCTGGGTGACGACCGAGCGCAGCGCCAGAACCGGAAAGTACTCCTCGAACTCGCGGCCGTTGACCAGGATGCGCCCGGTCCCGGCCTTGATGTAGACGCGGGCGATCGCGGTCTTCCGTTTCCCCGTAGCGTACACCTTCGTTTGAGCCATGGTGCGGTGGTTCCTCCTATTCGTTGACGGCCAGGGCCCGCGGGCACTGCGCCCTGTGCGGGTGGTCCGGTCCGGCATAGACTTTCAGTTTGGTGAAGAGCCGGTCTCCGAGGCGCGTCTTGGGCAGCATCCCCCGGACCGCCCATTCCACGATCCGTTCGGGGTGCTTGCCGGCGAGCTCGATCTGGGGGGTGGTGGACTTCAGGCCGCCCATGTAACCGCTGTGACGGTAGTAGGTCTTGTCCGTCATCTTCTTCCCGGTCAGCTTCACCTTCTCCGCGTTCACCACGATGACGAAATCCCCGATGTCTGCGTTGGGGGTGAACGTCGGCTTGTTCTTCCCACGCAGGACATCGGCGATCTTCGTCGCCATACGCCCGAGCACCTGCCCCTCGGCGTCAACGACGTACCACTTCTGGTCGGCTTCTTCCCTGGTATGCATCTTCGTTGTCTTCATTGCGCAAACCTTCCCCGTCGAAATCAAAGGAATACATCTAACAGGATTCCGGGGCGCCCGTCAAGGGGAAACTCCCCCGTGGCGACGCTCGCCGCTCCCGTCCGCTACGGTGCATGAAATTAATTGCTATACTACCGCAAAATTCAGGCCTTTCTACGGAAAACCACTATGAAACCATCCGTTTTCCCGCGACCGTTCCGATCCCCGCTCCACCGGGCCCTGCTCGTCCTGCCGGCGCTGCTCCTGCTCCGGGGGACCGCTCCGGCCGCCTCCCAGGTCCCCCGCCCCGGGGTCGCCAGGGAGGCCGAGATCGTGTCCGTCCAGGGCGAAGGCGCGGTCCGCTTCGCCGGAGGGGCGGACTGGGTCGAGGCGTCCCGGAGGCAGGTCCTCACCGGCGGCGACCGGGTCCGCACCGGCGGCCACGGAAGGATGGGGATCCTCTTCGCCGAAGGCGTCCAGATCAAGGTCCACCGGAACACGACGCTGACGATCAAGCCGTCCCGCGGGACGGGCAAGGGCACCTCCCTCGGGATGGAGATCGGCGAGGTGTGGAGCAGGGCCCGGGCCGTCCCCGGGGGGCTGCGGATCGAGACCCCTTCGGCGACCTCTGCCGTCCGCGGGACGGAATGGGACGTCCAGGTGGACGGGGACGGCACCAGCCGCGTGGCCGTGCTGCGCGGCTCCATCGAGTTCTACAACGACTTCGGGAGGGTGACGGTCGCCCCCGGCGAGCAGGCGACCGCCGTCGTCGGGCGCGCCCCCGTCAAGACGACGCTGGTCCGGCCCGGGGACCGGGTCCAGTGGGTCGTCTCCTACTCCCTGTCGGTTCCCGACCTCGTCCGCTTCCGGCCGCTGCGCCGGGAGGAGGCGCTCCGGAAGATGGCCTCGGAACGCGGCGACACGCTCCTCGCCGCCGAGCTCCTGTACGACCTGCGAGCCCGCGGCGAAAGCCGGAAAGCGGTCGAGGGGCTCCTCGCCGCCGGACCCGGCGACCGCCGCGCCCGGGTGCTGCGCGGCTTCCTCGCGCTCGACGCCGGACGGGTCGAAGAGGCGCGGAACGACTTCGAGGCCGCGCTCGCGAAGGGGGGCCCGGGGGAGGGGGACGACCGCGAGAAGGCAATGATCGGCCTGGCGGGCGTCCACGCGGCGGAGAACGAGACCGGGAAGGCGGATGCGCTCCTCTCGCGACTCCGCGGGGAAGGGCGGACGCCCGACGTCGACCTCGTCTCCGCGGCCTTCGAGGCGTACCTCGGCGACTTCCGGAGCGCCCTGCGCTCCTGCGCGGAGGCGTCGGACCGGCACCCGGGCGACGAGCGGTTCCGGGTGCTCTCCGCGAGCCTGTCGCTGCTGGTCGACGAGAGGGGCAAGGCGAGAGCGCACGTCGCGGCCGCGCTCGCCCTGGACCCCGGCTCGTCCGCCGCGCACGCCGTCCTCGGTTCGTGCGAATACCTGGAGGGAAACGGGAAGGCCGCGGAAAAGGCCTACCGGAGATCGCTCGCGCTCGATCCCGGCAACGCCGGGACGATGAACGGGCTCGGGCTGCTCCTGATGGACCGGGGATATTACGACGAGGCGCGAGCCGTCCTCTCCCGGGCCGTCCAGACCGACCCCCGGGGATCGATGCCGCTGGCGAACCGGGGCGTCCTGAACTCCCTGGTCGAGGAGCTGGGGAAGGCCCGCGCCGATTTCGAGGGGTCGCTCGCGATCGACCCGGGGAATTACGCCGCGCTGAACGGGCGCGGGTGGGTCTCCCTCAAGGAGGGGAAGACCGACGAGGCGGTGAAAAGCTTCCTCGAGGCGAGCCTGCTCGAGCCGCGCCATTCGCAGTCCCGCACCTTCCTCGCGATCGCCTATTACCAGCAGGGTCACATCGAACGGGCCCTCGAGGAGCTTGCGCTCGCGGAATCGCTGGACCCGAAGGACCCCTTCCCGCATCTCGTCGCCTACGTGATCCACCAGGACACGTACCGGATCGGGGACGCCGTCCGGGAGGCCGGCCGGGTGCTCGAGCTGATCCCCAACCTCAAGAGCGTCGACGAGATCGCCAACACCCGCACGGGGCTTTCGAACCTCGGCTCGGCGCTTTCGACCCTGGGGCTGTCGAGCTTCGCGGAGAGCTACGCGCAGGAATCCTTCGACCCCCACGTCGCCTCGAGCCATTTCTTCGCCTCGCAGCAGTACAACACGAACTCCTCGGTCACCATCAGCGAGCTGACCCAGGGGCTGCTCCTCGACCCGCTGGCCGTCTCCAGCCCCACGCGCTACCAGGACATCGTCCGCAGGCCCAGGACCGACGTCTCGCTCTCCGCGACGCTCGGGAGGGTCCAGGGGGACGACACGAGGTCCTTCGGCGCGACCGCCCAGGGGTACACCCGGGAGCTGCTCGGGCAGTCCTCCTGGTCCCTGTCGGCGACGGGGCACAACAACGAAGGCTACGTCGCCAACGGGGATTCGGAATCGTACAGCCTCGTCGGGTCCTACGGCGCGAAGCCGGACGAAAAAAACGGCTTCTACGTCTCTGGGTACTACACGAAGGACCGCGGCGGCTACATCGGGTCGGCGGCGGACCCCGACCCGGACGACCGGCTCGAGTCGACCTACTGGAGCGCGGAAGCCGGCTACCACCACAAGTTCGGCCCGAAGAACGAGCTCCTGGCGCGGGTCGCGGGAGGAAGGACCGAGTATGACCTGACCAACCCCTCGGCGTACGGGAACGGGCTTTCGAGCTACCAGCTCTCCTTCCTCGAGGCGGGGTGGACCGCCGCGGAGACCGCCGCGTTCTTCCGCCGGGGGGTGTACGACCTGACGGAAAACCTCGGGTGGGGATACCCGGTCCTCGCCACGGACTCCACGGGGACGGTCGCGGGGTTCCCGCTCGTAACCGCCCTCCCCTCGTCCTTCCCCGCCGTCGTCGATACCGACCCGCGGACGCGGGAGCGGACCACGACGGACACGCTGGCGGTCCAGCTCCGCCGCCTGTTCCGCCTGGGGGACGCGCACGAGATCACCTGGGGCGCCGAGTTCATCCCGTTCCGGGACAAGGTCCGGACGGCCTACAACCGGATCGACACGGTCGGGGGCATGGAGTTCTACGAGGAGGTCGTCTCGGCGCCGGTCGGGTGGGTCTTCCCGCAGGTTTCCGCCGCATCCGCCTACGGGGAATCGTCGAACTCGGGGCGATTCCTGTTCGGGTACCTCGACGACCGGTGGGCCCCCGGGCCGGGGGTCCTGCTGAACGCCGGCGCGTTCGTCTTCGGGTACGAGGACGACAACAACCGGACCGTGCGGGTCTGCCCCAAGATCGGCCTGGCGGCGAGCCTCGGGGGGAACCACGTCCTGCGGACGGGGTACCAGCGCTGGGTGGAGCTGCCCTCCATCGGGACGCTCGCGCCGCTGACCAACGCCGGGCTGGTGATCAACAACTCGCTCGCGATCGACGCGTCGCGCATCGAGGACTACCAGGCCCGGATCGAGTCGCGGTGGACCGGCCGGCTCTTCACGGTGATCGGGGCGGAGCGGGTCGCGCTCGAGGACCCCGCGCCCGAGGCGGGGTACCTGTGGCGGTCGCTGCGCGCGGACTTCCTCGACGCCGCGGTCAACGCGATCCTCTCGGAGCAGCTCGGCTTCCACCTGCGGCACCGGTACTCCGACGCCGAGGCGGACGACGGGCCGCTCGACGGCAGGAAGGCGCCCGGCCTGCCCAGGCACACCACCACCGGCGGGATCGTCTGGGTGTCCCCCCGCTACGTGAAGGCGTCGCTCTCGGCCTCCTACTGCACGGACGCCTGGTCCGACTACACGAACACGACGAAGGAGCCCTCCTTCCTGCTGACGAGCCTCTCGGTCACGTGGGAGCCGCTGCGCAAGCGCCTGCTCCTCGGCGCGGCGGTCAGCAATCTCGTGAACGAGGGGCGGCCCGCGCCGCCCCGTTCCGCGAGCGCCACCGTTGCGTACCGCTTCTGACGCGCCCCGGTTCCGGGAGACGCTGCTCCACGGCCTGCTCGGGGGGGTGCTCGCGATCCTGCTGGGCCTCTCCCCCGTCGGGGAGTCGATCGAGCTTGCGGGGTACGACCTGCTCCACCTCTTCGGGACGCGGTCGGCCCCCTCGAAGGAGATCGTCGTCGTCGGCATCGACGAGCCGTCCTTCGCGGAGCTGGGGCTGCAGTGGCCGTGGCCGAGGAGCCTCCACGGGAAGCTCCTCGAGCGGCTGCGGGCGGCGGGCGCGGCGGTCGTCGGGTTCGACGTCCTCTTCCCGGAGCCGTCCGCCCCGGCGGAGGACGCGGCGTTCGCCGCCTCGCTCGGGAAGGCGGGCGGCGCGGTCCTCGCCTCCGACGTCGAGCTGGTGCGGGCGAAGATCTACACCCAGGAGATCCTCGTGGAGCCGCTCCCGCTGTTCGCGGAGAAGGCGCGCACGGGGCTGGCCGCCGTGGCCCTCGACCGGGACCACGTCGTCCGGCGGGCGTACCCCTTGCGGGAGGGCGAGACGGGCTTCGCGGAGGCGGTCGCCTCGGCCCGCCTGGGCCGGCCCGTCGATCGGGCGCCGGAGGGTTCCTATATCGCCTATGCCGGCCCTCCGGGCTCGTATCCGGCGATCTCCTACTACCAGGCGCTCGACCCCCCGGCGTTCCTCCCCGACAACGCCCTCCGGGGGAAGGTCGTCATCGTCGGCAGGACCCTCAAGGCCTCCCCCGACCTCGGGAAATCGGGGAACGACCTGTTCGCGACCCCCCATCTCTTCGCGGGCGCGCCCGCCCTCATGCACGGGGCGGAGATCCAGGCCAACCTGGTGGACGGGCTCCTTTCCCGCCGGTTCGTGGCCCGGATCGGCCTCCCGGCCCCGGCCGCGGCGTCCCTTCTCCTGGCCGCGGGGCTGCTCGGGGGGCTGCTGCAACTCCGGTGGAAGCCGCTCCGCAGCGGGACCCTGACGCTCCTCGGCGCCTTCGCCTGGCTGGCCGTCGCCGCCCTGCTGTTCTCGCGCCGCCTGACGTGGGTCCCGACGTTCCTCGCGCTGCCGGCTTTCGGGGTCCCGTACGCTTTTTCCGGCGCCCGGGAGTACCTGCGCAGCGAGACGAAACGGCGGGAGCTGAAGAAAGCCTTCTCCCACTACCTCTCCCCGTCGGTCCTGGAGACGCTCCTGGCGGACCCGGAAAAGGTGTCCCTCTCGGGAAGGACCGTGGAGGCGACGGTCCTGTTCTGCGACATCGCGGGGTTCACCACCCTGTCGGAGGACCTTCCTCCGGCCGAGGTGGCGCGCATGCTGAACCGTTATTTCGACGAGACGACGCGGATCATCCGGGAGCGCCGGGGCACGGTGGACAAGTTCATCGGCGACGAGGTCATGGCGTTCTGGGGGGACCCCGTGCCGGACCCGGACCAGGCCGTAAACGCCTGCGCCGCCGCCCTCGCGATCCTGCGCCGGCTGGATGAGCTGCGGGAGACGGAGGGGCAGGGGGGGCTCCGGGGGGTCCGCGTGCGGATCGGCGTCAACACCGGCCCGGTCGTCGCGGGCAACATGGGGTCCTCGGAGCTTTTCAACTACACGGTCCTGGGCGACACGGTGAACACGGCGTCCCGGCTCGTGGGGGCCAACAAGGAGCGGGGCACCACCATCCTCGTCGGCGCGTCCACCCGCGAAAAAGCCGGGAGCCGCATCGACGCCAGGGCCCTGGAGCCGCTCTCCGTCCGCGGGAAAAGCCGCGTCGTGGAGGTCTACGAGCTGGTCGGCCTCCAGGCGCCGCCCGGCATGTAGGCGGCCTTCCGGGAAAACATGCCCGGGGTGGGCGAACGCGCGCCTCGCCGCTATAATGTCCCTACCAACGGAGGTCGGAATGCTCCAGGAACATCTGGGTCCCTGGCTTGACCGCGCCGGCCTGGAAGGGAACGGCGGTCAGCTGCTCTCCGTGACGATCGGAATCCTGGCGATCGCGGCGATGGCCGGTTTGGCGGGGCTGATCGCCAACCGTCTGATCGCGCACGTGGCCAACGGGCTGCTTTCCCGCACCAGGAGCCGGTGGGAAAACTACGTATTGGAGCACAACCTTCTGGGCCGCCTGGCGCACCTGGCGCCCGCGCTGCTGATCGACCGGGTCACTCCGCTCGTCTTCTCCGCTTCGCCGCAACTGGTCTCGGTCGCCTCCAAGCTGGTCGCCATCTACATCATCGTGATCGGCGTCCTGGTCTTCGACGCGCTCCTCGACATCGCCAACGACGTTTACAGCGAGTCCGAAAGCTCGAAACAGGTCCCGATCAAAGGCTTCATCCAGGTGGTAAAGGTGGTGGTGGCCTGCGTCTGCCTGGTGTTCGTGGTCGCGCTGGTCATAGAACGCAGCCCGCTGTACCTGCTGAGCGGCCTCGGCGCGCTCACCGCCGTGCTGCTGATCGTGTTCAAGGATCCCATCCTCGGCTTCGTCGCCGGCTTCCTGCTCTCGGTCAACAAGATGGTGGCCATCGGCGACTGGATCGAGATGCCCTCGCACGGCGCGGACGGGGACGTGATCGAGGTGGCGCTGACCACGGTCAAGGTGCGCAACTTCGACAAGACCATCACCACCATCCCGCCCTACGACCTGATCTCCCGCTCGTTCAAGAACTGGCGCGGGATGAAGGAGGCGGGGGGAAGACGCATCGCCCGTTCGATCCACATCGACGTCAACAGCATCCGCA
This sequence comes from uncultured bacterium, assembly GCA_964612075.1. GTDB lineage: Bacteria > Desulfobacterota > Deferrimicrobia > Deferrimicrobiales > Deferrimicrobiaceae > UBA2219. The sequence goes on from CAZTFC010000014.1 coordinate 30,408, forward strand.
TCTGCAGCGAGGCGCAGCTCGAGCGGTTCGCCCGCATCCGGCTGATCCGCGACTACGTCGCCGCCAAGCGCGAAGAGGTCGCCGCGCACAACCGCCTGCACGGTCTGGACGGAAGCGAACCGGTCAACGGCCGGAAATTGACCAATATGGGCACCTTCCGGGCCTACGTGGTTGCCTATCTGCGCAGCCACCCCCGGATCAACCAGGAGATGACGCTGCTCGTACGCCAGCTCGACCCGGGGGAGCATGGGCTGCCGCTCCAGATCTACGTCTTCACCGACACCACGGCGTGGGGAGAGTACGAAGCGATCCAGTCCGATATCTTCGACCATCTGCTCTCGGTGATCCCAGAGTTCGGGCTGCGGGTGTTCCAGCTGCCGACGGGATTGGACTTCCGGGCGGCGCTCGGGGGCCGCTGAGAGGCGCGCCCGGCCCGGGGGCGTCGGCATGCGCCGTGGAGGTCTACGGGCCGATCGGCCCGCCGTAGGAGACGTTCCAGAGGAACAGGCCGCGGGCGGGCGCTGTGATCCCCGCCGCTCCGCGGTCGCGGGCCGCGAGGATCTCCGCGACGCGCCCCGGGAGGTGCTTCCCCTTCCCCGCGTCGACCGCGGTCCCGACGATGTTGCGCACCATGTGCCGCAAAAAGCCGCTCCCGGCGACGTCGACGGAATGCAGCCCCGGGACTTCGTCGTGGCGGGTCACGCCGGCGCGGAAGATCGTGCGGACCGGCGTCTTCGCCGTGCACCCCTGCCCGCGGAAGGACGTGAAGTCGTGCTCCCCGACCAGCGGCGCCAGCGCCTCGCGCACCGCGTCGAGGTCGACGGGCGACTCGATGTGCCACGCGTACCGCGACAGGAACGGGGAGGCCGCGCGCGACAGGAGCAGGAAGTACCGGTATTCCTTTTCCGCCGCGTGACGCCGCGCGTCGAAATGCGGCGGCGCCTCCTCCGCGGAGAGGATCCGGATGTCCCCCGGGAGGAGCGCGTTCCCGCCGCGGACGATCGTTTCCGCGTCGCGCCGTCCCGAGTCGGCGAAATCGACGACCTGCTCCCGGGCGTGCACCCCGGCGTCGGTCCGCCCCGCCGCCCGCAGCCGCACCGGCTCCTGCAGGATCCGGGCGAGCGCCTCCTCCATCACGGACTGGACCGTCGCCGCGCCCGGCTGCACCTGCCAGCCGGCGTACGCCGTCCCGTCGTACGCGACGGTGAGCTTCACCCGCCTCATGGAAGATGGCCCGCGAAGGCGGCTCCGCGTGTGCCGGTCGCATGGGGCGCCCTGAGCACGAGACCTCTCCTGAGGGGGCGTGTCTTCCGACGCGAAGGCAGGGAGGCCGGGAGCGAGGAAGACCCGCAGGCGCAGCGAGCCAGGGAAGGCGAGCAAGCCGTCCCCGAAGGAGAGGTGCTCGTGCGAAGGCAGCGCCCCATGCGATGTCCGGATAGTGCGCGCCGCGCTACAGGTACTTCTTCGCCAGCACCTCGGCGATCTGCACGGCGTTGAGGGCCGCCCCCTTGCGGAGCTGGTCGCCGGAAACCCAGAGGTTCAGGCAGTTCTCGCCGCTTTCGTCCTCGCGGATCCGGCCGACGTAGCAGTCGTCCTTCCCGGCGCACAGAAGCGGCATCGGGTAGATGTTGTTCGCCGTGTCGTCCATCACCTGGCATCCCGGGAACTTCGCGATGAGCTCCCTGGCCTTCGTCACGCTGATCTTCCTCTCGAACTCGGCGTTGATGGAGATCGAGTGGGCGGTGAGCACCGGGACGCGCACGCAGGTGCAGGTGACGCGCAGGTCCGGGATCCCCATGATCTTGCGTCCCTCGTTGGTCATCTTCATCTCTTCCTTGGTGTATCCGTTCTCCAGGAAGACGTCGATGTGCGGGATGACGTTGAAGGCGATCTGGTGCTTGAACGCCGACACCTCGAGCGGCTCGCCCTTGGCGTACGCCTTCGTCTGCGCGATCAGCTCCGCCATCGCCTTGGCGCCGGCGCCCGAGGTGGCCTGGTAGGAGGACGCGATTACCCGCTTGAGCGTGCCGTAGTCATGCAGAGGTTTGAGCGGCATGATCGAGATGATCGTCGTGCAGTTGGGGTTCGCGATGATGCCGCGCTTCTTGTACTGGGCGATCGCATCCGGGTTGATCTCGGGAACCACCAGGGGGACGTCGGGGTCCATCCGGAACGCGGACGAGTTGTCGACAACCACGGCGCCGGACTCCCATGCCGGCCCGGCGAACTCCTTGCTGCGCGAGGCCCCCGCGGAGAACAGGGCGATGTCGATCCCCTTGAACGCGTCCTTCGAGAGCAGCTCCACGGGGAATTCCTCCCCCGCGAACTTCAGGCGCTTGCCCACCGAGCGCTCCGACGCCAGGAGGCGGATGTTCTTTACCGGGAACTTCCGCTCCTCGAGGATCTGCAGGAAGACTTCCCCCACCGCGCCGGTCGCGCCGGCCACGGCCACGTTGAACCTCTTGCCGCTCATTGCCTCACCCCTCCCGCGATATTATCCGGACGGCTTCCCGGACCCGTTCGCCCATTTCGACCGTACCGACCTTCCTCTCCCCGCCCCCGCGGTACAGATCCGCCGTGCGGTACCCGTCGGCGAGGACCTGCTCCACGGCCCCCTCGATCCAGGCGGCCTCCCGGAGCATGTCGAACGAGTACTTTAACATCATTCCGGCGGAAAGGATCATCGCCAGCGGGTTGGCGATCCCCCTCCCCTCGATGTCGGGCGCGGTGCCGTGGATCGGCTCGTACATGGCGACCTTCCCGCCGAGCGACGCCGACGGCAGCATGCCGATGGAGCCGGTGATCATCGAGGCCTCGTCGGTCAGGATGTCGCCGAAGAGGTTCGACATCACCATCACGTCGAACTGGCGCGGGTTGCGGACGAGCTGCATCGCGCAGTTGTCGACCAGGATGTGGGACAGCGGGACGTCAGGGTACTCCCTCGCCCCGATCTCGGTGACGACCCTGCGCCACAGCACGGACGACTCGAGCACGTTCGACTTGTCCACGGAGGTGAGCTTCCCGCCCTTTTTCCGCGCCATGTCGAAACCGACGCGGGCGACCCGCTCGATCTCCGGGCGCGTGTACACCTCGGTGTTGATCCCGGTCTCCACGCCGTCGATCACCTGGATCCCCCGGGGCTTCCCGAAGTAGAGCCCACCCGTGAGCTCCCGGATCACCATCAGGTCGATCCCCTCGACGATCTCCCTGCGCAGCGGGGAGGCGTCGATGAGGGGGGCGAAGACCTTGGCGGGGCGCAGGTTCGCGTACATGTCCAGTTCCCGCCGGAGGGCCAGGAGGCCCCGCTCGGGGCGAACCTCGAAGGGGAGACCGTCCCACTTCGGGCCGCCCACCGCCCCCAGGAGGATCGCGTCGGAGGACCGGGCCAGCGAGAGCCCCCGGTCCGTCAGGGGAACCTTGTGCTCGTCTATGGCCGCGCCGCCGACCAGCTCCTCCTCGGTTTCGAACCGGCACCGGTCCGAGAGCCCCTCGACCTCCTTGAGGACGGCCAGCGCCTCCCGCATGACCTCCTTCCCGATCCCGTCGCCTGGGAATACGCAGACCTTCCGGACGGACATCACGCCCCCTCCCTTTTCCGCTTCGTCGTCATGTAGTTCATCAGGCCGCCGGCGGCCACCAGCTCCTGCATGAACGGGGGTACCGGGGTGAACCGGTACTCCTTCCCCTTCGTCTCGTTCCGCAGCACCCCGGTCCCCATGTCCACGGCGAGGAGGTCGCCCGCGGCGATCTCGTCGACGGCTTCCGGCGCCTCCAGGATCGGCAGCCCCATGTTGAAGGAATTCCTGTAGAAGATCCGGGCGAAGGAGCGCGCGATCACCGCCGACACCCCCGCGGCCCGGATGCTGATGGGCGCGTGCTCCCGCGAGGAGCCGCAGCCGAAGTTCTTCCCCGCCACGATGAAGTCGCCCTTCCCGACCTTCGCGGCGAACGCGGTGTCGATGTCCTCCATGCAGTGCTTCGCCAGCTCCGCCGGGTCGGAGGTGTTCAGGTACCGCGCGGGGATGATGGCGTCCGTGTCGACGTCGTCCCCGTACTTCCAGGCCTTCCCGCGTAATTCCATCACCCGGCCCTCCTTTCGAGCTCGTCCGGCCCGCCGATCCGGCCCAGCACCGCGGACGCCGCCGCGACCGCCGGGTTCGAGAGGTAGACCTCGCTCCCGGGGTGCCCCATCCGGCCGACGAAGTTGCGGTTCGTCGTCGCGATGGCGCGCTCGCCTTTCGCCAGGATCCCCATGTGGCCGCCGAGGCAGGGGCCGCAGGTCGGGGTGGACACGGCCGCGCCCGCCTCGACGAACACCTCCATCAGCCCCTCCCGCACCGCCTGGAGCCAGATCTCCTGGGTCGCCGGGAAGACGATCATCCGGACGCCGTCGTGGACCTTGCGCCCGCGGAGCACCTCCGCCGCGCTGCGCAGGTCCTCGATCCGCCCGTTGGTGCACGACCCCACCACGACCTGGTCGATCGGCACGTTTCCGGCCTGCGACACGGGCCGCGTGTTCTCCGGCAGGTGCGGGAACGCCACGACCGGCTCGAGGGACGAGAGGTCCACGCGGATCTCGTCGGCGTACCGGGCGTCCGGGTCGGCCGCGAAGACCTTGTAGGGCCGCTTCGCGCGCGCGTCGGCGTAGGCGCGCGTCGCCTCGTCGAACGGGAAGATCCCGTTCTTGCCGCCCGCCTCGATCGCCATGTTCGTCATGGTGAACCGCCACGCCATCGGCAGGTGCGCCACCCCGTCCCCGGCGTACTCCATGGCCCGGTACAGCGCGCCGTCCACCCCGATCTTCCCGATGATGTGAAGGATGACGTCCTTCCCCTCGACCCATTTCCCCGGGCGCCCCGTGAGGACGATCCGCAGCGTCTCGGGGACCTTCAGCCACACCTCGCCGGAGACCATGGCGGCCGCCAGGTCGGTGCTGCCGACCCCCGTGGAGAAGGCGCACAGCGCGCCGTAGGTGCAGGTGTGGCTGTCCGCCCCGATCACGAGGTCCCCGGGCCCGACGATCCCCTCGTCGGGCAGCAGGACGTGCTCGATCCCCATCCGGCCGACGTCGTAGTGATGCACGATCCCCTGCTCCCGGGCGAACTCCCGCATCGCCTTGACCTGCTCGGCGGAAGCGATGTCCTTGTTCGGGGTGAAATGGTCCGCCACCAGGGCGATCTTTTCCCGGTCGAACACCTTCTTCGCGCCCGCCGCCCGGAACGCCTTGATGGCGATCGGGCTGGTCACGTCGTTCCCGAGGGCGAGGTCCACCTTCGCCATGACCAGCTCCCCGGGCGAAACGGAGGGGCGGCCGGCTTTTTCAGCGAGGATCTTCTCGCTCAGCGTCATACCCATGGCTTTTCTTCTCGCTTTCTTCCGCCTTCCCCCTCTGCCGCACCATCGAGACGATCTCCCCCACCGGCCCGGAAACGATGTAGCCCGTGATGAGGAGGAAGGTCATCACCTGCGGTTCCATGGCGAGCAGCAGGGCGAGGAGGACGAACACCACCAGCGTGTTGAACGGGCGCCGCCGGAACGGCTCCAGGTCCTTGAACGAGTTGAACTTGACCGTGCTGACCATGAGGAAGGCGAGCACGTAGATCGTGAGCAGGACGGCGATGTGCTTGAACCCGCCCGAGCCGCCCAGGTAGTAGAAGAGCATCACGATGGAGGAGATGCAGATCGCCGCCGCCGGGATGGGGAGCCCGTTGAACTTCCCCTTCTCCACCGTGTTGACCTGCACGTTGAACCGCGCCAGCCGCAGCGCCCCGCAGATGAGGTACAGGAACGAGGCCATCCATCCCCACCGGCCGAAGCCGGACAGGGCCCATCCGTAGACGAGGAACGCCGGGGCCGCCCCGAAGGCGATCACGTCGGCCAGGGAGTCGTATTCGACGCCGAACCGCGTGGTCGTCCCGGTCATCCGGGCGACCCGGCCGTCGAGCCCGTCGAAGATCGCGGCCCCCACGATCGCCATCGCCGCCTTCTCGAAGGAGCCGTTGAAGGTCGCGGCGATGGAATAGAACCCCATGAACAGGCACCCCGAGGTGAGCAGGTTCGGGAGTACGTAGACCCCGCGCCGCACGCTGTCGTGTTCCTGCAACTCCTGCTTCTTCACCGGAGCACCCCCAATACCGTCTCCCCCGCGCGGACCCGGTCGCCAAGGGCGACGCGGAGCTGCGCGTCCGGGGGGAAGTAGACGTCGAGCCGGGAGCCGAAGCGGATCATCCCCACCCGCTGCCCGATCCGCACCTCGTCGCCCGCCTTCACGTCGCACACGATCCGGCGGGCGATCCACCCGGCGATCTGCACGTAGGTCACGGAGCGCCCTCCCGCCGTGACGATCTCCACCCCGTTCTGCTCGTTCAGTAGCGACGCCTTCTCCACGTTGGCCGCGTGGAATTTCCCCGGGTTGTACTTCACCGAGGCGACCCGCCCGGTTACGGGCGCCCGGTTGACGTGGACGTCGAGCGGGGACATGAAGACGCTGACCCTCTTCCCCGCCGCCGCGGCGTACCTGCCGGGCGGGGCATCCCCGCAATATACGACCTTGCCGTCCGCCGGGGAGACGACGAGCCCGTCCCCGGCGGGCGGCGTGCGGTCCGGGCTGCGGAAGAACCACAGGGAGAACAGCGTGAAGAGGACCCCCGCCGCGGCGAGGGGCATCCACCGCGGCCACACGAGCCCCGCGACGGCGCTGAACGCCGCCCCGCCGAGGATGAAGGGCCAGCCTTCGGGCGCGAACATGCGTCTAGTTCTTCGTCTTGTCGACCAGGCGCCCCTTCGACAGCCACGGCATCAGCGCGCGAAGCCGCCTGCCGACCTCCTCGATGGGGTGGTCCTCGCCGCGCCGCTGGAGCGCGTTGAAGACCGGCCGGTTGGCGCTGTTCTCCAGCATCCACTCCTTCGCGAAGGCGCCGCTCTGGATCTCGTCGAGGATCCGCTTCATCTCCCTGCGCGTCTCCTCGTTGATGATCCGCGGGCCGCGGGTGAGATCGCCGTACTGCGCCGTGTTGCTGATGGAGTACCGCATGTTGGAGATCCCGCCCTCGTAGATCAGGTCGACGATGAGCTTGGTCTCGTGGAGGCACTCGAAGTACGCCATCTCGGGCGCGTAGCCGGCCTCGACCAGCGTCTCGTACCCCGCCTGGATCAGCGCCGTAAGGCCCCCGCACAGGACGACCTGCTCGCCGAACAGGTCGGTCTCGGTCTCCTCGCGGAAGCTCGTCTGGATGACGCCGGCGCGGGCGGCCCCGATCCCCGCCGCGTAGGCCAGCGCCACGTCCTTCGTGTTCCCCGCGGGGTCCTGGTGGACGGCGATGAGCGCCGGCACGCCTTCGCCCTTGAGGTACTGCGCGCGGACCAGGTGCCCGGGCCCCTTCGGGGCCACCATGAACACGTTGACGTCCGGGGAGGGGACGATCTGCCCGAAGTGGATGTTGAACCCGTGGGCGAACATGAGGTATGCGCCCTTGCGCAGGTTCGGCCCGACGGACGCGCGATAGATGCCGCCCTGCAGCTCGTCCGGAAGCAGCATGACGACGACGTCCGCCTTCTTCACCGCCGCCGCCGCGTCGGACACCTCGAACCCCGCCTCCTTCGCCTTCTTCGCATTGGGGCCGTCGGGGATCTCGCCGACGATCACGGAGAAGCCGCTCTCCTTCAGGTTGTTCGCGTGGGCGTGCCCTTGGCTGCCGTATCCGAGGATGGCGATCGTTTTCCCCTTCAGAAGCTCCGCCTTCGCGTCCTGCTCCCGGTACATGGTGACCATTTCTCTTTCCCTCCGTTTGCTGGTTTCCGCCGCCTCCGCGGTCGGACCCTACATCCCCCGGGCGATGGCGATCTTGCCCGTCCGGACGATATCCTTGATCCCCAGGGGGCGCAGCATCTGCAGAAAGGCGTTCACCTTCCCCTCCCCCCCGGTCATCTCGATCGTGTAGAAGCGCGGGGCCACGTCGACGATCTTCGCGCGGAAGATGTCGATCAGCCGCAGCACCTCGGGCTTGGTGTCGTTGTCGGCCTTCACCTTGACGAGCACCAGCTCCCGGTTCACGGTGTCGACGCCCGTGAAGTCGACGACCTTCAGCACCGGGATGAGCTTGTTGAGCTGCTTCAGGATCTGCTCGACGATCTGGTCGTTCCCCTCCGTGACGATCGTCATGCGGGAGACCCCGGGGTCCTCCGTCTCCGCCACGCACAGCGACTCGATGTTGAAGCCGCGCCCGGAGAACAGCCCCGCGACCCGGCTCAACACCCCGAACTCGTTCTCGACCAGGATCGAAATGGTGTGTCGCATCGGATCGTTCTCCCCTTTTTCAGACCAGCAGCATCTTCGACAGCGGGGCGCCGGCCGGGACCATGGGATAGACCATCTCCTCCGGGTCCACCTCCACGTCGATCACCACCGGCCCTTCCGCCGCGAACCCCTTCTTCAGCACGGAGGCGACCTCCTCGGGCTGGGTCGCGCGGAACCCCTTCGCCCCGTACGCCTCCGCCAGCAGCACGAAGTCGGGGATCTTCGGCTGGATCGTCTCGGAGAATTTCCCCTGGAAGAAGAGCTCCTGCCACTGGCGGACCATCCCCAGCGCGCGGTTGTTGAGGATCACCACCTTGACGGGCACCTTGAACTGCACCGCCGTGGCCAGCTCCTGGATGTTCATCTGGATGCTGCCGTCCCCGGCGATGTCGACGACCAGCTTGCCGGGCATCGCCACCTGGGCGCCGATCGCCGCCGGGAGACCGTACCCCATCGTGCCGAGGCCGCCGGACGTCAGGAACGTGCGCGGCTTTTCGTAGGTGTAGAACTGGGCGGCCCACATCTGGTTCTGGCCGACCTCCGTGGTGATGATCGCGTTGCCCTTCGTGATCTTGTAGATCTGCTCGACCACGTACTGCGGCTTGATCTTGCCCGTGGACGGCTTGTAGGTGAGCGGGTGGCTCTTCGCCCAGATGTCGAGCTGCTTCACCCACCCCGCCGTCTTCTCCCGGTACGTGGCCGCCTCCTTGCGCCCCTTCGCCGCCTTGATCATCTTCCGGAGGACGTTCTTCAGGTCTCCGACGATCGGGATGTCGACCCGGACGTTCTTCTGGATCGAGGTGGGGTCGATGTCGATGTGGATGATCTTCGCCAGCGGCGCGAACTCGTCGACCTTGCCCGTGACCCGGTCGTCGAACCGCGCCCCCACGGCCAGGATGACGTCGGCGTGGGTGATCGCCATGTTCGCCGCGTAGGTCCCGTGCATGCCGAGCATCCCCAGGCACAGCGGGTCGCTGCCGGGGAAGCAGCCCATCCCCATCAGCGTCGTGGTGACCGGGAGGGAGAGCAGCTGGGCCAGTTCGTGAAGCTCCGCGGAGGCGTTGGAGAGGATGACGCCGCCCCCCGCGTACACGACCGGCCGCTCCGCGGCGAGGATCAGCGAGAGGGCGCTTTCCACCTGCTTCGGGTGCCCCTCGTAGTTGGGATGGTACCCCCGCAGCTCCACGTCCTTCGGCAGGGTGTACGGCGCCGACGCGATCAGCACGTCCTTCGGGATGTCGACCAGGACGGGTCCGGGCCTCCCGGTGGAGGCGATGTAGAACGCCTCCCTGATGATCCGGGGCAGGTCCTTCGTCTCCTTCACCAGGTAGTTGTGCTTGGTGCACGGCCGGGTGATGCCGACGATGTCGGCCTCCTGGAACGCGTCGTTCCCGATCAGGAGCGAGGGCACCTGCCCGGAGAAGACGACGATGGGGATGGAGTCCATGTAGGCCGTGGCGATCCCCGTGACGGTGTTCGTCGCCCCCGGCCCCGAGGTCACGACGCACACCCCGGTCTTCCCGGAGGCCCGGGCGTAGCCGTCGGCCATGTGGACGGCCCCCTGCTCGTGGCGACAGAGCATGTGCCGGACCTTCGAGTGCTGGAACAGCGCGTCGTAGATGTTCAAGACGGCTCCGCCGGGGTAGCCGAACACGACGTCCACACCGAGGTCCGCGAGTGTCTTGACGAATATCTCCGCGCCGCTCATCTGCATGGGATCTACCTCTTCGGGAATGGTTCAGGACTTCAGGATCTGCGCGATCTTGTCCTTGCGGGCCAGCTTCAGCTTCTGGAGCCGCTTCCGCTCCAGCTCCTCCTCGGGAAGCAGGTACACTTTCCGGTCCAGTTCCTTCAATTTCTCGTCGAGGAGCCGGTGTTCCTCGACGAGCGCCCTGAATTCGGGGTCCCTGGCGATCAGGCCGGCCATCTTCTCCTCTTCGGTCTGGCCCATCGTCACCTCCATGGGAAAAAGTGAGAATAAGACAGCATAACAGAAGGGACCGGTGTCTTACAACCTCCCGAGATGAAAAGGGGTTCCGGGCTTGCTTCCTTTCAGGAGAGGAGGCGCCTGAACTCCGCCTCGGAAGGCCGGACATACACGGGAACCGCCGAGCGCGGGTCGGAGGACCCGCCGCGGAGGAGGATCCGCTCGCCGAGGACCCCCACGGTCCCCGCCGACGGCAGCCCCTCCGGCCCCTCGACGAACGTCGCCCGTTCCCCCAGGCGGTCGAGCAGCATCGGCCCGTAACTTTTCAGCCCGTCGCCGCAGAAGACGATCTCCCCCTCCGGCAGGCGGTCGATCAGCGCCGCCGGAGGGACGGCGAGGTCGGGGGACAGGCGCAGGAGCGAGCCGCCCTCCCGCCGGAAAAGGGCCGCGTACACCTCCTTCTTCCGGGCGTCCAGGACGGGGCAGAGGACCCGCCTCTCCTCCGGGAAGCGGGACGCGAGCGCCTCGAGCGTCGGCACGAGCGCGATCGGCCTCCCCCACCCGAAGCAGTATCCCTTCGCCGCGGCCATCCCCACTCGCAACCCGGTGAACGACCCGGGGCCGGCAGACACGGCGACGCAGGAGATCCCCGCCGGCGCGACGCCGCGGGCCTCGAGCATCCCCGCCACGGCGGAAAGGAGCGTCTCCGACCCCTGCCGCCCCGCCGGCAGGACAATTTCCGCCTCGATGACGCCGTCTTCCACGAGCGCGACGCTGCCGTGCGGCGTCGCCGTCTCGATCGCGAGGATCACGCTTCCGTTCTCCCGCAGCTCGCAATATCCATCCTCCGAGCTACGGCTCGCCGGCCATCCCTGGCCGGCTTCGCCTGCGCTGTTTCGAAGTGGAGGGCGCCTGAAACGATGGTGTGGCTTCCCCGGCCGACCGTCAGCGCAGCGAGACAGCATTCCCCTCGCTGAACGCGAAGGCAAGGCCCCTGAGCGCGGGGGCCTTCACTGGAGCGGCCTCTGGAGCGAGCGTGGGGGGGGTCCGGGCGGACACCCGCAAAGCGAGACGGTATCTCCTGAAGGAGCGGCGTCTCATCGACGATGGCCATGGATGGCCAAGTGCAGCGGGTGCATGGATGCACAGGAGCTGCACCGGGAGCCATGGATGGCGGGAACGATTTCGGGTTTTCCGGTTTCGGATGGTTTCCGGACGAATGTAACGATTGTGCGGCATCCTCGTGCGGGCACCCACAAAACGCGGCATGCCGGGCGATTCCCTCGACGACAAGGCCCCTGAGCGCGGGGGCCTTCACTGGAGCGGCCTCTGGAGCGAGCGGAGGCAAGGAGGCCGGGAGCGAGCGGAAGGGCAGCCGAAGGCGCCAGGGACGGCGCCGAGGCGTAGCGGAAGGGAAGGCCCGCCCGCGAAGGCCGGCCTTGTCGTCGTCGAGAAACGGCATGCAGCGATTTGCGGGTGTCCGCTCACCTGGAGATAAGCCGCACGATATCGTTATAGAAGACGAGCGCCGTCAACGCCAGGATGAGCGCCAGCCCCAGCCTCTGCGCCATCTCCCGGGCCTGCCGGGAAATCGGCCTGCCGAGGATCCCTTCGACGGAGAAGAACACGAGGTGCCCCCCGTCGAGGATCGGGATCGGCAGGAGGTTCAGGATCCCCAGGTTGACGCTCAAGACCCCGAGGATGTAGGCGAACGGGGAGATCCCCTGCCGCGCCTGGTCCCCGGCGATCTGGGCGATCAGGATGGGGCCGCCGAGCGTCTCGGACGGCAGGACCCGCATGAGCAGCTTGACCACCGTCATCGCCGTGAGGTAGATGAGGTCCCGGGTCTCCTTCACGCCCCGGAGGAACGCGCTCCCGGGGCCGATCTCCTTGTAGACCACCTCCCCGCTCGGCGCGATGCCGACCTTCGGCTCGGTGACCTTCTCCCCGAACACGTTCCTCCCCTCCCGCATCTCGGGCGCCACGGAGATCGTCGTCTCCTTCCCGTCGCGGACGACGGTGAACCGGATCGGCTTGCCGGGGGTGCTTTTCACGATCCGTCCGGCCAGCTCCTCCCAGGTCTGCACCGCGACGTCGTCGATCCGCAGGACGACGTCCCCCTTCGAGAGGCCGGCGCGCGCCGCGGGTGCGCCTTCGATCACCTCGCCGATCTTCGTGGTCGACGTCGGCAGGCCGCCGAGGAACACGAACCAGAACACGAAAACGGCGAAGATCAGGTTCCCGGCCGGCCCGGCGGCGACGATGGCCATCTTCACCCAGGTCGGCTTGGCGCTGAAGGAGCGGTCCGCCTGCTCGGGCGGGACCTCCTCCCCTTCCCCTTCCCCGACCAGCTTCACGTACCCGCCGAGGGGCACCGCGGAGACCAGGTATTCCGTCTCGCCCCGCTGCACGCCGAACAGCTTCGGGCCGAACCCGAAGGAGAACTTCGTGACCCCCACCCCGAGCTTCCGGGCGACGATGAAGTGGCCGAACTCGTGGACGAAGATGAGGATTCCGAGCGCGATGATGAACCAGAAGATGTTGCTCGCGAAAGTATATATCATGACGAAGACGGTCTCCTGCTCCTGGATATCCTTTCCCTGGCGGCCCGTCGGGAAAGCGTGTCCGCCTCGAGGACGTCCTTTAGGGTCCGCGCGGCGAACGAGCCCTTCCACCCGGAAAGCACGCGGTCGACGACGCGGACGATGTCGGTGAACCCGATCCGGTGGGACAGGAACGCCCTGACCGCTTCCTCGTTGGCGCCGTTGAGCACCGCGGGCGCCGTTCCTCCGGTTTCCGCGGCGCCGTAGGCGAGGGACAGGGCCGGGAACCGCTTCCGGTCCGGCGTCTCGAACCCCCACCCTTCCATTCGATGCGGCCGCAGGCGGGGCAGTTCCATCGGGAGGCGCTCGGGGTAGCTGAGCGCGTACGCGATGGGGATCCGCATGTCGGGGATCCCCATCTGCGCGAGGACGCTGCCGTCGCGGAACTCCACCATCGAATGGATGACCGACTGCGGGTGGATCAGCACGTCGATCCGCGCGGGGGGGAGCCCGAAGAGCCAGGTGGCCTCGATCACCTCCAGCCCCTTGTTCATCAGCGTCGCGGAGTCCACCGAGATCTTCGCGCCCATCCGCCAGACGGGGTGCCCCAGCGCCTCCGGGACCGTCGCGCGGCGCATCTCCTCCAGGGTCCGGCAGCGGAAGGGGCCGCCCGAGGCGGTGAGGATGACCCGCAGGATGTCCTGCCCGCGGTTGCGCCCGATGACCTGGAACACCGCGGAATGCTCGCTGTCCACGGGGACGATCTCCGCCCCGCCCCTGCGCGCCGCGGCGGTCAGGAACTTCCCGGCCATGACGAGCAGCTCCTTGTTCGCCAGGGCGATCCGCTTGCCCGCCTCCGCCGCCGCGATCACGGGGCGCAGCGACGAGATGCCGGAGGCCGCCGCGAGGACGATGTCGGCGTTCCGGGCGCACGCGGCTTCCGTCATCCCCTGCTCCCCGAGGACGACGCGCGTCCCGCGGGGCAGCTCCCTCCGGATCGACGCCGCGTCGCCTTCCCAGAGGCAGACCATGTCGGGGCGGTGGATCCGCGCGAGGGCGACGAGGGCCCGGGCGTTGGTCCCGGCGCACAGCGCGGTCACCCGGAAGCGGCGGGGGAACCGGCCGATGACGTCGAGCGCGTTCCGGCCGACGGAACCGGTGGCGCCGAGGATGGATATCCCGCGCCGCGTCATCCCCACGACTCCACCAGGGCGGCGGCCGCCGACAGCAGGAAGAGGACCGGGCCGGCGGCCAGGATGGCGTCCGCCCGGTCGAAGATCCCCCCGTGCCCCGGGAAGATCGTCCCGCTGTCCTTCACCCCCGCGGCCCGCTTGAGCAGCGACTCGAACAGGTCCCCGCACTGGCCGAAGATCCCGACGGTCGCCCCGGCGAGGGCGGCGTACCAGGCGGGGATCCCGGGGAGAAGGAAGCGGGCGTACAGGACGGCCAGCGCGACGCTCCCCAGCAGCCCGCCGGCCGCGCCCTCCACCGTCTTGTTCGGGGAGAGGGCGGGCGCCAGCTTCCTGCGCCCCAGCGCCCTCCCCGTGAAGTAGGCCATCGTGTCCCCCGCCGCCACGGAGAGGATCCCCAGCAGCACCCAGTGTTCGCCCCGTGGAAGCGACAGCGTCCTCGGGTACGTCGAGAGGAGCCCGCCGACGTAGACCGCGCCGAGGGCGAGCATCGCCGCCCTGCGGGTCTTCTCCCCCACGTCGTCGGCCCCCGGCAGCGGGTGGAACACGGCCATCACGACGAAGAGCAGGACCGCGGGAAGCGAAAGGACCGCCGGGAGCAGCGTCCCCGACAGGAACACGAGCGCCGCCAGCGCGACGCCCGCCGCGAGGTCGCGCGCGCCCCGGACGAACATCCGGAGGAACTCGGCCGAGCAGAGCCCCGTCGCCAGCCCGCACACGAGGAGGAACGGCCACTCGAACGGGCGCCCCTTGGAGCACAGGATGGATGCGACCAGGAGGGGGAGGAGGACGGCGGCGGTGGCGACCCGTTTCCAGAGCATCGTCACTTCGCCGGCGGCGTCCCGGCCTGCTCGTCCGTCAGGCCGAACCGCCGGGTGCGGCGCGAGTACTCCTCCAGCGCCTTGAGGAACTCCGCCTTCCCGAAATCGGGCCAGAGGATGTCCGTGAAGACGAACTCCGCGTAGGCCGACTGCCAGAGGAGGAAGTTGCTGACCCGGATCTCGCCGCTCGTGCGGATGACCAGGTCGGGGTCGGGCATCCCGGCGGTGTCGAGGCGCCCCGAGACGAGCGCCTCCGTCACGCTTTCCGGGTCGAGCCTGCCCGCGGCCGCCTCGGCCGCGATGCCGCGCGCGGCGCGGACGATCTCGTCGCGCCCCGAGTAGGAAAGGGCGAGCGTCAGCGTCATGTCGGCGTTCCCCGCCGTGGAGGCAACCGTGCCGGAGAGGACCTGCCGCACCGCGAAGGGCAGGGCGGAGGTCTCCCCGATGGTCCGGAACCGGATCCCGTGCCGGAGCATCAGCGGGAGCTCGCTCTGCAGGAACTCCTGCAGGAGGCCCATGAGGGTCTTCACCTCGGCCGCGGGGCGGCCCCAGTTCTCGAGGGAGAAGGCGTACAGGGTGAGGTAGGGGATCTTCAGCTCGCGGGCGCACTCCACCACCTCGCGGACGGCGCGTGCCCCCATCCGGTGGCCTTCGGCCCGCGGTTTCCCCCGCTGCCTGGCCCACCGGCCGTTGCCGTCCATGATGATGGCGACGTGCCGGGGGAGCGCGGAACCTTCGCTTCCTGCTCCCGGATGCATTCGCGTCAGACTTCCATGATCTCCTGTTCCTTGGCCTTCAGAATGTCGTCGATCTTCTTGATGAAGGCGTCGGTTTCCTTCTGGATCCGCTCCTGCCCGCGCTTCACGCCGTCTTCCGGGATCTCCTTCTTCTTTTCCTTCTCCTTGAGCTTCTCGATCCCTTCGCGGCGGACGTTCCTCACGGCCACGCGGGCCTCCTCGGCCATCTTGCGGACCACCTTGGCCAGCTCCTTGCGCCGCTCCTCGGTCAGCGGCGGGATGGGGATCCGGACGACCTTCCCGTCGCTCGACGGGTTCAGCCCCAGCCCCGCCCCCTGGATCGCCTTCTCGATCGGCCCGATCATCTTGTTGTCCCACGGGGTGATCGTGATCAGGCGGCTCTCCGGCACGGAGAGGGTGCCCACCTGCTGGAGCGGGGTGAGGGTGCCGTAATAGTCGACCTTGACGCCGTCGAGCAGCGAGAACGACGCGCGCCCGGTGCGCACCTTCCCCAGCTCCTTCTTGAAGGCCTCGATGCTCCGCTCCATCCGGGCGGAGGTTTCCTTGATCAACGCTTCCATCATTTCCCTCCGTGAACGACTGTGCCGATCTTCTCCCCCGTCACAACCTTGAGGATGTTCCCCTTCCGGTTGAGGTTGAACACGACGATCGGCAGCCCGTTGTCCATGCAAAGGGAGATGGCCGTGGCGTCCATGACCTTGAGCTTCTTCTTCAGGACGTCGAGGTAGGTGAGGCTGCCGAACCTTTTCGCGTTCCGGTCGACCATGGGGTCGCGGTCGTACACGCCGTCGACCTTGGTCGCCTTGAGGATGGCGTCGGCGTTGATTTCCATCGCGCGCAATGCCGCGGCGGTGTCCGTGGTGAAGTAGGGGTTCCCCGTCCCCGCGGCGAAGATGACCACCCGCCCCTTCTCCAGGTGGCGCATCGCCCGCCGCCGGATGTACGGCTCCGCGATCGCGCGCAGCTCGATGGCGGAGAGCACCCGGGTGTCGACCCCGTTCTGCTCGAGGACTTCCTGGAGGGCGATGCTGTTGATGACCGTCGCCAGCATCCCCATGTAGTCCGCGGACGCGCGGTCGATCCCCAGGTTCCGGCCGGAGCCGATCCCCCGGAAGATGTTCCCGCCGCCGACGACAAGGGCGACCTGCACGCCCATCTCCGTCACCTCGCGGATCTCCTTCGACAGGCCGGCGAGGATCTCCTCGTCGATCCCGTACGCCTTCCTGCCCATCAGGGCTTCCCCGGAAAGCTTGAGCAGGATCCGGTGGTACGCCGGTTTCCGCACGGAACCTCCGCTGGGGCGGGGTCTTCTCGGGATCACCCCTGCCCGATCTGTTTGGCCACCTCGGCGGCCAGGTCGCTGGTCCGCTTCTCCAGACCCTCGCCGACCTGGAACCGCACGAAGGACTTCATCGCGACCTCCGCCCCGGCGGCCTTCCCCGCCTCCGCCAGGAGCTGGCCGACCTTCCGGTCGGGGTCCTTGATGAACGCCTGCTCGAGGATGCAGAAATCCCCGAAGTACTTCTCGAGCTTGCCCTCGGCGATCTTGTCGAGGATCTTTTCGGGCTTGCCGGAGGCCTTCGCCTGGTCGCGGTAGATCGACTTCTCGTGCTCGATCACGTCCGCGGGGACGTCCTTCCGGCTGACGTACGTCGGATTCGCCGCCGCCACCTGCATCGCCAGGTCCTTGGCCAGCGCCGCGGCCTCGGCGCTCTTGGGGCCCGGCCCCTCGAGCGCCACCAGCACCCCGATCTTCCCGCCCATGTGGATGTAGGAGGCGATCAGCCCGGTCTCCCTGCCCACCTCGAAGCGGGCGAAGCGGCGGAAGGAGATCTTCTCGCCGATCTTGGCCACCTTCTCCGTGAGCTTCTCGCCCAGGGTGCCGCCGTTCATCGGGAGCAGCATCGCCTCGTCGACGTCCCGCGGCCCCTTCGTGTTCACCAGCGCGGCGATCTCCTTCGCGAACGCCGAGAACTCGTCGGTCTTCGCCACGAAATCGGTCTCGCAGTTGATCTCGACCAGCGTGCCGAAGTTCCCCTCGACGTGGGCGACCACCAGCCCCTCGGAGGCGATCCGCGACGACTTCTTTGCCGCCGCGGCCAGCCCCTTCTTGCGGAGGAAGTCGACCGCCCCCTCCATGTCGCCGCCCGCCGAGGCGAGCGCCGCCTTGCAATCCATCAGGCCCGCGCCGGTCTTCTCGCGGAGCTCCTTGACCATCCCGGATGTGATTTCCATGCCGCGTGTTCTCCCTGGAAAAATATGTGGAAAAAAACGGTTATTCCTTCGGTGCCTCGGCCGGCTTGGCGGTCTCTTCCTCGCCCTCGGTCGAGATGAGGGAAATGGTGACCTCGGGGGTTTCCATGTCCTTGTCGCCCTTCGAGGCGTTCTTCTCGGCGTACACGGCCTTCCCCTCGAGGATCGCGTCGGCCATCTTGGAAAGGAAGAGCTTGATCGCCCGGATGGCGTCGTCGTTGCCGGGGATCACGTGGTCGATCAGGTCGGGGTCGCAGTTCGTGTCGACGATGGCGACGATGGGGATCGCCAGCCGTCTCGCCTCGAGGATCGCGATCTGTTCCCGGGACGGATCGACCACGAACAGGGCATCGGGCTGGCGCCGCAGCTCGCGGATGCCGCCCAGGATCTTCTCCATCTTCACGCGCTCTTTCTCGAGCTTCAGGACTTCCTTCTTCGGGAGCCGCTCGGCGGTCCCGTCGGTGCCCATGTCGGTCAGCTTCTGCAGGCGGTCGAGGCTCTTGCGGATGGTGCTGAAGTTCGTGAGCATGCCGCCGAGCCACCGCTGGTTGACGTACGGGGCGTTCGCCCGCCGCGCCTCCTCCTCCACCGCTTCCTGCGCCTGCTTCTTGGTGCCGACGAAGAGGATCGTCTTGCCCTCGGCGGCCATCGTGCGGACCGTGTCGTAGGCCGCCCGGAACATCTTGACCGTCTGCTGCAGGTCGATGATGTAGATGCCGTTGCGGGCGGTGAAAATGTACTTCTTCATCTTGGGGTTCCACCGCTTCGTCTGGTGACCGAAGTGGACGCCCGCCTCCAGCAGCTGCTTCATCGTGATCACGGAGCTCTGACCGTTCGCCATGCCTATCCTTCCTCCTTTTACCCTTAGGGGTTGTTCCTCCGGGCGCTCCGCCCCTCCCCATCCACCCCGTCCCATACGGGGCACCCCGGGGAGAGTCCCGCCCGTGAGTGATTAATGAAAAGCCAAGCCATGCATTTTAATCACAAATCGCGCCACGTTTCAACCCCGGGCAACGCCGCTTCCGCCTTCATCGTTTCTTCATCCCCGGACCGCCATATTCAATCGGGAATATTGCGCGATGGGGGACCCATGCAAACCCTGATACTGTCCCGGACCCACGGATTCTTCGGTCGCCTGGAGGTGCGGCGCTTCTTCCAGAAGCTGCGCGGCCCCCTCGCCCTGGCGGCCGCCGGGCTGCTGATCGCGTACGCCGAACCGCGCATGTTCCTTCCGGCCCTCTGCGTTTCCCTGGCAGGAGAGCTCCTCCAGTCATGGTGCTTCGGGACCCTGGACAAGAAAAAGGAGCTCGCCGCGACCGGCCCGTACGCCCTCGTCAGGAACCCCATGTACCTCGGCCGGCACTTCCTGATCCTCGGCGTATTGATGCTGACGGGGAAGCCGTGGATCCTGCTCCCCTACACGGTGCTCTACTACTTCTACATGGTGAACCGCGTGCGGCGCGAGGAACCCGTCCTTCGGGAAATCTTCGGAGAGGAATACGAAAGATACTGCGCCGCGGTCCCGCGTTTCCTTCCCACCCCCGTGCCGTACCGCGGGAACCCGGTGCTCTCCTTCCGTACGGAACTTTTCCTGCGGAACCACGGCCACTGGAACCTTCTTTCGGTGGTGGCCCTCTTCGTGCTCGTCTATATTAAAATCAGGTAATCAACAGACGCCGGATACCGGTTTTCGGGGCGTGCGATCTTGAGGATCTTCATCGCGGAAGACGATCGGCCGCTGCTGGAACAGTTGCGGCAGATTCTGGCCGGCCAGCGCTACGCCGTGGAGACGGCCACGGACGGCCACAAGGCCTTGAACAAGTTGTTCGAATCGTCTTTCGACCTGATCATCCTCGACATCATGATGCCGGGAATCGACGGGCTGTCCGTCCTGGGGCATGCGCGGAAGGGCGGGATCGACGCCCCCGTGCTCATCCTCACCGCAAAGGGCGACGTGGCGGACCGGGTGAAGGGGCTGGATCTCGGCGCGGACGACTACCTGGCCAAGCCGTTCTCCTCGGACGAACTGCTGGCCCGCGTGCGCGCCCTTCTCAGGAGGTCCGGCAGCCAGCGGGAATCCGGCCTGCAGTTCGAGGACCTGCTGCTCGACACGGCGAGCCGCCGGGTGACCCGGGGCGGGGAAACAGTCGAGCTGACCCCCCGGGAGTTCTCCATCCTGGAATTCCTCCTGCATAACAAGAACAGGGTCGTGTCCCGCTTCAGCCTGGCGGAGCACGTATGGGGGGACGATTTCGACCCCTTCAGCATGTCCAATTTCATGGACGTCCACATAAAGAACCTTCGTCAAAAGATCGGCGATTCGGGTCGGAACAGGATCATACGGACCGTCCGCGGCGTGGGATACATCATCGGGAACGTCGGGCAATGACCATCCGGACGCGAATCACCCTGTTCATCGTCGGGGCGGGGTTGATCTCGAGCCTGCTGTTCATCGTCGTCGTGGCGTATGAGCTGATCGAGCAGCCGTTCGCGATACTGGACGCCGCCCTGGAAGGGGAGGCGCGGGAAGCGGCGAGGATCATCTCGAAACGGCAGGTGGAATCGGATTCCGACCTTCTGGACACCATATCCCAGGCGATGGAGGGGTACTGGATCGAGATCTACGATCGGGATGCCCGCAGGATGGTTTTCCGGTCCGGCATGGCGAAATCGACGATGCTCTCCCAGGTGGCGCCCGGCTCCAGGGCCATCATCAAGCGCGGGGGGACAACCTACCGGGTGAGGACCTTCGCCTTCGAGATGAACGACCGATCGTTCGTCGTGCAGATCGCCCGGAGCATGGAGAAGCTGAAGGAGGAGCTCCTGGACCTGGCGTACGTCATCCTGGCCGGCCTGGCCGTTTCCACCGTGGTGCTGATCGCCATCAGCAGGTTCCTGGCCGGCAAGATCCTGAGTCCGGTCGGCCGGATGATGGACCTGGCCGGGGAAATCGGCGGGAAGAGCCTCGACAGCCGGTTGCCGGTCGGAGAGGGGCGGGATGAAATCGGCGAGCTGGGAAGGACCATCAACCGGGGGCTGGACCGCTTGCAATATTCGTTCGAGAGACAGCGGGATTTCCTTTTCGATACGTCCCACGAGCTGAAAACGCCGCTCACCACCATGCGGCTGACCGTCGACAGGATCTGCAACTCCTTCGAGGAGATATCCACTTCCCCGGCGAAGGAGGACCTTCTCCGCCTCAACGAGCAGGTGCTGCGCATGGAGCGGCTGGTCAAGGATCTTCTGAACCTGTCCTCCCTGGAGATGCTGGCCGGAATCGATCCGAAGCCGGTCGACCTGAGCGAATTGCTGTCCTCCCTCGCGGGGGATTACAAGCTCCTGGCCGACGCCGGCAACATCGCGATGGACGTCCGCCTTCCGGAGCGGTTCGTCGTTCAGGGGGACCGGGACAAGCTGCACCGCGCCTTTTCGAACCTCATCGACAACGCCATCCGGTACAACGTCGACGGGGGGCGGATCCTGCTCGCCGTCGACCGGACCTCCGCCGGGCTGTCGGTGGCGGTCTCCAACACCGGCCCGGGTGTCCCCGAGTCCGAGATCCCGAAGGTGTTCGATCAGTTCTACAGGGTCGAAAAGTCGAGGTCGGTCCGGCACGGGGGCTCCGGCCTGGGGCTGACCATCGTCAAGAGGATCGTCGAGCTCCACGGGGGGTTGGTGTCATTCGAAAGCCGGCCGGAAAGCTGGACGAAAGTGACCGTCACCCTGCCCTACGACGGCCCGTCCGCCCCACCGGCCGACTCCTCGCGATAACGATTCGCGATACTGCCCACGGAGGGGGGTGTTCCCGGAAAAATGTGGAATGGCGTTCCACAACTTCTCATGGGGTAACCCCCGGGAATCAGAAAACATAACTTCTTAATTAGCGGGTTGAGGGACGAAAGCGCCTGCCCTGACATCGAAAGCTTTTCCGTACGGGCTGGGCGGGGGACACTCTTTCCCTCCGCCCGTGTTTGAACCAAGAATGTCCCCCGAATCCGCCTACGCCTATATCGAAAGTCTTCCGTACGTACCTTTCGTAGAGAAGTTCTCTCGGCGGGTTGTGTCTTGGTGGCCTCTTGTGTCTCTTGTATGGCTTGTCGCGGTATCGCGTCGGATGATTGCCGGCCGCAAGATCCGCCCGAGCACGGGTGTCTCTCCGCAGGGGGCGTTTCGCTGCTCCGGGGTCTTTCGGCCTGGTGCCGGCGGAACCTGGGCGGAGCGACCGTGGAGCGCACGCCTCCGGGGTATCCCCTGAGCGGAGGGCCGAAAGTACGGAACCGGCGGAGACCCCGCCCGCTTTATAGGCAGAGGCTCTCTATGAACGAAACGGGATGACGAAGGCCGGGGAAGCATCCGAGAAGACGCGTTCGCTGGTCGCAGCCGGGGAGTCGCGGCCCGCAGCGAATGGGGATACCCCGGAGGCGAAGCGTTCCCGCGGG
>CAZTFC010000015.1:0-41447 GCA_964612075.1 uncultured bacterium
TAAACCACATGCTCCACCGCTTGTGCGGGCCCCCGTCAATTCCTTTGAGTTTTAACCTTGCGGCCGTACTCCCCAGGCGGGGCACTTAATGCGTTAGCTTCGGCACGGGAGGAGTGGATACCCCCCACACCTAGTGCCCATCGTTTACAGCGTGGACTACCAGGGTATCTAATCCTGTTTGCTCCCCACGCTCTCGCGTCTCAGCGTCAGTATCGGTCCAGGAGGCCGCTTTCGCCACCGGTGTTCCTCCCAATATCTACGAATTTCACCTCTACACTGGGAATTCCGCCTCCCTCTCCCGTACTCAAGCCAAGCAGTTTCAGACGCACTTCCCCGGTTAAGCCGAGGGCTTTCACGCCTGACTTGCAAGGCCGCCTACACGCGCTTTACGCCCAGTAATTCCGAACAACGCTTGCACCCTCCGTATTACCGCGGCTGCTGGCACGGAGTTAGCCGGTGCTTCTTCTTACGGTACCGTCAAGTTCCGCGGCTTGACCCCGCGGAAATTTCGTCCCGTCCGAAAGGGCTTTACGACCCGAAGGCCTTCTTCACCCACGCGGCGTTGCTGCGTCAGGGTTTCCCCCATTGCGCAATATTCCTCACTGCTGCCTCCCGTAGGAGTCTGGACCGTGTTCCAGTTCCAGTGTGGCTGATCATCCTCTCAGACCAGCTACCGATCGTAGCCTTGGTGGGCCGTTACCTCACCAACTAGCTAATCGGACGCGGGCCCATCCCCCGGTGACTACACCGGCAAGCCGATGCAGCCTTTGGCCTCAGGGTCCGAGGACCCCGTGGTCTCATGCGGTATTAGCGACCCTTTCGAGTCGTTATCCCCCGCCGAGGGGTAGGTTACCCACGCGTTACTCACCCGTGCGCCGCTTTACTCAGGGGAGTTGCCCCCCCCTTTCTCGCTCGACTTGCATGTGTTAAGCACGCCGCCAGCGTTCGTTCTGAGCCAGGATCAAACTCTCCACTTAATTTACGGATAAGCGGACAAAATCGTCGATCCGTTCGCGCCTCGCATTCCCTGTTCAGTTTTCAAAGATCCGACCGCTTGCCGCCGCACAGACCGCACCGCGGCGGACTTATGATATTACGAAAACCATTTCACCGTGTCAAGAGGTTTCTGCCGGAGCCGGAAAATGTCTGCCTTCCCGGGGTCTCTGCGGTTCCTCGCAACGGAAGCCAGCAATATATCGAATCCCGAAAATCGATGCAAGAGAAAAAACCGCCTTCACGAATTTTTTTTACCCGGGACGTACGGCCTTCAGAACGCGAGGAGGACGAACTCCTTTTTCCCGATCTTCAGCCGGTACTCCCCCTCCCGCGGGAGGACCAGCGCCGGGTCGGAGGCGCGCTCCCCGTCGACCTCGAGGCCGCCCTGGGCGATCAGGCGCCGCGCGGCGGACTTGGTGGAGAAGGCGGGAGACACCCGGGACACCACCGTTGCCAGGTCGGAGCCCTCGGGCAGCGCCGCGCCGTCGAACCGCCGGGCGTCCTGCGGGAATTCCTTCGAGGAGAACCGCTTCCGGAACCCTTCTTCCGCCTCGCGCCCCGCCTGCCCGCCGTGGAACCGCGCGACGATCTCGCGGGCCAGGGCGACCTTGGCGTCCATCGGGTGGCGCGTGCCGTCGATCAGCCCTTTTTTCAGCGCCGCCAGCTCCTGCAGGCTGACGTCGGACAGCAGCTCGTAGTAGGTCACCATGAGCTCGTCGGAGACGGACATCAGCTTCCCGAAGATCGTCTCCGGCGGCTCCGTGATTCCCACGTAGTTGCCGAGGCTCTTGCTCATCTTGTTCACGCCGTCGAGCCCCACCAGCAGCGGCGTCGTCATGACCACCTGCGGCTCCTGCCCGTACACGCGCTGAAGGTCGCGCCCCACCAGGAGGTTGAACTTCTGGTCCGTGCCGCCGAACTCGACGTCCGCCCGCAGCGCGACGGAGTCGTATCCCTGGAACAGGGGGTACAAAAACTCGTGGATCGAGATCGGCCGCTCCTCCTCGTACCGCTTCCGGAAGTCGTCCCGCTCGAGCATCCGGGCCACGGTCATCTGCGCCGCGATGCGCACCATCTCCTCGATGCGCAAGGGAGAGAGCCACTCCGAGTTGAACCGCACCTCCGTGCGGCCCGGGTCGAGGATCTTGAAGATCTGCTCCTTGTAGGTGGACGCGTTCCGCTCCACGTCCTCCCGGCTCAGCGCCTTCCGGGTCTCCGATTTCCCCGTGGGGTCCCCGATCATCGCCGTGAAGTCCCCGATGAGGAAGACCACCTGGTGCCCCGCCTCCTGGAAATGCTTGAGCTTCTGGATGAGGACCGTGTGCCCGAGATGCAGGTCCGGCGCGGTCGGGTCGAACCCCGCCTTCACCCGGAGCGGCCGCCCGCTCCCGGTGGAAGACGCGAGCTTCCTGGCGAGCTCCTCCCCGGAGATGACTTCCGTCGTGCCCCGCTTCAGGGACAGGAGAACGTCTTCCATGTATCCTTGCTCCTCATTTCCGTCTCGGTCAGGCGGAACGATTGGATTTGCCGGCAATCCCCCTTCGAGGGATCGATGTCGAAGAACACGCCCGACGCCTCCGGCTCGCCGGCGCCGACCTCGAAGCGCACGGGTACCTGAAGAAGGAAGCGCCGCAGGACGCCCTGCGGGTCCATGCCGATGACCGACCCGGCGGGCCCGCACATCCCCGCGTCGGTGATGTAGCCGGTGCCCTTCGGCAGGAGCTGGGCGTCGGAGGTCTGCACGTGCGTGTGAGTCCCCGCGATCGCCGAGACCCTGCCGTCGAGGTAAAATCCCAGCGCGCGCTTCTCGGAGGTCGCCTCCGCGTGGAAGTCCACGAAGACGCACGAGGCCGCCTTCCGGGCGGCGGGAAGGTTGTCGTCGGCCCACCGGAACGGGCAGTCGCAATCCCCCAGGAAGACCCTCCCCGCGAGCGAGATCACGGCGTAGGGCGTCCCGCTGCGCCCGTGGTAGACCCCCCACCCGCGCCCGTCCACCCCGGGCGGGTAGTTCGCGGGGCGCAGGATCCGCGCGTCGGACCGCACGAGGGGAACCCCTTCCTTCTTGTCCCACATGTGGTTCCCGCCGGTCAGGACGTCGACGCCCGCTTCGAACAGCTCCCGGACCGAGGGCTCGGTAAGCCCCATGCCCGAGGCGGTGTTCTCGCCGTTTGCGATCGCAAGGTCCACGTCCCTGTAGGCGCGGACGCGGGAGAGGAACTCGGCGGCGGCCTTCCTGCCGGGCTTGCCGACGATGTCGCCTAAGAACAACACCCACATAGAGACTCCTTACTGAAAACCAGGGACGGTCCCGGCAACCTTTTCCGGCCTAGCCACGCTTTGCCGTGGATTGCGTACCCTTTATCCCTCCGAACATGTCCTCCGACAGGACCGTCCCTTGTTACCGCGCGTAATCGACCGCCCGCGTCTCCCGGATCACGGTCACGCGGATCTGGCCGGGATACGAGAGGTCGGACTCGACCTTCTTGGCGATGTCGCGCGCGAGGATGCACGCGGCGTCGTCGCTGATCTTCTGGTGGTCGACGATGATCCGGACCTCGCGGCCGGCCTGGATGGCGTACGACTTCTCCACGCCGGAGAACGACCTCGCGATCGCCTCGAGGTCCTCGAGCCGCTTGAGGTAGTTCGCCAGCATCTCCCGGCGCGCCCCCGGGCGCGCCCCGGAAAGGGCGTCCGCCGCCTGGACCAGGATGGGCAGGATGTCCCTCGGGGACTCGTCCTCGTGGTGCGCCGCGATGGAGTGGACGACCCGGGAGGACTCCCCGTACTTTCGCGCCAGGTCCGCCCCGATCAGGGCGTGGGGGCCTTCCACCTCGTGGTCCACGGCCTTCCCGATGTCGTGCAGAAGCCCCGCCCTCTTGGCGACCTTCGCGTTGAGGCCCAGCTCGGAGGCGATCATCCCGCAGAGGAACGCCACCTCGAGCGAGTGGGTGTAGATGTTCTGCCCGTAGGAGGTGCGGTACTTCAGCTTGCCGACCAGCTTCACCAGCTCCGCGTGCACGCCGTGGATCCCCAGGTCGAACAGCGCCTGCTCCCCGGCCTCGCGGATCGTCTCGTCCACCTCCTTGGTGACCTTCTCGACCGTCTCCTCGATGCGCGCCGGGTGGATCCGGCCGTCCTGGACCAGGCGGGAAAGGGAGATCCGCGCGATCTCCCTGCGGACCGGGTTGAACCCGGAGAGGATGACCGCCTCCGGGGTGTCGTCGATGATGACGTCGATCCCCGTGGCCGCCTCGAAGGCCCGGATGTTGCGCCCCTCGCGGCCGATGATCCTTCCCTTCATCTCCTCGGACGGGAGCGGGACCGCGGTCACGACGTGCTCCGTCACGTAATCGGCCGCGTACCGCTGGACGGCCACGGAGATCATCTTCCGGGCCTTCTGCGCCGCCTCCTCCTTGAATTCCTCCTCGATCGCCCGGACCTTCTTCCCGGCCTCGAGCTTCGCCTCGTTGGTGACCATCTCGACGATCTCGGCCTTGGCCTGCTCGGCGGTCAGGCCGGCGATCCGCTGGCGGTCGGCGTTGGTCTGGGAGATGCGCGCCTCGAGCTCGGCACGGCTCCCTTCGAGACGGCGTTCCTGCTCGGCGATCTCCCGCTCCTTCCTGGCGATCTCGGTGCCGCGGCCCTCGATGTGCTCGTTCTTCTTGTCGAGCAGGTCCTCCTTCTGGAGCAGCCGCTTCTCCACCTGGCTCAGCTCGTTCTTCCGGTCGCGCGTCTCCTGCTCGAAGTCGAGCTTGACCTGGAGCATGTGGTCCTTGGCCTGGAGGGCGGCTTCCTTCAGGATGTTCTCCGCCTCCCTGCGGGCGTTCTGCAGGATCTCCTCCGCCTTCCCCGCCTCGATCCGCGCCTTGCCTTCCGCGATCTTCCTCTTCGAGACCAGCGAAACCACGTACAGCCCCAGCGCGGCGACCAGCAGCGCGAGGGCCGCTATTATGATGATCGACGTATCCAAGATCTGCCTCCTCGGTGATCCATCTATTGTTACCGGGACCCGGCTCCCCCCTGCGGGAACCGGATCACCCCTTCTTCCGTGACGAGCGCGTGCAGCGGCACGTCCCACTCGTCCACGGGCACTTCCGGCACCACCTGGTCCGAATACGCCAGCCCGACGCGAAGCGCCTCCCCGGGGAGACCGCGGAGGAACCGGTCGTAATACCCGAGCCCCTGGCCCAGCCGATGCCCCTCCCGGTCGAAAGCGACGCCGGGAACCAGGACCAGGTCGAATCCCCCGGTCCGCGGCGGGCGACCCGGAACGCGGGGCGGTTCCGGGATGCCGTAGGCCCCCTCGACCCATCCGTCCCCGTTCCCGTGGGAATGGAACTCGAGCGATCCCCCCGCCACGACGCAGGGGTAATACAGCGTCGCGCCGGCGGCCAGGTACGCCTCCCGGATCTTCTCCGTTCCCACTTCGCCGCGGACGGCGTTGTAGAGGGCCGCCGACATGCCGCGGCTCGGGGGAAACGCGGCCAGGAAATGCTCCTGCGCTCTCTCGCCCGCGATACGGGAGGACTCGGAACCGGCGCGGCCCCGGACGAACTCCCGGATCGTGCGCCGGAGCATCGCCTTGCGCTCCAGGACGAGCATGATAGACCTTCCGAACGGAATGATTTCGGGGAGGTTAAACCGTGGAATATCTGCGAAATCGCTGCGGGGGCGTCCTCGCCTTGCGTCGCCGACAAACCCGTCTATTCGAACTGCCGCCGCATCGAAGACCGATAACACGTCGCAGCAACAACGGTTTCAACCGCCCTAATCTATATAAAAGGGCCCCCTGATGCGGGCCCGGCCTGCCGGACGAAGTGAAGCGCCCCTGCCTGTGCCGTGTCGGCCATTGAGTTGAACCTGGCTTTCACCAGGTGGGCCCCCTGGATGGCCGCTTCAGGCTTCCCCGCAATGCCTGGGGATGCTCACCGCGGCCAGGGAGAGAGCCCGTTCTCGAACTGTTGGCTCTAACTCGCCGACCGATCACGCTCACGGCAGGGGCCGGGAAAACCCGATTCCCCGCCGTGCTGCTCCAAAGCGTTTTCAAGGACCGCCAGAAGGTCCCGGTTCCTCCGGTCGACCTTCTCCTTCCACCCTTCCTGCTCCTTGCGGAGCTCCTCGACCTCCGCCCGAAGCGACATCAGCTCGACGTTGACCCCGCTGATCCGGTCCCGAAGCCGGTTGGCCTCTTCCTCGAGCCGGACCGCCTTTTCCTCGAGCTCCCGGTTCTCCTTCCGGGTCTGCAGCATCCGGTCGCCCGTCGTCAGCACGTCGTCGGCCAGTTCCATGGCCGCCAGCATGACGACGTTCAGGTAGTTCGCCGTGCCCCCGGACTTCTGGATCTCGCGCACCCTGTCGTTCAGCGTTTCCGCGAGGCGCTGCATGTGCTCCGCCGAGCGCTCCGTCTGAACGATCAGGCCGTAGCCGGCGATATTTACATCGTAGCGATTCGCCATTCCTTCCTGTTCATTATACCTCTTGCCGCCTATAACTCAATGCTGTCCAGGCGGGACAGGATCTTCTCGACACGGTCCTTCACCTCGCCGCGCTCCCGCGTCATTTCGGCGAGCTTCTTTCCCGTCTCCTTCGCCTCCGCCTCCATCCGCGACACCTCGGCGGCCAAGGCCGCCTTCTCCTTCTTGAGCGTGCTCACCACCTGCACCAGGTCGTTGATCTTCTTCTCGATCAGCGCGAACGATTCCTCGCCCATCCCGTCCGTCCCCTTCCTGATTTCATATGTTGGTTAAGGATACATCGCCTATCTCGCGGATTCAACGGGACAAGAGAGGTCACCCGCTCATGTCGATGACGGCGCGGGCGATGGAGGAGCAGTGCGCCGAGATCCCTTTCCACGCCGAGAGGATGTCCATGTGCGCCGCGCTCGTCTCGAGGGTGTCCGGCCGGGCCTTCTGGAGCCGCTGGATGTGGGTCGTGCGCAGCTCCCGCTCCCGGATCCCGATCGTGCGGCGCCGCTCGACGACGGCCTGCGCCTCGCCGGGATCGCCCGTGATGAAGCAGGAGATGGCGTTCCGGTACAGCGCTCCGACCTCGCCCATGTATCCTTCCAGCTCCCTCCCCCCTTCCTCCGAGAACGAAAGCTTCCTCGCGGAAAGGGGGCGGAGATGGTCGGTCATGGTCCGTTCGACGAAATCGCCGATGTTCTCCAGGTCGGCGACGACGCCGATGTACGCCATCGAACGCCGCGTCTGCGCCTCGTCCATGGAGGTCTGCGCGAGGGCCGACAGGAAGACCTTGATCTCGCGCGTGAGCTCGTCCACGTCGTCGTCGATCTGCCCGATCCGGCCGATCCGGTCCGCGTTCCCGCGGCAGATCACCTCGAACGAGTCGTCGAGCATCTCCTGGATCATGTCGGCCATCCGCATGATCTCGCGCGCCGCCTGCCCGAGCGCCGCCCCCGCCACCGGGAGGTGCTCCCGGTCGATGAATGCCGCCTTCCCGCGGGGAGCGGCCCGGCGGCGCCCGGGGAAGAAGCGCTCGAGGGCCGCCGCGATGGGCCCGGCCAGGGGGAAGAACAGGACCGCGATGATGAGGTTGAAGGCCGTGTGGGCGCCGGCCACCAGCCGCGGTCCGTCCCCGAACGGCGCATGGTAATTCGGCGGGGCCGCCGAGATCGCGAGGAGAAGGAGCAGCGCGCCGCTGGTCTTCATCCCGAAATGCCCCCACGCGATGCGGCGGCCTTCCGACGCGAGACCCGAGGCCGCTATGAAGGCGACGATGGTTCCGCCCGCGTTCGCGCCGAGCACGAAGGGAAGGACGGAACCGGCCCCGAGCAGCCCTTCCTGCGTGAACGCGATCAGCAGGACCATGACCGCCGTGCCGCTCTGGAAGACGGCCGCGAGGAAAACGCCCATGGCGAAGGCGGTGAAGGGGGCGTCCGAGAGATCCGACATCAGGATCCGCAGCCCCTCGATCCGGCCGACGTCGCCGGAGGCCCCGGCCAGGAACTTGAGCGCCAGGAGGACGAAACCGAACCCGAGCAGCCCCTGGCCGACCGCCTCCCCGCGCGGCTTCCCGCCCCACAGGTAGAGGGCGATGCCGATGGATAGCACGGGAAGGGCCGCCTCGTAGATCCGGAAGGAGAGAAGCTGCACGGTCACCGTCGCGCCGAGGTCGGCCCCGAGAATGACGATCAGCGACTGGGAGAGCGAGAGGGCCGTCGCGTGCCCGAAGGAGATGAGCAGCGTCACCAGCGCCCCGGAGCTCTGCAGAACGGCGGTCGCCGCGGCGCCGAGCAGGAAGGCGCGCGCCTTGCTCTCCCGCGCGGAGGACCAGGCGCGGTCGATCCAGGCGGAGAACGCGAGCCCGAAGCCGTGCCCGGTGAGGCGGATCCCGTAAAGCAGCAGGAGGACGCTCCCGACGACCTCGAGGAGAAGGCGGTCGATCATCGGGAGGGGGCCTTCAGAAGAGGGCTTCCGCGAAGCTCCGCGCGTCGAACGGGCGCAGGTCGTCGATCCTCTCCCCCACCCCGATGAAGCGGATGGGGGCGCCGACTTCCCGCGTGACGGAGAGGACGACCCCGCCCTTCGCCGTGCCGTCGAGCTTCGTGAGGGCCAGGCCCGTGACGCCGGTGAACTCCTGGAACGTCGTCGCCTGGGCGATTGCGTTCCTCCCGCTCGTGGCGTCGAGGACCAGCAGGACTTCGTGCGGAGCGCCGGGGATCTCCTTGCCGATGACGCGCACGACCTTGCGGACCTCTTCCATCAGGTGGGATTTCGTGTGGAGGCGGCCCGCGGTGTCGATGAGCACGGCGTGCGTCCCGCGCGACTTCGCCGCGCGCACGGCGTCGAAGGCGACCGCCGAGGAGTCGGCGCCTTCCTTGTGGCGGACGATGTCCGCCCCCGCCCGGTCCGCCCACACCGCGAGCTGGTCGATCGCCGCCGCGCGGAAGGTGTCCGCCGCCGCGATGAGGACGGAGTGCCCCTCGCCCCGCAGCCAGCCCGCCACCTTCCCGATGGTGGTCGTCTTCCCCACGCCGTTGACGCCGACGACGAGGACGACGAAGGGGTACGGCGGGGCGACGACGAGCGGGACCATCCGGGGGGCGAGCGTCTCCTCCACCATCTTCCGGAGCCGGTTCTTCAGCGCATCGACGTCGGGGAGCTCGCCGCGGCGCCACGCCGCGCGCAGCGCCTCGACGTACTCGACGGAAAGCGTCGCCCCCGCGTCGGCCAGGATGAGGGCCTCCTCGAGCTCGGAGAGGACGGTCTCGTCCACGGGTCCGACCCCGCGGGCGATCGCTTCCACGTTCATGAACAGGAGCTCCCGGGTCTTCGTCAGCCCCGCCTTGAGGCGGGAGAAGAATCCTCCACGGGGCTTGTCGCCGGGCTCGGTCATCAGTCGGAAAGCTTCACGGAAACGGTCTTCGAGATCCCGGGCTTCTCCATCGTGATCCCGTATAGGACGTCCGCGAGCTCCATCGTCCGTTTGTTGTGCGTGATGATGAGGAACTGGTACCGCGACGACATCTCCCGGACCATGCCGTTGAACCGGTCGACGTTCGCGTCGTCCAGCGGGGCGTCCACCTCGTCGAGCAGGCAGAACGGGGACGGCTTGACGAGGAAGATGGAGAAGATGAGGCTGATCGCCGTGAGGGCGCTTTCCCCGCCGGAGAGGCTGTGGAGCGGGAGCGCCTTCTTCCCGGGAAGCTGCACGAAGATCTCGACCCCGGACTCGAGGAGGTTGTCCTCCTCCAGCAGGCGCAGCTGCGCGCGCCCGCCCTGGAACAGCCGGGGGAAGAGTTCCGAGAACTTCGCGTTGATCTCGTCGAACGCGGAGGAGAACCGTTCCCGCGTCGTCCGGTTGATCCGCTGGATCGCCTTGGTCAGATCCTCGAGCGAGCTCTCGAGGTCCTCCTTCTGGGACGTCAGGAAGGCGTGGCGCTCCGAGAGCTCCCCGTGCTCCTCGAGGGAGGCCAGGTTCACTTCGCCCATGGAGGACATCTTCTCCCGCAGCGCTTCCGCCCTCTCCTCGAGCGCGTGGACCTCCCCCTCCTCCCCGGCCGGGTCCGACGACTCGAAGGGCGGGAGGTCCCGGAGGCGGACCTCGTAGCGCTGGTGGAGCAGCAGGTCCACCGCGGCGATGTCCATCTCGGCCTTCTGCAGCCGCAGGCGCTCCCCGGCCTGGCGCTCCGCCGCGGCGGACTCCCGCGAGCGCGCGCCCCGGAGCTCCTCCTCGATCCCGGACAGGCTGGAAGCGGCGACGGCCAGGTCGGCCACGCGGCCGTCGATCCGGTCCTGCAGGCCGGAGAGGCCGGCCGCCGCCTGCTCGATCGCGTCGCGGCCCGCGCGCATCGCCGAGTCGAGCGACACCAGCGACTCCTCGTGCCCGGCCTTCCTGCGGGCGCGCTCCTCGAGCAGCCGCCTCTTCCCCGCCGCCTGCTCCGCGACGGAGGCCAGCAGCGCCGCGGCCGCGCGGTCCTGCTCCTCGAGGGCGCTGTAGGCGATCTCTGCCGCGTGGGCGCGCTCCCTGCACTCCTCCAGAAGCCGCCTCTTTTCCTCGACCGCCGCGAGCAGGGCGCGCGCGCGCTCCTCCTCCTCCCCCCGGGCCCGTCCGGTCTGCCGCGCGGCGTCGAGCGAGGCGGCCAGCTCCTCGGCCATCCGCCCCAGCTCCCCGCGCAGGTACGCCTCCTCCTGCGTCCGCTCGTCGAGCTGGGCGCGCGCCTGCGACAGCGTCTCCTCGATGACCGCGATCGCCTTCGCGGCCGAGACGTGGGCGGAAGCCGCCGCCTCCCGCGCCAGGAACGATTCCGCGCGCCGCTCCTCGAGGGCCGCGCGTTCGCGCCGCACCGCCTCTTCCTCCTCCAGGCGGCGTCGCCGCTGCGCCCTCATCTCCTCGATCTCCCGTGAAAGCTCGCGGATCTCCCTTCTGCGGGCGAGGATCCCGGCATCGGCTGCGGCATCCTCCCCCTCTGCCGCCTCCCGCGCGCCTCCCCGCCCGCCTCCGATGAGGATGCCGTCCGCCGTCACCATGTCGCCGTCGAGCGTCACGTAGGAGTTCCACACCCCGTTGCGGTTCCACAGGCGCAGCGCCGTGTCGAGGTTCCGGACGAGCAGCGTCCCGCCGAGGAGCCCCCGCACCAGCTCGCCGCATTCCGGCGGCGCCTGGACGACGCTCGTCAGCGGCCCGACGACGCCCTCCTCCCCGACGTAGGCGAGCCGCTCTTCCCGGATCCGCAGCCCCACCGGAACGAAGGCGCTCCTGCCCTCGCCGGACTCCTTCAGGTAATGGATGGCGGACAGGCCGTCGGCCTGGTCGCGCACGACGACGGACTGCATCCGCTCGCCGAGGACCGCCTCCACCGCCTTCTCGTACTCCGCGTCGGTCTCGATGAGGTCCCCCATGACCCCGAAGATCCCGCCCGCTGCGGCCTCACGGGCCCCGCCGTTGCGGAAGTGCCGCAGGACCGCGCGGACGCCCGAAGAGGTCCAGTCCCTCTGCTCGTGCACCCTCGACAGCGTCGAGAGGCGCGACTCCGCCGACTGCAGCTCCCCCTCCGCGAACCGCGACGCCTCGACCGCCGAGTCGAGCCGCCCGGCCGTTTCGGCCAGCAGGGCCCCCGTCCCGCTCCAGGAGCCTTCCGCCGCGGCGAGCGCCTCGCGCGCCTCCCGTTCCGCGGCGGAGGCCGACTCCCTCTCGGCGGAGGCCTTCCCGACCGCGGCGGAGGCCTCCGCGATGCGCTCCTGCAGGCGGGACAGCCCCCGCTCCGCCTCCTCGATCCTGCGCGAAAGCGCCTCCGCGCCCGACTGCGCGCCGGAGTGCTGGGTGACGCGGACCATCAGGTCGGACGAGGCCCGGTCGGCCAGCTCCTGCGCGGCCCGGTATTCCTCGCGCGCCGCCGCGAGCCCCGCGCGGGCCTCTTCCCATTCCCCCTTCGTGCGGGCGAGCTCCTCCCGTCTCCGCTGCGCGTCCCCGTCGGCGCGCTCCAGCCGCCCGTCGAGCTCGCCGATCTCTTCCCGCAGAGCCTCCATCTCCCGGCCGGCCTCGTCGATCGCCCGCCGGAAATGCTCCGCCTGGGCGAGCATCCCGTTCCATTCCGCCTCCCGGCGGGCCGCCTCCTCCTTGCGGCGGGCGTGCTCCTCGCGCAGGTCGGCCAGGAGCCGCTCCCGCTCCGCCTGCCGCAGGCGCGCCTCTTCCCTGCCCGCTTCGAGGGCCGAAACGGAGGCGCGGCACGCCGACAGCTCGTCCTCGAGCCCTGCGAGCTCCTTCCTCGCCCCTTCCCGCTCCTCCGACATCGCGCGGTGCCTTCCGGCCGCCACGCGGAGATCGAGCTCCTTGAGCTCGGCGCGCAGGACCTTGTACCGCTCGGCCTTCCGGACCTGCCGCTCGAGCGTTCCGATCTGCCGCCGCACCTCGTCGAGGATGTCCTTCACGCGGGCGAGGTTCTGGCGCGTGCTCTCCATCTTCCGCTCCGCCTCCTTGCGACGGACGCGGAACTTGGCGACCCCGGCGGCCTCCTCGATGATGAGACGCTTCTCGTCGGGGCGGGCGTTGACGATCTCGCCCACCTTCCCCTGCCGGATGATGGCGTACCCGCGCGCGCCGGCCCCGGTGTCGAGGAACAGCTCGGCGATGTCCTTCAGCCGGCACGGCAGCTTGTTGATGAAGAATTCGCTCTCCCCGTCCCGGAAGGTCCTCCGGGTCACGGAGATCTCGTGGAACGACTCGTATCCGGGGGGGGCGATCCCGTCGTCGTTCACGAAGGTGAGCGTCACCTCCGCCATGCCCAGGGGCCCGGCGGCGTCGGAGCCGGCGAAGATCACGTCTTCCAGCGCCTTGCTCCGGAGGTGCGAGGGGGCGTGCTCCCCGAGGACCCATCGGATGGCGTCGACGATGTTCGACTTCCCGCACCCGTTCGGGCCGACGATCGCGGAGATTCCCCCGGAGAAATCAAACGTTGTCTTGTCGTAGAAGGACTTGAACCCGATAAGTTCCAGCTTTTTCAGCTTCATCTGTCCCCGTAGTCCCAGGTGGAATGGCGAAGCCTGAAACCTCAACATCCTGTGGACATGCGTGACGTCTAACGCAATATATGGTGTTTTCGGCGGAAAGTAAAGTGGGAAAGGCGGCCCCGCCGCCGGGGCCGCCGTCGAGAATCGTTACCCGGTATCCCTACTTTTTCCCTGCCCTCGACTCCAGGCGCTTCCTGAGCGCCGCCTGGGCGGCGGCCAGCCGGGCGACGGGCACGCTGTAGGGGGAGCAGGAGACGTAATCGAGCCCCGCCTCGTCGAAGAATTCCACCGACTTCGGGTCCCCGGCGTGCTCGCCGCAGACGCCGACCTTCAGGGAAGGACGGGTGGACCGGCCCTTCCCCACGGCCATCCGGACGAGCTGCCCCACGCCCGCGCGGTCGATCGTCGAGAACACGTCGGCGTCGAGCAGGTTCTCGGGCCTCTTCATGCAGGTCGCGCCGCATGCGCCGCAGACGAGGTCCTTGTCCAGCTTCTCGCCGCACTGCAGGCACAGCTCCGACCGGCCCATGTATTTCCGGATGAACTTCCCCGAATCGTCCCGCGAGAAGCCGAACGTCGTCTGCGTGAGGTCGTTGGTCCCGAAGGAGAAGAAATCCGCCTCCCGCGCGATCTCGTCCGCGGTGACGGCGGCGCGCGGAAGCTCGATCATCGCGCCGACGGAATACGGGATCCTCCGTTTGTACCTCTTCATCGTCTCCTCCGCCACCTGGATGACGATGTCCTTCTGCGCCCGCATCTCGCTGACCATGCTGACCAGCGGGATCATGATCTCGGGCTGAA
Organism: uncultured bacterium; assembly: GCA_964612075.1. Classification (GTDB taxonomy): domain Bacteria; phylum Desulfobacterota; class Deferrimicrobia; order Deferrimicrobiales; family Deferrimicrobiaceae; genus UBA2219. The sequence goes on from CAZTFC010000015.1 coordinate 13,767, forward strand.
CGCGAACCCCTTCGCGCGCCACTTCGCACGCGGCCTCGAAGATGGCGCGCGCCTGCATCCGCGTGATCTCTGGATGGCAGATGCCCAGCCGGCAGCCGCGCATCCCGAGCATCGGGTTGACCTCCTGCAGCTCCTCGACCCGCTCCAGCAGGCGCCTCTTCTCCTCGACGAGGGTGCGGTCCGCCCGGAGGAACTCGAGCTTGTTGATCTCGATCAGCAGGTCCTCGCGCCGGGGGAGAAACTCGTTCAGCGGCGGGTCGAGCAGGCGGATCGTCACCGGGTACCCCTTCATCTCCCGGTAGAGCCCCTTGAAATCCTCCCGCTGCATGGGGAGCAGCCGCTCGAGCGCCGCGTCCCGATGCCCCTTCGTGACGGCGAGGATCATCTCCTGCATGATGGAGATGCGTTCCTCGGAGAAAAACATGTGCTGGGTGCGGCACAGCCCGATCCCTTCCGCGCCGAAATCGCGCGCGACGCGCGCGTCCCGCGGGGTGTCCGCGTTGGCGCGGACCCGCAGGCGCCGGACGGAGTCCGCCCACGACAGGAAGACCCCGAAGGAGGGGGTCGTCCGGGGGACCGTCAGCGGGACCTTTCCGAGGATCACCTCGCCGGTGGCGCCGTTCAGGGTGATCTGGTCCCCCTCGCGCAGCACGCGGCCGCCCGCCATGAACCGGTTCGTCGCCTCGTCCACGTCGATCGATTCGCACCCGGTGACGCAGGTCTTCCCCATCTGGCGCGCGACCACGGCGGCGTGCGAGGTCATCCCGCCCTTCGCCGTCAGGATCCCGCGCGCGACGTCCATGCCGTGGATGTCGTCGGGGCTCGTCTCCTTGCGGACCAGGATGACGTCCTTCCCGGCCGCGGCGCGCTCCACCGCCTTGTCCGCCTGGAACACGACCGCGCCGGTGGCCGCGCCGGGGGAGGCGGGAAGCCCCCGGGCGATCACTTCCGTCCGCGCCTCGGGGTCGACCACGGGGTGGAGAAGCTGCTCGATCTGGCGCGGCTCGAGGTGCAGCAGCGCCTCCTCTTTCGTCACGATCTTCTCCTTGACCATGTCCACGGCGACCCGGACCGCGGCGGCCGCGGTCCGCTTCCCCGGGCGCGTCTGGAGCATGTACAGCCTGCCCTTCTCGACCGTGAACTCGAAGTCCTGTACGTCCTTGTAACGCTTCTCGAGCTTCGCGGTGACGCGGGCGAGCTGGTCGTGGACCTTCGGGAACTCCTTCTTCAGGTCGCGCAGGCTGCGGGGAGTGCGCACCCCGGCGACGACGTCGGGGCCCTGCGCGTTCACGAGGTACTCCCCGAAGAACTCCTTCGCCCCCGTGGAGGGGTTCCGGGTGAACCACACCCCCGTGGCCGAATCGTTCCCCGCGTTGCCGAAGACCATCGCCTGCACGGTGACCCCGGTGCCGATGTCGTCGGGGATCCCCTGCGCCTTCCGGTAATACTTCGCCCGCTCGTTGTCCCACGACCGGAACACCGCGTCGCGCGCCATCGAGAGCTGGAGCTGCGGAAGCTGCGGGAACTCCTTCCGGGTCCGCGCCTTCACCAGGGCCTTGAACTTCCGGCACAGGTCCGCAAGGTCCCCCGCGTCGAGGGCGGCGTCGGACGGGGCGGACCGCTCCAGCCTCTTCTCGTCGAGGAGCTGGTCGAAGAGCTCTCCGGGAACGCCCAGGACGATCTTCCCGAACATCGAGAGGAACCGGCGGTAGCAGTCGTACGCGAACCGGGGATCCCCCGATTTCGCGGCGAGCCCCTCGGCGATCCTGTCGTTCATCCCGAGGTCGAGCACGGTGTCCATCATCCCGGGCATGGAGAACTGCGCCCCGGAGCGCACGGAGAGCAGCAGCGGGTTCTTCGGGTCGCCGAACCGCCTGCCCGCCGTCCGCTCGAGCTTCGCGAGGTTCGCCGCGATCTCCCGGTTCACGTCGGCGGGGAGCTTCCCCCCGCCCGCGAGGAAGAGGCGGGAAACCTCGGCGGCGATGGTGAAACCCGGGGGGACCGGCAGCCCGAGGCCCGTCATGTCGGCCAGCGCGGCGCCCTTCCCGCCCAGGACGTCCTTCATCCCGATTCCGCCCTCGGCCCTGCCCCCTCCGAAGAAATAGACCCGTTTCGTCGCCATGCCCCTCTCCCGCCGTGCCTCTTTTTAAGGTTTCTGGACGCCCGGGGACGCCACCCTGGAGAAATCCGCCACCGACGAGAACGCGGCGGACAGGCCTTTCAGGAGCGCGAGCCGGTTGTTCCTTACGGCCTGGTCCTCCGCCATCACGAGCACCTTGTCGAAGAACGCGGCGACCAGCGGCTGCAGCGCGGCCATCTCGCGGAACGCCTCGTCGTAGCGGCCGTCGCGAGCGGCGGCCGCGACGCGCCCCGAGACGCCGTGGGCCGCGGCGTGGAGCGCGCGCTCCTCCTGCCCCTCGAACAGCCGCTCCGATACGTCGAGGGATCCGGAATACGTCTTCGTGATGTTGATCGCCCTCTTGAACACCTCGGCGAGCGGTTCGAAGGCCGCGTCGGAGCGGAACGCGACCAGCGCGTCGAGCTTCGACCGCAGGTCGATCACGTCGGAGAGCCCCGCGGCGATCACCGCCTCGACGAGGTCGGCCGGGACCCCCTTCGAGACCTGCAGGTTCAGGTATCGGCCGGCGATGAACTCCATGACCTTCCGCTTCACCTCGACCGCCGGGTTTTTCAGCTTCCCGGAGAGGGTCGCCAGCGACCGGTCGACCAGCTCCTCGAGCCGGATCCGCAGCCCCCGGGCCTCGAGGATGGACAGGATGCCCAGGGTGTGGCGGCGCAGGCCGTACGGATCGGCCGTCCCGGTGGGCACGAGCCCCACGCCGAAGCAGCCGCACACCATGTCGATCTTGTCCGCGATCGCCACCGCCGCGCCGACGTCCGTGGACGGAAGGTCGTCCGACTGCCCTTTCGGCAGGTAATGCTCGAAGACCGAAGCCGCGATCTCATCCGTCTCCCCGGTCTTCGAGGCGTAGTGCCGTCCCATCACCCCCTGCAGCTCCGGGAACTCCTTGACGACGCCGGTCGTGAGGTCGGCCTTGCTCAAAAAAGCCGCCCTGCGGCAGTCGCGCTCCTTTGCGGGGAACGCGAAGGAGGCCACGAACGAGGCGATCTCCGCCATCCGCTCGATCTTCTCCCAGTAGGTCCCCATGTCGGCCTGGAACACCACCTTCTTCAGCGCCTCGGTCCGGTCGAACAGGGGAACCTTGAGGTCGTCCCAGTAATAGAACTCCGCGTCCGCCAGGCGCGACCGGAGGACCCGCTCGTTCCCCGCCACGACCACCTTCGCGTCCGGGACGATCATGTTCGAGACGAAGGCGAACGCGGGGCGCAGGGATCCCCGGTCGTCCTCGAAGACGAAATACTTCTGGTTGTTCCGCATGGAGGTGACGAGGATCTCCCGCGGCAGCGCGAGGAACTTCTCCTCGAACCGCCCCTGCAGCACGACGGGGAGCTCGACGAGGTTCGCCACCGTCTCCACGAGCGGCTCGTCCTCGACCCACTTCATCCCCGTTTCCTCCGAGATCCCGCGCAGCCCAGAGCGGATCCGCTCCTTGCGGGCCTCGAGGTCGACGAGCACGCGCGCTTCGGCCAGCTTCCCCTCGTAGGCATCCGGAGAGGAGAGGTCGACGGGACCGGGCGAAAGGAACCGGTGGCCGTACGTCGTGCGCCCCGCGTCGACGTTCCCGTAGCGGAGCGGGACCACCTCCTCCCCGTGGAGCGAGACGATCCAGTGGACGGGCCTCGCGAAGCGGACGTCGAGGTCGGCCCACCGCATCGACTTCTTGAAGGGGATCGACGGGATGAAATCGGAGACGATCCCGGGCAGGACGTCCCGGGCCTCGCGGGCGGCCTCCTCCCGGACGAACCCGAGGTACTCGCCGCGGTCCGTCGGGAAGACCGACAGGGCCGAAACGGCGATCCCCTGCGACTTCGCGAAGCCGAGGGCGGCCTTCGTCGGCTTGCCCGCCGCGTCGAGCGCGACGGCCTTCGGGGGCCCGAGTACGGTTTCGCTGCGCGCCTCCTGCCGCTCCGACAGGCCGCGGACGATGAAGGCCAGCCGGCGCGGCGTGCCCTGGATGTCGATCTTGCGGAAGGAAAGGCGGGCCTTGCGCAGGGAATCCTCCAGCAGCTTGCTCCCGTGCCAGAGCGCGGGACCGATGAACCCCGCCGGGATTTCCTCGCAGCCGATCTCGAGCAGGTAGTCGCGTTCCATCTTGTGTATGTGCCCTCTTCGCGGGTGGTTTCTATCTGCCGGAGGCGTTCCGGAGCAGGGGGAACCCGAGTTCCTCCCGGGTCTTGAGGAAGCCCTCCGCGCAATGGCGCGCCAGGTTGCGGACGCGCGCGATGTAGGAGGTCCGCTCCGTCACGGAGATGGCGCCGCGCGCGTCGAGCATGTTGAACGTGTGGGAGCACTTGAGGCAGTAATCGTACGCGGGAAGGACGAGCTTCCGGCCGACCAGCGACATGCACTCCTTCTCGAACATGGCGAACAGGGAGAACAGCATCCCCGTGTCGGCCGCCTCGAAGTTGTAGGCGGACCACTCGACCTCGCCGCGATGATGGACGTCCCCGTACGTGACGTCGCCCACCCACTTGAGGTCGTAGACGTTGTCCACGTTCTGCAGGTACATGGCGATCCGCTCGAGCCCGTAGGTGATCTCGCCGGTCACGGGCTTGAGGTCGATGCCGCCGCACTGCTGGAAATAGGTGAACTGGGTCACCTCCATCCCGTCGAGCCAGACCTCCCAACCCAGCCCCCACGCGCCCAGCGTGGGGGATTCCCAGTCGTCCTCCACGAAGCGGATGTCGTGCGCGAGCGGGTTGATCCCCACCGCGCGGAGCGAATCGAGATACAGTTCCACGTAATTGCAGGGGCACGGCTTCATGATGACCTGGAACTGGTAATAATGCTGGAGCCGGTTCGGGTTCTCCCCGTACCTCCCGTCCGTCGGGCGGCGGGACGGCTCGACGTAGGCCGTGTTCCACGGCTCGGGCCCGAGCGCGCGAAGGAACGTCGCCGGGTGGAACGTTCCCGCGCCGACCTCCGTATCGTACGGCTGATGGATCACGCAGCCCTTGTCGGCCCAGTACCGCTGAAGGGAAAGCACGAGGTCTTGGAAAAACAATTAGGGAACCTCCCGGCGTAAAAATGATAGGCATACTTACACCCCGCCGGGCTTATTGTCAAGAAGTCGCTGGAAATATTGAAGGTTTTAGATCCCTTTCACGCTTTTACGCCCCGCCGAGGCTACGAAGCCGCTTCCCGAGGCAATACTCGACATAACAAGGCATAACATCCCGTAATTCATCGGCAATCCCATCCGAAACACGAAGCCGCTCCCTCGCCGCCTCGCCTCCGGCCAGGAGGGCTCTCCACGTTTTGACGGCCCCCAGCGAGAGTTTCATCCCGGCCCCCGCCGCGCAGGATTCGCACAACGCCCCGCCCTCCGAGGGGACGAAGCGGAACCACCTGCCGTCCGTGCGCCCGCACTTCCTGCACCCCGACAGGTCGGGGCCCCATCCGCCGACGCCGAGGAACGCCGCCTCCACCCTGCGGGCGGCCTTGCCGGGGGGCTCGCCGGCCGCGAGCGCCCGCATCCCGTCCAGGAGGATGCCGAACGCTTTGGGCTTGGCCCCTTCCTGCGGAAACATTTCCGCCGCCAGTTCGAGGAGATAGTCCGCGTGCCGGACCCGCTCCCACTCTTCCACGATCGTCCAGAAGCTCGCGGAAACGGACGCGGTCGAAAGGACGGGCATCCTTCCGGGGGTTTCCGTCCAGACGATGTCGAGGAGGACGTATCGCTGGAGAAGCCCCCCGAAGCGCTTCCGGCTCCTCCACGCGGATTTCGCGAGGATCGGCACGACGCCCGCGTCGCGGGTGAAGAAGGTGAGCCGCCGGTCCGCTTCCCCCATGTCGACGGCCCGGACCAGGAAGGCGGGGGAAGCGAGGAAGGTGCGCTCTCCGGCGGCACCTCCCGGGCTCATTGGCCGATGGTGACGTTCCGGACCTGGCCGCTTTCCCCGAAGGGAGGAAGCCGCTGCCCGTTCAATGTCCCGACGACGCCGCCCGCGTTCCCGATCTTGAGCGAGATGTGCTTTTCCGCCGAGATGCTGATCTTGTCCCCGACGAACAGCGTGACGTCGACCGCGTCGCCGCCGTCGAAGCTGTACATCACCCAGGTCTGCTCGCTCGCCTCGAGGAAGAGCTGGAACGGCCCGGTGAGCGGCCCGGCGCCTCCGACGGCCGAGACGGTCGGAGACGCCGCCGCCGCGACGTTGTCCGCGGGGGAGGCGCCCGCCCGGGCCGCCGGCGCCGCCGCCCGGGCCGCCTGCCCGGCGGCGTCGCCCGCCGCGGCCGGCGCGTTGTCCGCCGCGGGCGCCTTCGGCGCCGCCGCCTCGGGCGGCGCGGGGGCCGGCCGGTCGGCCGGGCGCATCGACAGGACCGCGAGAACGACCCCGAGGAGAAGGACCACCCCGGCCGCGAAGATGTAGGTGGTCTTGCGGCTTCCGCGCTCCTTCTCCCGCTCCAGCCACTCGGGCCGCGGCACCGGCGCCGACCCCTCCTCTTCCGCGGCCTTCCCCTGGGTGCTTTCGTACTCCGCCAGGACGGGGCCGGGATCCACGGAAAGGTACTTCGCGTACGAACGGATGAACCCGGTGGAGAAGACCTTTTCGGGCCACCTGTCGAAGTTGCCCTCTTCGATGCCCCGCAGGTATCGCTGCCCGATGTGGAGCGCCAGCCCCACGTCCTCGACGGACTTCCCCATCGCCTCCCGACGCCTCTTCCAGGACTCGCCCGCGTTTCCGCTCATTGCCTCTCCGGGCCGAGGACCCTGAGGTAGCCGACCGCCTGCCTCCTCACCTCCGGATCGTCGGATATCGATAAAACGGTTTTGAACGCCTTCGCCGCCTCCGATGTCCGCTTCGACGCCGCGTACGCTCGCCCCAGTTCCATCCAGCCGTCAACGTAGTCGGGCGCCGCCTTCACGCATCGGAGAAGGACGGCCTCGGCCTCCTCCGCGCGCCCCGCCTTCGTCAGCAGGGACGAAAGCCCGATGTACGCGGGGGCGTACCTCTCGTTCAGCCGGATCGCCTTTCGGTACTGCTCCTCCGCCTTCGCGGCGTTCCCCTTGTGCCGGTACGCCTCGGCCATGTTGTAGACCGCCCATTCGGGCGTCTGGTACCGGACGTCCGCCGCCGCGATCTCGAATTCGCGGATCGCCTCGTCCCAGGCCCGCCGGTCCGCGAGGACGATCCCCAGGTTGTTGTGCGCGTCGGCGAAATCCTCCCTCTTGCCGATCGCCCTGCGCAGGTTCTCCTCCGCCTTTTCCCCTTCGCCCCGCGCCCGGTATACGAGCCCGATCATCATGTCGATTTCCGCGTTGGACGGGTCCAGCTCGGAGGCGCGCATCAGCTCCTTCATCGCCATGGGAAGGTTGTTCTGCCGGAGGTAGGTGACTCCCATGTGCATCCGGGCGTCCGCCTCCTTCTTCTGGGCCTCCGTCGGGGCGGCGCAGCCGGAAAGGAGCCAGGCCGCCGCGAAGAGCGGAAGGAAGTGCAGGAAAAGCCGCCGCGCGGTCACAGGTATTTCCCCAGAAGGAGCGACAGGCGTTTGCGCGCCGCGGCGGGAATGGCCTTGCGCTCCGTGATGACCGCGTACTTCAGCGCCTCCCCGCACCCGCATTTCCCGCCGAGCGGCAGGAGCTTCGCCATCTCCCGGACGATCTTCCGGGAATTCTCGACGTTTTTTTTCAGGACGTCGAGAATCGCTTCGACGGAAACGTCCTCCTCGGATTCGTGCCAGCAGTCGTAATCGGTGGCCAGGGCCAGCACCGCGTAGCACAACTCGGCCTCGCGCGCCAGCCTGGCCTCGGGCATGTTGGTCATCCCGATGACGTCGACGCCCCATTTCCGGTAGATGTTCGACTCGGCGCGCGTGGAGAAGGCCGGCCCCTCGATGCAGAGGTAGGTGCCGCGCCGGTGGACCCGCCGGACGACTTTCCGCGCCGCGCGGGCGGCGGCCCCGGACAGGACGGGGCAGACCGGGTCGGCGAAGGCGATGTGGCCCGCAACGCCGTCGGAGAAGAACGTGCCTTCCCGCGACCGGGTGTTGTCGAAGAACTGGTCCACCACGACGACGTCTCCGGGTCGTATGCCTTCCTTCATGCTCCCGACGGCGGAGATGGAAAGGACGGCGTCGACCCCGATCTTCTTCATCGCGTAGACGTTCGCGCGGTAATTGATCCGCGAGGGAGGGATCCGGTGCCCCTTGCCGTGGCGCGGCAGGAACGCGACGGTCGTTCCCTCGAGCTCTCCCACGACCAGGGCGTCGGACGGGTCCCCGAAAGGCGTCCGGACGACCACTTGCCGGACGTTCTTCAAGTCCTCCATTCCGTAAAGGCCGGAACCGCCTATGACACCGAGAATTCCAGACATAGTAAGACTATAGGAAGATCGGGGGCCCCGCTCAACCCCTTTTTTTCTGAATCTTGGGTTTTTCCCCTATTTCTGCGCGGAGTTGCCCGCACGCGGCCCGGATGTCCGCCCCCCTGCGCTCGCGGGTGATCGTCTGGATCCCGGCGGCCTGGAGGATTTCGCGGAACCGGTCGACCGTTTCCTGCCGGGGTGGCTCGTACGGAGACCCTTCGTGCGGGTTGTACGGGATCAGGTTCACCTTGATCCGGGCACCTCTGAGCAGGCGCGCGAGCGCGGCCGCGTCCCCGGGGGAGTCGTTCACGCCGGAAAGCAGCACGTACTCGGCCGTCACCTTGCGCCCGCTCTGAAGCGGAATGCGCCGCATCGCGGCCACCAGCTCCTTCATGGGGTGTTTCCGGTTGACCGGCATCAGGAGGGAGCGCCGGGCGTCGTCGGAGGCGTTGAGGGAGACGGCGAAGCTCACGGGGTATTTCGACGCGAGCGTCAGCATCTCCGGAACGATCCCCGCGGTGGACACGGTGACCCGCTTGCCGGAAAGGCCGAAGCCGTACTGGGAGAGGAGGATGTCGATCGCGCGGGAAACCTCGGCGACGTTGCGCAGCGGCTCCCCCATCCCCATGAACACGACGTTCGTCAGGCGCTCCCCCCGCTCCGAAAGCCGCCTCGCGAAGAAGCACACCTGGTGCACGATCTCCGCGGAGGAAAGGTCGCGGCGCAGCCCCATCGCGCCGGTCGCGCAGAATACGCACCCGAGGGCGCACCCCGCCTGGGAGGAGATGCAGAGCGTGCGCCGCTCCTCGTCCGGGATGAGGACGCTTTCGACCGCCTCCCCGTCCTCGAGGCGGAACAGCGCCTTCTCCGTGCCGTCCCGCGATACGTCGACCCGTTCGGCGGGAGGCGCCGAGATGCGGCAGGACGACGACAGCAGCGCGCGGAATTCCTTCGACAGGTCGGTCATCCCCGCGAAATCGTCGACGAGCTTCCCGTAGATCCACCGGGAAAGCTGCCGCGCCCGGTACCGCTCCTTCCCCCACCGGGAAAGGAACGATTCCAGCTCCGCGAGGGGCATCCCCTTCAGATCGGTCCGCGGATCGACGGAACGGGGCCCGATCTCATCCATCGGTTCAGTTAACGATTTCCAACTCGCCGAAGAAATAGCGGATTTCCGTTGCGGCCGTTTCCGGCGCGTCGGACCCATGGACGATGTTCTGCTCCACGCTGTCCGCCATGGACGCGCGGATCGTCCCCTCGGCCGCCTTCTTCGGGTCGGTGGCACCCATCAGCTCGCGGTTCCGCGCGATGACGTTCTCCCCCACCAGGACCATGACGACGATCGGGCCGGAGGACATGAAATCGGTGAGGGAGCCGAAGAAGGGGCGCTCCCGGTGGACCGCGTAGAACCCTTCCGCCTCCTTCTTCGTGAGACGGATCATCTTCATCGCCGCGACGCGGATACCCGCCGCCTCGAAGCGCCGCACCACCTCCCCGATGACGCCCTTGCGGACGCCGTCGGGCTTCACGATGGAGAGGGTGCGCTGTGTCGCTGGCTGCTGCATCAGAGCGTTCTCCTTTCGACGAGTTCGTATCCGGCCGAAAGCGCCTTCCGGTTCAGGTCCTCGGTCCCCTTCGGGACGCGGGAGAGGACCGCCTTCTCGACCGCCTCGCGGCTCACCCTCCCGGTGATCGCCGCGATCGCGCCGATCGCCACGATGTTGGCGACGAAGGCCTTGCCGACCGCCTCGGAGGCGGTGCGGATGATCGGCAGGCGGACCACGTTGTAGTCTCCCGCCGGGACGTCGCGGACGAAGTCCTCGTCCACCAGCAGGATGCCCCCCGCCTTGACGTCCATGCAATATTTCGCGCAGGCCTCCTGCGTCAGCGCGAGCATCAGGTCGATCGACGTCGCCTTCGGGAAATCGATCGTGTCGTCCGAGAGGATGACCTCCGACTTGGACGCCCCGCCGCGCGCCTCCGGCCCGTACGATTGGCTCTGGACGGCGTTGATCCCGTCGTAGATGGCCGCCGCCTCGGCGAAGATGACCCCCGCCAGGATCAGCCCCTGCCCGCCGGAACCCGAGAACCGGATCTCGTATCGCCCGCTCATGATTTGAGCCGCTCCACCAAACCGTAGTAGGCCTCGCAGAACTCCGGCCTGCCGTCCGCGCGGTGAAGCACGCCCATGGGGAACTTCCCCGCCGCCTCGTCGGGCGAAAGCTTCGCGTACGCGGCCGCCGGGACGAAGGCGTCCTTCATCCAGAGGAGCATGTCCGTGGGGCTCTTGAACTTGTTGCGCCGGCCGTACGTGGTCGGGCAGGCGTTCACGACGTCCACGACGGAAAAGCCCCGGTGCCGCATCGCGTCGACGATGAGTTTGTCCAGGGCGGCGGCGTGGTAGGCGGTGCCGCGGGCGACGAAGGTCGCCCCCGCGCCCGTCGCGAGCGCCGGGATGTCGAAGGCGAAGTCGACGTTCCCGTACGGCATGGTGGACGCGAACCGGCCGGGCTGGGTGGACGGGGAATACTGCCCTCCCGTCATCCCGTAGATGAAGTTGTTGAAGACGAGCAGCGTGATGTCGATGTTGCGCCGGCAGGCGTGTATGAAATGGTTGCCGCCGATCGCCGTCGCGTCGCCGTCGCCGCTGACGACCAGGACGTGCTTTTCGGGCCTCGCCATCTTCAGCCCCGTGGCGAAGGCCAGCGCGCGGCCGTGCGTCGTGTGGAGGGTGTTGAAGTCGACGTAGCCGGGCAGGCGGGACGCGCAGCCGATCCCGGAGACCAGCGCGATGTCGTCCGGGTCGAGCCCCTGTGCGTCGACGGCGCGCAGGAGCGACTTGAAGACGATCCCGTAGCTGCACCCGGGGCACCAGATGTGCGGCAGCTTCCCCGGCCGGATGTACCTGGTGTACTCGAACGCCATCTACCGGGCCTCCCTGATCCGGGCGAGGATCTGCGCCGGGGTGATCGGGTCGCCGTCGACCCGGTGGATCCCCTCGACCGCGCAGCGCCCCTTCGCGCAGCGGTCCACCTCGAGGATGATCTGCCCCAAAGACAGCTCGGGGACGACGATCCGCCGGACCCGGCCGGAAAGGGCCGCGACCTGCTCCTCCGGGAACGGCCAGACGGTCAAAGGCCGGAACAGCCCGGCCCGGATCCCCTCGGCGCGGGCCTGGTCCACCGCCGTCTTGGCGGATCTCCCGCAGATGCCGTAGGCGAACACCGCGACCTCGGCGTCCTCGAGCCGGTGCTCCGCGAACCGGACGATGTCCCCCCGGTTGGCCTCCACCTTGCGGAGCAGCCGGAGTTCGTCGGTCTGGATCCGGGGCGACGCGTTCACGGGGAAGCCGTCCGGGCCGTGGTTCAGCCCCGTGACGTGGTACCGGTACCCCTCGAAGAAGTTGGCCATCGGCGGGACGTCGCCCCGGCTGTCGTCGTAGGGCAGGTATTCGGACGGCGGGCAGTTCGGGCGCGGCCGGCCCACCAGCGGGATGACGCCGGCTTCCGGGATCTCGATCCGCTCCCGCATGTGCCCCACGACCTCGTCGAATGCCACGATCACCGGGGTGCGGTATTTCTCCGACAGGTTGAACGCCCGGACCGTCTCGGAGAAGATCTCCTCCACGTAGGCGGGCGTGAGGCAGATGGAGGGGTGGTCGCCGTGGGTGCCCCACCGGCACTGCATGATGTCGCTCTGGCCGGGCCCCGTGGGCACCCCCGTGGAGGGGCCGCCCCGCATCACGTCGACCACGACGCAGGGGATCTCGGTCAGCATGGCGAACCCCAGGTTCTCCTGCTTGAGCGAGAAGCCGGGGCCGGACGTGGCGGTGAGCGCCTTGCACCCCGCCAGCGACCCGCCGATCACCGCCGCCATCGCCGCGATCTCGTCCTCCATCTGGAGGAACACCCCGCCGGCACGCGGGAGCTTCTTCGCCAGGTACTCGGCCACCTCGGTGGAGGGCGTGATCGGGTAGCCCGCGAAGAAGTTGCAGCCGGCGTACAGCGCTCCCTCGGCGCACGCCTCGTTCCCCTGGAGCAGCAGGACGCGGGTCACCGGGCTTCCCCCTTTTTCTCTACGGAAATGGCGAAGTCGGGGCAGCGCATCTCGCACTGCATGCAGAGGATGCACTTGTCGATGTCGGCCACCTTCGACTTGAACCGCTCCATGCCGAGCGCCTGGACGGGGCAAAGCTTCACGCAGATCTCGCACCCCTTGCAGTAGCGCGGGATGATGCGGATCCGCACCTTCGCGTTCTCCCACTCCTCGAACTTCTCCGCCCGCCGTTCCTTCGTCATCCGGCTCCCCGCTCCTCCCGGCCCCGCATTACCGGCCCAGCCGCCGCGCCATGGTCTTCCCGATTTCGGCCGGCGATTCGGCCACCGCGATCCCCGCCGCCCGGAACGACTCGATCTTCTCGGCCGCGGTCCCCTTCCCGCCCGATATGATGGCGCCGGCGTGCCCCATCCGCTTCCCCTTGGGGGCGGTCAGCCCCGCGATGTAACCGACGACCGGCTTGCGCATGTTCTCCCGGATCCACGCGGCGGCGTCCTCCTCGGCCGCGCCGCCGATCTCCCCGATCAGGACGACCGCCTCGGTCTGCGGGTCGGCCTCGAATGCGGACAGGACGTCGATGAAGCTCGTGCCGTTGAGCGGGTCGCCGCCGATCCCCACGCAGGAGGACTGCCCCAGCCCCAGGGCGGTGAGCTGGTGCACCGCCTCGTACGTGAGGGTCCCCGAGCGGGAGACGACGCCGACGCCGCCGGGCCGGTGGATTCCGCCCGGCATGATGCCGGCCTTGCTCTTCCCGGGAGAGATGACGCCGGGGCAGTTCGGCCCCACCAGGCGGGTCTTCTTCCCTTCCATGAACCGCTTCACCTTCACCATGTCCAGCACCGGGATCCCTTCCGTGATGCAGACGACCAGGGAGAGCCCGGAGTCGCACCCCTCGCAGATCGCGTCGGCGGCGAACGCGGGGGGGACGAAGATGACCGACACGTCGGCCCCCGTCCCGCGGACCGCCTGGCTGACGGAGTCGAAGACGGGGACGCCCTCGACCTCGGCGCCGGCCTTGCCCGGCGTGACCCCGCCCACGACCTTCGTGCCGTAGTCCAGCATCTGGCGCGTGTGGAACGCGCCCGCCGAGCCGGTGATCCCCTGCACGATGACGCGGCTGTCCTGGTCCAGGTAGATGCTCACGGGCGGCCTCCCCCGGCGGCGGCGACGGCCTTCCTCGCCCCGTCCTCCATGTCGGACGCGGGGATGATGTTCAGCCCCGACGCGGAAAGGATCTCCTTCCCCTTCTCCCGGTTCGTGCCCTCGAGCCGGACGACCAGGGGGACCGAAAGGCCGACGCCCTTCGCCGCGGCCACCACGCCGTCGGCGATGACGTCGCACCGCATGATCCCGCCGAAGATGTTCACGAAGATCGCCTTGACGTTCGGGTCGGACAGGATGAGGCGGAAGGCGTGCGTCACCTGCTCGGTCGAGGCGTTCCCGCCGACGTCGAGGAAGTTCGCCGGGCTGCCGCCGCAGAGCTTGATCATGTCCATGGTGGTCATCGCCAGCCCCGCGCCGTTTACCAGGCAGCCGATGTTCCCTTCGAGCCGGATGTAGGAGAGGTCGTACTTGGAGGCCTCCGTCTCGGTGGGATCCTCCTCGTCGAAATCGCGCAGCGCCTGGATCTCCCTGTTGCGGTAGAGTCCGTTGTTGTCGAAGTTCATCTTCGCGTCCATCGCCACGAGCTCGCCGTCCTCCGTCAGCACGAGCGGGTTGATCTCGGCGAGCGAGCAGTCGGTCTCCACGAAGGCCTTGTACAGCGCCGTCATCAGGCGCACGGCCTTCCCCGTGAGGTCCGTGGAGAGGCCCAGCCCGAATGCGATCTTCCGGGCCTGGAACGGCATCAGCCCGAGCGCCGGGTCGATCCACTCCTTCAGGATCTTTTCGGGGGAGCGGGCCGCGACCTCCTCGATCGACATCCCGCCCTCGGTGGACGCCATGGCGACGATCCGGGAGACGGACCGGTCGACGACCATCCCCAGGTAGTACTCCTTCCGGATCTTCCCCGCCTCCTCCACGAGGACCCGCTTGACCAGCTTCCCCTCGGGGCCCGTCTGGTGCGTCACCAGGCGCATCCCGATGATCTGCCGCGCGTGCTCGCGGACCTCCGCGAGGTCCCGGGCGATCTTCACGCCGCCGCCCTTCCCCCGACCGCCGGCGTGGATCTGCGCCTTGATGACGACGGGCGTGCCCAGCTCCTCGGCGATGACGACGGCCTCGCCCGGCGCGTCCGCCACCCTCCCCTTCGGGACCGGCACGCCGTACTGCGACAGGACGGCCTTGGCCTGGTACTCGTGGATGTTCATCCGTCAGAACCCGAGCCGATCGACGGCCTCGCAGAGCTCGCGGACCGCCGCGGCCGACCGTTTCAGCGCCTCGGACTCCTTTTCGGAAAGGGCGAACCGCACGACCTCCTCCACCCCCTTCGCGCCGAGCTTGGCCGGCAGCCCCACGAACAGCCCGTCGCACCCCTCGTAGGTCCCCTTCGAAAGCACGGCGCACGGAAGGATCGCCTTCCGGTCGAGCAGGATCGCCTCGCACATCTGCGCGGCGGCGGCCGACGGCGCGTAGTAGGCCGACCCGGTCTTCAGGAGCGACACGATCTCCGCCCCGCCCTTGGCGGTGCGCTCGAGGATCTGCCCGAGCCGATCGGCCGGGATCAGGTCCTCCACCGGGATCCCCGCGACCGTGGTGTATTTCGTAGACGGGACCATCGTGTCGCCGTGCCCCCCGAGCACGAAGGCGTTCACGTTCGCGACCGAGACGCCGAGCTCCATCGCGATGAACGCGCGGAAGCGGGCGGAGTCGAGGACCCCCGCCATCCCCATCACCCGGTTCGCGGGGAACCCGCTGTGCTTGTGGGCGACGTAGGTCATCGCGTCGAGCGGGTTGGAGACCACGATGATGGCGGCGTCCGGAGACTTCGCGGCCGCCTTGAGGGTCACGTCCTTGACGATCCCCGCGTTGACCTTCAGCAGGTCGTCGCGGCTCATGCCCGGCTTGCGGGCGAGCCCCGAGGTGATGACCACGATGTCGGACCCCGCCGTGTCCTCGTACCCGTTCGTCCCCGTCACCGTCGCGTCGAAGCCGCAGATGGGCGCGGACTGGAGCATGTCGAGCGCCTTCCCCTGGGGGAGCCCCTCCACGATGTCCACGAGGACGACGTCGCAGATCCCCTTCTCGGCCAGCCGCTGCGCCGTGGTGGCCCCTACGTTCCCCGCCCCGATGACCGTGACCTTCGCCCTGCTCATCCCGCTGCCCCCCTCTTCACATGTTCTCTATGACGGCGTCGCCGAACCCGCTGCATTTCACTTCCCTGACCCCCGCCGCCCCCTCCGCCTTCATCAGCCGGGCGAAGTCGTAGGTGACGGTGCGGCTCCCGATGGCCGCCTCGATCCCTTTCCGGATCCTGTCCGCCGCCTCCCCCCACCCTAGGTGCTCGAACATCATCACCCCCGAGAGGATGACGGAGGAGGGGTTCACCTTGTCCTGGTCCGCGTACTTGGGCGCCGTGCCGTGGGTCGCCTCGAAGATCGCGTGGCCGGTGAGGTAGTTGATGTTGCCGCCGGGCGCGATGCCGATCCCCCCCACCTGGGCCGCCAGCATGTCGGACAGGTAGTCGCCGTTCAGGTTCGGCGTGGCGATGACGTCGAACTCGTCCGCGCGGGTGATCGTCTGCTGCATCGTGATGTCCGCGATCGCGTCCTTGATCAGCAGCTTCTTCCGCCACTTCCCCCCGCCGTGCGTCGGCAGGAGCGCCCGCGCCGCCTCGACCTCCCGCAGGACGTCCTCCCGCTGCGCCGGGGTCATCCGTTCGAAGCCGGGCTCCAGCGCCCGGGCGCATTCCTGCTCGCCCGCCCCCGGCTCCCGCTCCAGGTGCTCGAGGACCCAGCTCTCGCGCATCGAGACGGTCTCGTCGCGGAACGACCTCGCGGCGAGGGCGTATCCCCAGTCCCGGAAGGACCCCTCGGTGAACTTCATGATGTTGCCCTTGTGGACCAGGGTGACCGACTTCCGGCCGTGCCGGAGGGCGTACCGGATCGCCGCCTCGACCAGCCGCTCGCTCCCCTCGCGGCTGATCGTCTTGATCCCGATGGAGGTGGTCTGCGGGAACCGGATCTTCTTCACCCCCATGTCCCGGACGAGGAAGTCGACGACTTTTTGAAGCTCGGGCGTGCCGGCGGCCCACTCGATCCCCGCGTAGATGTCCTCGGTGTTCTCGCGGAAGATGACCATGTCGACCAGCTCCGGACGCTTCACGGGGGAAGGGACACCGGGGATGTACTTCACGGGGCGCAGGCAGACGTAGAGGTCGAGCTCCTGGCGCAGCGCGACGTTCAGCGAGCGGAAGCCGCCCCCGATCGGCGTGGTCAGGGGGCCCTTGATCCCCACGAGGTATTCCCGGAAGGCGGCGAGGGTGTCCTCGGGAAGCCACTCCCCCGTCCGGTTGAACGCCTTTTCGCCCGCCAGGACCTCGAGCCACCGGACCTTCCGCCTGCCCCCGTAGGCCTTCAGGACGGCGGCGTCGAAGACGCGGACGGAGGCGCGCCAGATGTCGGCGCCGATCCCGTCCCCCTCGATGTACGGCAGGATCGGGCGATCCGGGACCTCGAGCGTGCGGTCGGGCCTCATGACGATCTTTTCCCCGTCGGAGGGCGGGGCCAGGTTCCGGATGGGCGCCATGTGTTCCTCCATTTGGGGGTAAAACTATAGGCTATTGTACGATGGCCGAACCGTCAAGATACCGGAAGCCGAAAAACAGCGCCCGGTCGGGAAGCCTAGGCCTGCCGGCAGAAGGCGAGCAGCGCGTCGGTGTCCACCGACGCGCGGACGGCTTCCACGCCGCGGGCGACCTTCTCCGGCTCCCGGATCCGCAGGCGCCCCAGGATCCGCTCGAACTTCTCCACGGTGGAGAAGGTGTCCTCCGCAACCTTCAGGATGGCCACGCCCTTCTCGCGCGCCTTCGCCAGGATGATGTCGTGCGGGGCGACGCCGCCCGTCAGCACCAGCGCCAGCGTGTCGGTCTCGAGGGCGGCGAGCTGGATGTCCGTCCGGAAGCCGCCGGTGACCACCGCCTTCCGGGGGATGCCGCGGAAGATCCGCAGCGCGTGCTCCACGTCCATCGTGCCCACGCAGAACCGCTCGATCATCGTCCCGGGGGAGGGCCCTTCCAGCAGGACCGCCGCGTTGAGCCGGGAAACCAGCGATCCCACGCTGACGCTGTCGAGCAGCGGGTCCAGCGGCACGGCCCCGAGGACCCGGATCCCCTTCTTCTCCAGGAAGGCGCCCGCCGTCCCCCGGACGAACGACTCCTGGGCCGACGGTACCCGGTTGAAGACCACCCCGAGGAGGCGGGGGCCCAGCACCTGGGCGGCCCACAGCACCTGGTCCATCGACTTCTCGCCCTCGAACCGGTCCACCAGCACCACGCGGCAGTTGAAGTTCACGATCAGCTCCAGCGGGGAGAGGCCGAAGAAATATCCGTCGCGCGCGTTGGCGGTGCCGCCGATGAGGAGGATCTCCGAGCGGGCCTCGGCGTCGCGCACCGAGGCGGTGATCTTCCCCCGCAGGCGGAGGTCTTCCCCGCGGTAGGCGGCCATCACCAGGTCGGGCGTGATCACGGCCGGGCAGAAAGCCTCCGGCGGTCCTTCGAGCCCCAGCTGGTTCGCGATGAACGAGGCGTCCTCGTCGACCAGCTTCCCGTCCTCCATGACGGGGATCTTCCCGAGGATCTTGAGGTACCCGACCTTGACGCCCGCCTCGCCCCAGATCTTTCCCAAAGCCAGCGCGACGAGCGTCTTCCCGGCGTATTCCGACGTGGACGCGATATACAGGTTCATTTCCTGCCCTCCGCTACCGCTACCCGGCAGTCGATCGCCCGAAGCCCCTTGCCCCTGGGCATCACCCGGACGGGGTTGATGTCGAGCTCCATGATCTCGGGGAAGTCGCACGACAGGGCCGACAGCCGCAGCATGGCGTCGATGATGGCCTCCTCGTCCGCCGGCTCGGTGCCGCGGTAGCCGGCCAGCAGCGGGTAGGCCCGGATCTCCCGGATCATCTCCGCGGCGTCGCGCCGCGACACCGGCGCCACCCGGAACGCGACGTCCTTGAGGACCTCGACGTAGATGCCTCCCAGGCCGAACATCAGCAGCGGCCCGAACTGCGGGTCGCGGGTCAGCCCCAGGATGAGCTCCTGGCCGCCGACGATCATCTCCTGCACGGAGACCCCGGCGATCCACGCGTCCGGGGCGTGGCGGCGCACCGAGGCGGTGATCTCGACGAACGCCCTTTCGACGTCCTGCTCGGACGCGAGGCCGAGGCGCACGCCCCCCACGTCGGTCTTGTGGAGGATCTGCGGGGAGACGATCTTCATGACGACCTGCGGGACGCCCATCTCGCGGAACGCCTGCACGGCGTCCGCGGACGTCTGCGCGAAGGAGTTCTTCGGGAAGGAGAAGCCGTACACCTCGAGGATGGAGCGCGCGTCCTCCTCGCCGCCCTGCCCCCCCTTGGAAAGGATCCTGCCGATGGCGCGCTGGGCGGCCATCGGGCGGCCGCCGAGGGAGCCGCCGTCCTCGGGGAAATCGGCGGTCTGGATGCGGGAGTACCGCACCATCGCGTGCGCGGTGCCCACGGCGCGCTCGGGGGTGATGTAACTGGGGACCCCGCCCTCCATGAGAACCTTGCGGGCGGAGGCGACGCTGGTCCCCCCGACGAACGACCCGAACACCGTTTTCCCCGTCTTCCCCAGCTCGGACACGACGGCGCGCGCCGTTTCCTCGGGCTCGGTCATGACCTGCGGCGTCAGCAGCACGAGGACCATGTCGACGGAATCGTCGCCCGCGAGGATATTGAGGACGTCCCGGTACCGGTCGGCGCGGGCGTCCCCGATGATGTCCACCGGGTTGACCAGGCTGGAGGTCGGCGGGACCTTGGGGGCGATCCGCACGCGCAGCGACTCGGAGACCTCGGCGAGACGGATCCCCAGGCGGTCCGCCGTGTCCGCCGCCAGGATCCCCGGCCCCCCCGCGTTGGTCAGGATGAGGAGCTTCCCCTGTTTCGGCACCGGCTGCATCGAGAAGCCGACGGTGAAGTCGAACAGCTCCTCGATCGAGGCGGCGCGCAGTATCCCCGCCTGGCGGAACGCCGCGGCGTAGGCGCTGTCGGAACCGGCAAGGCTCCCCGTGTGGGAGGAGGCGGCCCGGGCGCCCGAGGCCGTGGAGCCCGCCTTCAGCAGGACGACCGGCTTGCGGAGGGTCACGTCCTTGGCGGCTTTCAGGAACCGCCGGCCGTCGTCGATGCTCTCGATGTAGCCCATGATCACGCGGGTCTCCGGGTCGTCGGCCAGGAACTCGAGGACGTCCGACTCGGAGACGTCGGCCTTGTTCCCCATGCTTACGACCTTGGAGTAGCCGATATTCTCGCCCAATGACCGGTCGAGGAGGGCCGTGCAAAGCGCCCCGGACTGGGAGAGGAAGCCGATGTTTCCCGTCCCCGGGGTGCCGTTGGAGAAGGAGGCGTTCAGGCGGGCATGGGTGTCGATCACCCCGAGGCAGTTCGGGCCCACGACCCGGATCCCGGTGGCGCGCGCCAGGGAGGTGAGCTCGCGCTCCAGGGTGACGCCGGCGCCCCCCACCTCCTTGAACCCGGCGGAGATGGCGATGGCCGCCTTCATCCCCTTCGCCGCGAGGGCGGGGAACGACTTCAGGATGTCCTTCGGGGAAACGACGAAGACGCCGAGGTCCACCGGCCCGGGGATCGCCTCGATGGACTGCAGCAACGGGCGGCCCAGCAGCTCGCCGCCCCCCGGGTTGATGCCGTAAACGTCCCCCGGGAACCCGGCCTGGACCAGGTTCGCAAAGACGCCGTACCCCACCTTCTCGGGGTTCCGGGACGCCCCGACGACGGCTACGGATTTCGGTCGGAACAGCTCCTTGGGCAGCACGGGACCACTATAAACCAAATCGGAGGAGGCATGGAAGGGGGCGAAGGCGCCCCCGTTCCCCTACTTTTTCACGGGCGTCGTCACCCGGATCGACAGCTCCCGGAGCTGCCTGACGTCGACCTCCGAAGGTGCGTCGGTCATCAGGCACGTGGCCTTCTGCGTCTTCGGGAACGCGATCACGTCGCGCAGCGAGTCCGCCCCCGAGAAGATCATCGCCAGCCGGTCGAGCCCGTAGGCGATGCCGCCGTGCGGCGGCGCGCCGAACTCCAGCGCCTCGAGGAGGAAGCCGAACTTTACGCGCGCCTCCTCCGGCCCGATGTCCAGGAGCTGGAACACCTTGGACTGGATGTCCTTGCGGTGGATACGGATGCTCCCTCCCCCGATCTCGGAGCCGTTGAGCACCATGTCGTACGCCTTGGCGCGCGCCTTCCCCGGGTCCGTGTCGAGAAGCGGCAGGTCGTCGTCGAGCGGCGCGGTGAACGGGTGGTGCATCGCCCCCCACCGCTTCTCCTCCTTGTCCCACTCGAACATCGGGAAATCGGTGACCCAGAGGAGATGGTGCAGCTTCGGGTCGATCAGCCCCAGCTTCTCTCCGAGGTGGAGCCGGAGCCGCCCGAGGGACGCGCAAACCACGTCGAACCCGTCCGCGACCAGCAGGAGCAGGTCGCCCGGCTTCGCGCCGGAACGCGCCCGCAGCTGCTCGAGCTGCTCCTCCTTGAAGAACTTCGTCAACGACGAGGAAAGCCCCTCCGCCGTGACCTTGAACCACCCCAGCCCGGCGGCCCCGCCGATCTTCGCCACCTCCTCGAGCGCGACGATCTCCGACCGGCTGGACTCGGCCAGCCCCGGGGCGGTGATCCCCCGGATGAAGCCGCCCTTCGCCGCGACCTCCGCGAACACGCGGAACTCCGTCTTCGACAGCAGCTCCGTGTAGTCCGTGATCTCGAGGCCGAACCGGGTGTCCGGCTTGTCGACGCCGAACCGGTCCATCGCCTCCCGGTAGCCGAGCCGGGGGATCGGCGTCTCGAGCTCCTTCCCGAGCACGTCGCGGAAGGCCCGCGCCATCATCCCCTCGAACATCGCGAAGACATCCTCGCGGTCGACGAAGGACATCTCCGCGTCGATCTGCGTGAACTCCGGCTGGCGGTCGGCCCGGAGGTCCTCGTCCCGGAAGCATTTCACGACCTGCGCGTACCGGTCGTACCCCGAGACCATCAGGATCTGCTTGAAAAGCTGCGGGGACTGCGGCAGCGCGTAGAACATCCCCGGGTTGACGCGGGACGGGACCAGGTAGTCGCGCGCGCCTTCCGGCGTGCTTTTCGTGAGCACCGGGGTTTCGATCTCGAGGAAGCCGTTCTCGAACAGGTACTCCCGCACGCTGCGGGCGAGCCGCGCGCGCAAAAGGAAATTCGACTGGACCGACGGCCTCCGAAGGTCGAGGTAGCGGTACTTGAGCCGGACGCTCTCGGCGACGTCCGTGTCGTCCTCGAGGGAGAAGGGGATCGGCTTCGACTCGTTGAGGACGGCGAGCGAGACCGCCGCGACCTCGACCTCCCCCGTGGGCAGGTTCGGGTTCTCCGTGCCCGGCGGCCTCCGGCGTACGGTGCCGCGCACCGAAAGGACGAATTCCACCCGCAGCGCGTCGGCCTTGGCGTGCGCCTCGACGGACCCCTCGGGATTGATGACGACCTGCGCCAGCCCCTCCCGGTCGCGCAGGTCGACGAACACGAGCCCCCCGTGGTCCCGGCGCCGGTGCACCCAGCCGCAGAGCACCACCTCCTGTCCGATGTGCTCGGCCCGCAGCCGGCCGCAGTATATGGTCCTCTTGTGCTCGGGCAGAAACGCGTCCAACGTCAACCCTCCTTCCGGAACCCGCGGAGCCTTCGCATGGCCTCCTCCGCGGAGACCTCTTCCTGCGTCGCCTTCTCCATGTCTCGGTACGCCACCGCGCCGCGCGCCGCCTCCTCCTCGCCGAGGACGACGACCGCCTTCGCGCCCGAACGGTCGGCCCGCCGGAACTGGCTCTTCAGGCTGCGCCCCTCGTAGTCCATGTCGGCCCGGACCCCCTGCGCCACGAGCTCCATCTTCCACCGGAACGCCTCCGGCAGGAGCGCGGGGGACGTGGTCACGAGGAAGACGTCCGCCGCGGCCGGCGCCGCGCCGCCCTCGCCCAGCAGCATCAGCAGCCTCTCCACCCCGATCGCGAAGCCGATGGCCGGGACCGGCTCCTTCCCGCCGATCATCTCCGCGAGGCCGTCGTACCGCCCGCCGGCGGCGACGGTGTTCTGCGCCCCCATCCCGGGGATGACGAACTCGAAGGTCGTCCGCCGGTAATAGTCGAGGCCGCGGACCATCCGGGGGTTCCTGCGGAACGGGATCCCCGCGGCGGACAGCGACGCCTCGACGGCGGTGAAATGGTCGCGGCACGCCCCGCACAGCGAGTCGAGGATCGACGGCGCGTCGGCGGTCGCCCGGATGCACCGCTCCGCCTTGCAGTCGAGCACGCGCAGCGGGTTTCGCACCCTGCGCCGGCGGCAGTCGTCGCACAGGTCGGATTCGCGCCCGGCGAGGAACTCCGCGAGGCGCTCGTTGAACCGGGGCCGGCACTCCGGGTCCCCGAGGGAGTTGATCTCGAGCGACACGCCGTCGAGGCCGGCGTCCCGGAGGAACCCGTACAGGAAGGCCATCGACTCGGCGTCGGCGTAGGGCGACTCGGTCCCGAACAGCTCCGCCCCGAACTGGTGGAACTGCCGCAGGCGCCCCTTCTGCGGCCGCTCGTGACGGAACATCGGGCCGATGTAGAACAGCCGGACCGGCCACTCCCCCAGCCCGGCCCGGTGCTCGAGGACCGCCCGGACCACCGACGCGGTCCCCTCGGGGCGCACCGTCAGGCTGTCGCCCGAACGGTCGGCGAAAGTGTACATCTCCTTCTCGACGATGTCGGTCGTCTCGCCGACCGCGCGCGAGAACAGCTCCGTGCGCTCGAGCAGCGGCGTGCGGATCTCGCGGAAGCCGTACCGGCCGGCGTGCGCCCGGAACGACGCCTCGAGGGCGGACCAGCGTGAGGACTCGGGGGGAAGGATGTCCTTCATCCCCCGGATGGCGGTCAACGTCATGGAAACTTCTGCGGCTGCGCCAGGTAGACGACGTTCCGGGTCGATTCCTTCCCGCGGTACATGGCCTGGTCCGCGAGGTTCAGGAGGTGCTGCTTCGAGGTCGCATGCTCCGGGAACGCGGCGATCCCGATGGAGATCGTCAGGCGCACGTCGAGCCCCATGCCCTTGCAGAGATGCTCGTTCTCGATCGCCTTCCGCATGCGCTCCGCCACGAACATCGCCTCCTCGGAGTTCGTCTCCACGAGGAGGACGACGAATTCGTCCCCGCCGTACCGGGCAACCGTGTCGGAATCGCGGACGCAGGAGCGCAGCACCGCGCCGACTTCCTGCAGCACGCGGCTGCCGACGAGGTGCCCGTGGGTGTCGTTGACCCGCTTGAAGAAGTCGATGTCCATGAAGAGGACGGAGAAGAAGTTCCGGTAGCGCTCGGACCGCTTCATCTCCCGGTCGATCACGACGTTCAGGTACCGGCTGTTGTAGAGCTTGGTGAGGTCGTCGATATAGATGAGGCTCTGCACCTGGGCGTTGCGCTCCGCGTTGATGAGCGCGAGCCGCGACTGCCGGCAGAAGAAGTTCAGCAGGGGGCTGTTGATGGCGTCGCCCTCCGGGGCGCCCCGCAGCCCCACCACGGAGAACACCCGGATCCCCGATTCCAGGTCGAACCGGATCGGCAGGAGGAACCGGTTCGAATCGAGGGGCCAGCGCCCCCCCGGGGCCTCCGCCTCGAGCTTTTCCGTCGGGATCACCGTCGGCGACGCGGTCGCGTGACGGATGAGCGGCTCGCCGAACCGCCGAAGGAAGGAAAGCGGGGCGGCCTCGTCGGCGAATCCCATGGCGGAATGGACGACGTAGGGGACGCCGCCCTCCCCCCCCTCCTGGAACAGCACCCCGAAGGACGCCCCCAGCGCCTCGCGGAACTTCTCGAGGATCGTCCCCGCCAGCAGCGTCATGTCGGACGTCGTGATGACCGGGATGCAGAAATCGAACAGCTCGTCCAGGGACATCCGTCGAAGCAGGCCGTATCCGGAGAACAGGTATTTCTCGAGCGACGTCGCCAGCGAAGTGCCCAGGGACTCTTCGAAGAGGATCTCCGAGGCGCCCGCTTTCAGCGCGTCGAGGACCGAAGGACCGTCGTTCTCGGCCAGCACGAGGATCAACGGCGTCTTCGGCGCGAGCGACATGATCTCCGAAACGAACGGGCCCGCCCCGCCGTTCGGAAGGATCTTCTGGGCCACGATGACGGAGAAGTTTTCCTTCTGGAGCGCCGCGGCCGAGGATACCCAGTCCGGGAAGATGGAGAAGTGCACGCCTTTCAGCGAGGGGGTCTGCACGAAGGAAACGATTTTGTTCACGTCATGGCAGAGGATCAGGACTCTCTGCGTGCTCATCTCGAGGCGCCGCTCCTGTGCGCAAGATTCGCTGAACCGTCAATTCTCAAGCAAGCCGCCAGAGAAGCTTCCACCCCAGATTGCGGCCTTCCTGCAGAAAAAACAAGCCCTTCCCGTCCGAACGAAGCGTAAGTGCTCCGTTTTTCAACAGGAATCGCTGACCCGAAGGTAGCAGATTTTCCCCCGTGAAACAATCGCTATTTTGGGATACGGCCGCAACGGGGCGGCAAAAAGCGGTCCATCCGAGGGGGTCCGCCTTCGGTGAACCGTGATGCGGCAAAAAGAGGACGCGGCGCTCCCCGGGTGACGGGTCGGCGGGTCCCCAGGCGGCCGGACCTCCTTCCGCGTCTCCCGGGAACCAGACGGATATCTTTCCGAAACGCAGTTCCAAAATGCTTCCGCGGTCGTTTTCGCCGCGGCGCGACGGATCCGGTCCCTTCCCCCGGACGGCCAGCTCCGCGCCGCCGAACGCGAGGCGTGAACCCGGGCGAACGGTTCGAATCGGGCCGCGAAAAGCGGACACCGCCCCCCCGAACCGCTCCTTGGGGACGCCTTCGGGCAGCCAGATCTCCCCCACCGGGATCGAGGAGAGGACCGCGGCAGCCCCGCCGTAGTGGTCTTCGTGGGCATGGGTGAGCACGAGGACGTCGATCCGGCGGACCCCGGCGCGCCGCAGGAAAGGAAGGACCGCCCGCTCCCCGAAGTTCCCGCGAAGCGCGCTGCCGGCGTCGATCAGGGCGTTCCCTCCCCCCGGGAAGGAAATGTGGCACGCCGCCCCTTTCCCGACGTTCAGCGCGGTCACCCGGAGCCCGGGTTCCGGCAGGGCGATATATGGCAGGTGGATCCACCCGAGGAAAAGCGCCGACGCCGCCACCGGCGCCGGCCATGCCCTAGCCCCCCTCCTCAACAGGAAGACGGTCCCGCCGGCCGCGGCCGCCAACGCCGCGAACGGTGCGGCGACCCCGGGCGGCGGAACGGGAAAGCATCCGGCGCCGCCGCCCGAGACGGCGTCCAGCACGCAAAGCGCACGCGTCAGCACCGCCGCGACGAGGCGGACGGGCGGGCCGGCCGCGTCGATCCCGAAGGCCCCTCCCGCGACGGCGAGGCACGCCCCGGCGACGCCTCCCGTGCCGAGGACCGGCCCGAACAGTACGTTCCAGAGGATCGCGCCGGAAGGAACCGACTGGAAGAAGGCGGCGGAGACCGGCAGCGTGCCGAGGAAAGCCACCGCCGACGCCCGGACCGCGTCCCCCGCCCGTCGCTTCGCCGTTCCCTTCCACCCCGCCGGCTCCTCCCCGGCCGGGACGGCGCAGTTTGCGACGAGGAAGAACGTCGCCCCGTAGGAAAGGAGGAAGGAGGGGGAGAAGATCTCCATGGGGGAGCGAACCAGGGTGAGGACCAGCATCGCCGACCAGGCCAATCCGGTCGCGCGGACGCCGAACCGTCGCCAGGCGAGCACGGTCAGGGTGATCATCCCCGCGGACCGGACGGCGGGAACGGGCGCGCCCGCCAGCAGGACGTACGCCCAGCATGCCGGCAGGGAGAGGACGGCCGGAACGAGGTTGAGATCGGGGGTTCCGTGGCGGCGCCGGACGGCCCACACCGCGGACCGCGCGAGGAAGGCGGCGATCAGGTAGAACACCGCGACGTTCACGCCCGAAATCGCCAGCAGGTGCGCGAGTCCCGTCTTCCGGAGCAGCGTCACCATCGGGTGGGAGAACGCGGGGGATTCCCCCGTGGCCAGCGAAAGAAGGTACAGCGCGCCGTCCGTCTCGCCGCAGTGCCTCCTGACCCAGTCTCCCGTCCGGCGCCTTGCCCGGGCGAAGAACGCCCCTGCCCGGCCGTCACCCCGCTCCGCGGGGAGGAAGACCGTCCCCGAAGCGTCCGCGAAGAAGGAGTAGCGCGCCCCCTGGGCCATGGCGGACCACTCTCTCGGGATCTCGCCGGGATTCGCCGCCCCGCCGGCCGGATGAAGCCGGCCCGAGGCGCGCACGACGGCCGGGAAGGATACCGGCCGGTCCGGGTTCCGGACATATATGAGGACCGTTCCGAGCCGGCAGCTTCCGTTCTCCCCGGGGATGGAGACGGACGCCCCCTCCGCGGTCCCGGCCCAGCCGCTGTCGGTCGTCCGCATCGCGGAGACCCGCCCTTCCAGCACGACCGCGGTTTCCAGGAACGGCCGTACGGACGCCGGTTCGACGAACGGGATCCTCACCGCCGACAGCGAGCCGCACAAGGCAGCGACGACCCATGCGACGGCGAACGCGCGGGCCCTCAGGACGAGCAGGAAGGCGGACGCGGCCAGGAGGAACGCGGAAACCGCTCCGCATGCCGGCCCGGCGGCCAGGGCGAGGAAGAAGCCGCCGAGATATGCGAGCAGGAGGAGGAAGAGCCCTCCCTGTCCCCGGAACGGATGGTCCATGCGCGGGCCTCGTCGCAAAACCCGTTCCCGTGAGGTCTCCTGTTCCGCAGCAGGGGTCCCTCGGAGCTACGGCTCGTCGGCCGTCCCTGGCCTCCTCGCCTGCGCTGTTTTCGGAGGTATCGACCTGTTGGCTCCCTCCGCCCGAACTGGGGGAGGACACTCTTTCCCTTCGCCCGCGTTTGAACCAAGAGTGTCCCCCGAAACCAGTCGCCCCTATATCGGTAGCTTTTCCGTACGAGATGGGCGGGGGACACTCTTTCCCTTCGCCCGCGTTTGAACCAAGAGTGTCCCCCGAAACCAGTC
>CAZTFC010000015.1:41547-45998 GCA_964612075.1 uncultured bacterium
TCCGTACGAGATGGGCGGGGGACACTCTTTCCCTTCGCCCGCGTTTGAACCAAGAATGTCCCCCGAAACCAGTCGCCCCTATATCGGTAGCTTTTCCGTACGTACCTTCCGTAGAGAAGATCTCCTTTGTGGCCTATGTCTTGGTGGCCTGTGTCTTGGTGGCCTGTGTTTTGGTGGCCTGTGTCGCGGTGGCGGTTTGCCTGCGCAAGGGGCACTCCGTGCGCAAGACCTCCTGCGTGGGATTGGAGGCGGATCAAGGAGTCAAGATCACGGAGAGCCGGGATACCGCGATCCGATCGCCTTGATCCGTCTCCGAGGCGTCCCGGAAGGGGAGGTGCTTGCGCGAGGAGAGCTCCCCCTGCGGTCAGCCGGAAAGGGCCGCCCGGGTGCGGCGCTTCCGATGGAACGTCACGGCGAACCGGTGGGCCTCGTCCCGTACCCGCATCAGCAGGTGGAGCGCCGGGTCGTTCGCCGCCAGGTGGACGGGATTTTTCCTCCCCGGCAGGAAGACGCGCTCCCGGAAGACCGTCTCTCCCGCTCGCACGCGTTCCTTGGCCAGCGAGATCACCGGGATCGACCCCTTTCCCGCGGAGCGCAGCGCGGCTTCCGCCGAGGAAAGCTGCCCCTTCCCCCCGTCGACCAGGACGAGGTCCGGCATCTCCCCGAAATCCTCCCCGTGGCCGAAGCGGCGGCGGACGACCTGCTCCATCATCGCGAAGTCGTCCGGACCGGAGGCGCCGCGGATCGCGAACTTGCGGTACCACTTCTTCGCGGGCTTCCCCCCGACGAAGGCGACCATCGACCCCACGGGCTCGGTTCCCGCCGTGTTCGATATGTCGTACCCCTCGATCCGGACCGGGAGGGCCGGCAGGGAGAAGAGGGACGCCATGCGCTCCGCCAGCGCGAGGTAGGCGCCTTCCTTCTCCCGGCGCATGCGGGCGCTCTCCTCGGCGTTCCTGCGGGCCAGATCGACCAGGCGGAGGCGCTCCCCCTTCTCGGGCACGCGCAGGAGGACGATCCGCCCCGCGCGCTCCGAAAGCGCCGCGGCGAGGGCCGACCGGTCGGCCAGGGGGAACGGGAGAAGGATCTCGCGGGGGAAAAAAGCCCCTTCCGCGTAGTGCTGCAGGAGGAAGGAGGACACCGCCTCGTCCCCGGCCCCCTCCCAGCGGAAAGACCGGTGGTGGGCGTCGGTGAGCCGCCCGCCGCGCAGGTAGAGAACCGATATCGTCGCCTCGGCGTCCTCCCGGCTCCACCCGAGGACGTCCACGTCGCCCTGAACGGCGCGGACGACGCGCTGCCGGGTAAGCGTCCGCTCGACGACCGCGATCCGGTCGCGAAGCCTCGCCGCCTCCTCGTACCGCATCGACCGGGAAAGCCCCGCCATCTCCGCCTTCCAGGACGCGAGCAGCCCCCTGTATTCCCCGCGCAGGAAGCGCACGGCGTTCTCGACCACGGGAAGATACGCCTCCCGGGAGACCTTGCCGGCGCACGCGCCGAGGCAGCGCCCCATCTGGTGATTGAGGCACGGCCGCCGGCGGGAGGCGAACTTCTTCCGGGAACAGGAGCACAGCGGGAAGAGCCGCAGCAGCTCGCGCAGCGTCTCCCGGATCCCCTTCGCCGAGGAGTACGGCCCGAAATAGGACGCCCCGTCGCGCGCCGCCCTCCGGACCAGCTCCGGCCGGGGGAACTCCTCGTTCGGGTCGATCCGCAGAAGCAGGTATTCCTTGTCGTCGCGGAAGAAGATGTTGAACCGGGGGCGGTGGCGCTTGATGAGCGTGTTCTCGAGGAGGAGCGCCTCCTTCTCCGTGGCGGTGACGATGCACCGGACGTCCTTCGCCAGCGCCAGGAGGAGGGGGACGGTCGGGCGGCCGTCTCCGCCCGGAACGGCGTAGTTGTGAATGCGGGCCCTGAGGTCCTTGGCCTTCCCGACGTACAGCACCTTCCCCCGCCCGTCGCTCATGATGTAGACGCCGGGGAACCGGGGGAAGATCCTCCAGTCGGACAGCGGGACCGCTCCCTCAGCCGGCGGCAAGCTCCACCTTCTCCAGGGCGAGGAGCCGGTCGCGCAGCTCCGCCGCCCGCTCGAAATCGAGCTTCTTCGCCGCCCGCTCCATCTCCCTGCGGAGCTTCCTGCGAAGTTTGAGCATCTCCTCCCGCGAAGGGATCTCCAGCTCCTCCGACGCCGGCACGGGGACGTAGTCCGCCTCGCACGCCTGCCCCATCGCGTCCACGATGTTTTTCCGCACGGTCTCGGGCGTGATCCCGTGCTCCCGGTTGTACGCCGTCTGGCGCTCCCTGCGGCGCCTCGTCTCGGTGATCGCCTCCCGCATCGAGCCGGTTTCCGCGTCGGCGTACAAGATGACCCTCCCGGCGACGTTGCGCGCCGACCGCCCGAAGGTCTGGATCAGCGACCTCGCGGACCGGAGGAATCCCTCCTTGTCTGCGTCGAGGATGGCCACCAGCGACACCTCGGGCAGGTCGAGCCCCTCGCGCAGAAGGTTGATCCCGACCAGGGCGTCGAACTTGCCCAGGCGCAGGTCACGCAGGATGTTGACCCGCTCCAGCGTGTCGATGTCCGAGTGCAGGTAGCGGACGCGGACCCCTTTCGCCTCGTAATGCTCCGTCAGGTCCTCCGCCATCCGCTTGGTCAGCGTGGTGACGAGCACCCGCTCCCCCGCCTCCGCGCGCTTCCGGATCTCCTCCAGCAGGTCGTCCACCTGCCTCGCGGCGGGCCGGACCTCGACTTCCGGGTCGACCAGGCCGGTCGGCCGGATGATCTGCTCCACCACGGCGCCACCGCTCTCGCGCAGCTCGTACTCCGCCGGGGTCGCCGAGACGAAGACGATCTGCCGCGTGCGCTCCAGGAACTCCTCGAACCGCAGCGGGCGGTTGTCGAGCGCGGACGGGAGGCGGAACCCGAAGTCGACCAGCGTCCGCTTCCGGGAGCGGTCGCCGTTGAACATCCCGTTGAGCTGCGGGACGGTCACGTGCGACTCGTCGAGGAACGTGACGAAGTCCTTCGGGAAATAGTCGAGCAGCGTGTACGGCGGCTGCCCCGGCTCGCGCCCGTCGAGGTGGCGGGAGTAGTTCTCGATCCCCGAGCAGAAGCCCATCTGCGCGATCATCTCGAGGTCGTAGGCCGTCCGCTGCCGGAGCCGCTCGGCCTCCAGCGGTTTCCCCTGGGCGGCAAGCTCCGCGAGCCGCTCCTCGAGCTCCTCGCCGATCGTGCGGACCGCACGCTCGACCTGGTCCCCGGGCGCGACGTAGTGGCTCGCCGGGAAGACGACCGTCTCCTTCACGTCGCCCAGCCGCGTCCCCCGCAGGGGGTCGACGTAGCGGATCCGGCCGATCCGGTCCTCGTCGTACTCGATGCGGAGGACCTTCTCCTCCTCGTACGCCGGGAACAGCTCGACCGCGTCGCCCCGGACCCGGAACGTCCCCCGGTGGAAATCGACGTCGTTGCGCTCGTACTGCAGGTCGATCAGCCGCCGCAGCAGCGCGTTGCGCGGGAACTCGGCGCCTTCCGCCACCTTGACCGTCATCCGGCCGTAGAACTCCGGCGAGCCGAGGCCGTAGATGCACGAAACGGAGGCGACCACGATCACGTCGCCGCGGGTCATCACGGACTTCGTGGCGCTGTGCCGCATCTTGTCGATCTGCTCGTTGATCGCGGAGTCCTTCTCGATGAAGGTGTCGGTCTGCGGGACGTACGCCTCGGGCTGGTAGTAATCGTAGTAGGAGACGAAGTACTCGACGGCGTTTTCGGGGAAAAGCGCCTTGAACTCTGCGAAGAGCTGGGCGGCGAGCGTCTTGTTCGGGGCGATGACCAGCGCGGGGCGGTCCACGCGGGCGATGACGGAGGCCATCGTGTACGTCTTGCCGGACCCCGTGACGCCGAGCAGCACCTGCCGGGAGAGACCGCGGGAAAGCCCGTCGGCGAGCTCGCCGATCGCCGCCGGCTGGTCCCCGGCGGGCTCGAACGGCGCCTGCATGCGGAATTTCATCCCCATATCGCCCCTCGAACCCCCCTTGGATCGCGGCGGTGTCCGGAAAGGCAGGCGTTGATCGGGGGACGCACGGGGAGAGGCGCCCCGGGCCCGGCGCCGGGATATCGCGCAAGCCGAAAAGGGTGTCCCTGTTCGCGGAGGGGCGAAAGCGCGAAACCGGCGAAGACCCCGCCTGCTTTATAGGCAGGAACTATCGATATCCGATCGGTGTGACCGAAGGCCGGGGAAGCAATCGAATAACCGCGTTCGCTGGCCGGAGCAGGGAAGTCGCGCCCCGCAGCGAACGGGAACAGCCCTTTTCGGCGGAAGCGGCATCCGGCCGCCGAGCCCGGGAGGGAGCGCCCCTCCCTGTCCGCTTGTCCCCCGATCACTCCCTGTACTTCCACGTGGTGCCGCCCTTGCCGTCCTCGAGGAGGACGCCGGCGGCGTCGAGCTCCTTGCGGA
>CAZTFC010000015.1:46098-48186 GCA_964612075.1 uncultured bacterium
GTGCCGCCCTTGCCGTCCTCGAGGAGGACGCCGGCGGCGTCGAGCTCCTTGCGGATCCGGTCGGCCTCCGCGTAGTTCCTCGCCGCGCGTGCGGCCCGGCGCGCCTCGATGCGGGCGGCGATCTCGCCCTCCGGCATGCGGCCGCCCCCTTCCGCGGACGCATCCGCCGGCCCGGACGCCTCCTGGAAATAGGAGCGGGAGGGTGACGCGAGCAGGCCGAGGACGCCGAACAGCGGCTCGACGATCCCGTACCCCGCGAGGAACCGGCCCGCGCGCTCCGGCTCCGCCGCCGGGTCCGGCGGCGCGAGGCGGTTCAGCAGGCGCACCGCGTCGAAGAGGCGCCCGAGCGCGGCGGCGGTGTTGAAGTCGTCGTCCATCGCCTCGACGAACCGCCTCGGGGCCTCGTTCACCGGGGCGTACTCCTCCCCTTCCGGCAGCGGAAGCGCGGACACCCCCGCGGCACGCAGGCCTTCCGCCTTCTCCTTGACGCGGTAGAGGCGGTCGAGCCCCGCCTTCGCCTCGGCGATGCTCTGGTCGGAATAGTCGATCGGGCTGCGGTAGTGGCTCGAGGCGAAGAAGAACCGGAGCACCTCGGGCTTGACCTTGCCCAGGACGTCCCGCAGCGTGAAGAAGTTCCCGAGCGACTTGCTCATCTTCTCGTTGTCGATGTTGACGAAGCCGTTGTGGAGCCAGTAGCGGGCGAACGGCTTCCCGGTGGCGGCCTCCGACTGGGCGATCTCGTTCTCGTGGTGGGGGAACACGAGGTCCTTCCCGCCGCCGTGGATGTCGAACGTCTCCCCCAGGTGCTTCATCGACATCGCGGAGCACTCGATGTGCCACCCCGGCCGGCCGGGCCCCCAGGGGCTGTCCCACGCGGGCTCGCCGGGTTTCGAGGCCTTCCACAGCGCGAAGTCCAGCGGGTCGGCCTTCCGCTCGTCCACGTCGACCCGGGCGCCCGAGAGAAGGTCCTCCACGTTCTTCCCGGAAAGCTTGCCGTATTCGGGGAATCCTTTCACGGAGTAGTACACGTCGCCGTCGACGGCGTACGCCTTCCCGCGCTTCACCAGGTCGGCCACCAGCGCGACGATCTCGGGGATGTGCTCGGTCGCCTTCGGCTCCTCGGTCGGCCGCAGAAGGCCCATCCGGTCGAAGTCCTCGTGGAACGCCTCGATGTATTTCGTGGAGACGGCGAGGTAGTCGCTCCCCTCCTCCCGCGCGCGCTTCAGGATCTTGTCGTCGATGTCGGTGAAGTTCCGGACATACGTCACCTCGTACCCCGAAAAGCGAAGGTACCGGACGATGATGTCGAAGGCCACGTTCGCGCGGGCGTGCCCGATGTGGCAGAGGTCGTACACCGTGACCCCGCAGACGTACATCCCGACCTTCCCCGGGACGAGCGGGACGAACGGCTCCTTCCGGTTCCCCATCGAATTGAACACGGCCAGGCTCATACCGCGGCACCCCCCTCGTTTCCTTTTCGGGCGCCGCGGAGCAATGCGACCGCCCAGGCGGAGATCCCCTCCCCGCGCCCCTCGAATCCCATCCCTTCCGTCGTCTTCCCCTTCACGCTCACCCGGTCCGGAGAGACCGACAGGATCTCCGCGACCGAGTTCCGGAGGGCGTCCGCGATCGGGGCGATCTTCGGGGCCTCGCACATCACCACGGCGTCGAGCCCCAGCAGGCCGAACCCCAGCGAGGCCATGCGGGAACGCGCGTGGGCGAGGATGAGGCGGCTGGAGATCCCCCGCGTCTCCTCCTTCCCCGGCGGGAAGTGGTACCCGATGTCCCGGTCGCCGAGGGCCCCGTAGATCGCGTCCGCCACGGCGTGCAGCAGCACGTCGCCGTCGGAGTGCCCGAGGAGCCCCTTCGGGTGGTCCAGCCGCACGCCGCCCAGCCAGAGCGGGATCCCTTCCGCCAGCCGGTGGGCGTCGCCCCCCATGCCGATGCGGAGGTCGGGCTCCTCCTCGACGAGGCCCGTCGCCATCTTCAGGTCCCCGGGCAGGGTGACCTTGATGTTCGTCTCCTCCCCGGGGATCGCCGCGACCGGCCGGCCGGCCGCCTCGACGAGCGACGCGTCGTCCGTCCCGG
>CAZTFC010000016.1:0-14407 GCA_964612075.1 uncultured bacterium
AACAGGTCGTTGCCGCAGCAGACGCACCGGTAGATCCCCTTCTCGTAGTGCTTGTTGTACTTTCCGGTGAACGCCCTCTCCGTCCCCTTCTTCCGGGTGACGTAGTACTGGTCCGCGGTCAGCTGTTTCTGCCACTCCTTGTCGGTCTTCACGATCTTGTCCACCGTCACATACCCCCCCGCCGCGGCCGAATAGACCCGTATCCGCCTCTTCTCCGCGGCGCGCGCCAGCCCTTCGGGCAGCGACAGATCGACCAGCACGCCGCCCGCCAGCACGAGCGCGGTCCGAAGGAACTCCCCTCTTCCCATCAGCACGGTATCCCATTTTTCCATTTCACGGACTCCTTCCTCGCGATTCCCCTCACCCGTTCGTCGCCGGAGCGCGCAAATCCTTACCGATGGTGAGATGCTATACTACCCGCTCGCGGTTTCCGCTCCCGGCCCCGGTCCGTAAAGGGTATGAACCGATGAACAAGGCGCGGCCGATCGATCCGTCGGATTGGGTGCACCGGTACGGGGACTACCTCTTCCGGTTCGCGATGCTGCGCGTGAGGGACCGCGCGAAGGCCGAGGACCTGGTCCAGGAGACGTTCCTCGCGGCATTGAAAGGGCGGGACTCCTTTTCCGGCGACTCTACCGAGATGACCTGGCTCACCGGGATCCTGAAGCACAAGATCTTCGACCATTTCCGAAGGCAGTCGCGGGAGGCGCCCCTGACCGGCGCGGACTTCCCGGAACTGCCGGGGGACGATCCGTTCGACGCCCGCGGGCATTGGGCAACGCGCCCGGGGGAATGGGGAGGCAACCCGGCGGACCTGCTGCAGCAGAGGGCGTTCCACGAGCAGCTGAGGAAATGCATCGAGACGCTGCCACCGAACCATGCAAGCGCCTTCATCCTCCGGGAGATCGACGGGGCGGGCACGAAGGAGATCTGTAAGGTATTGGGCGTCACCGAGACGAACCTCTGGGTGATCCTCCACCGCGCGAGGGCCCGTCTGCGCGAGTGCCTGGAGACCCGTTGGTTCGGACGCACGGGGAGGGAGTCCGGATGATTTCCTGCAGGGAAGCGACGCGGCTGGTGTCGCTGGCGATGGACACGGAACTGCCCTTCGCCGGCAGGATGCGGCTGCGCCTGCATATCTTCATATGCAAAGGGTGCGCGCGGTTCGAGCGGCAGCTTCTCCTGATCCGCGAGGCGCTGCGGCGTCCCGGAGGCCTGTCGGACCGGGCGGATGCGGGCGCCGACGGAACCCTGTCGGAAGAGGCCCGGGAACGGATCCTCCGGTCCCTCCGGAACGCCTGACCCCCGGCCGCCCTAATCCTCCCCGTAATAGAAGCGATACAGCCGCTCCGGCTCCACCCCGGCGAGGTACCCCGCGATCATGCACTGGTTGCGGAAGGCGGTCCGGACGATTCCCAGCCGTCGCCACCGGCGCGCCGAGGTGAGGATCGGCTTCTCCAGGGTTACGATCCTCCCCCGCCGTCGCAGTTGGCGCACCAACTCGAAGTCCTCCATGATCGGAAGGGGCGCGAATCCCCCCATCTCCCCGAAGACGCGCTTCTCCAGGAACAGCCCCTGGTCGCCGTACGGCCAACGCAGGATCGAGGAGCGGAAATTCGTGACACGTTCCGCGATGCGGATCGCCGCCCCGGACCCGTCGGTGCGAAAACCGAAGGCGCCCGCCACGGTCGCGGGATCTTCCAGCGCCCGGCGCGCGGCGTCGGCGTAGCCTTCGGGCAGGAGCGTATCGGCGTGGAGAAAAAGGAGGATCCGCCCCTTGGCGGCCCCGGCGCCGGCGTTCATCTGCGCCGCCCGGCCGCCCGGAACGGCCAGGACGGCGGCGCCCGCCCGCGAGGCGATCTCCCGCGTTCCGTCCCGGCTCCCGCCGTCCGCGACGAGGATCTCCACCCCTTCCGCCCGGGAGGCGGCCTCCAGGGTCCGCCCCAGCGCGGCGGCCTCGTTCCGCGTCGGGACGACGACGGAGATCGGCGCCTTTCCGCCGAAGGCTTCCGTGAAGCGGGGATCCCCCCGGATCCCTTCGAGGTCCTCCGCCCGGTCCACGTCGCGGAGAGTCGGCAGTTCAAGGGACGTCATCCCGAGACGGCGGATCGCCCCGCGCGTCTGCCGGCACACCCGCTCGGATCCCCAGTCGACGCCCTCGAACAGCTCCGGGCGAAAGGCCCTCGTCCCGATCAGGTAGTAGCCGCCGTCCACGGCGGGCCCGAGGACGACATCCCGCTCTTCAAGCCCGTCGACGGCCCGGCGCAGGATGCCGGGGGACAGCTCCGGAACGTCGGCGCCGACGGCGAGGGCGCCCGCGGCCCCCGCGGAAAAGGCCGCACCGAACGCGTGCCGCAGACGGACGCCGAGATCGCCTTCGGGCTGCGGCGCGTACCGTGGCCCCTCCCCCAGCCAGGCGCGGAAATAGCGCACACGGCCGCCCGTGCAGCAGACCGTGATCGCGATCTCCCCGGTTTCGCGCGCGGCGCGCGCAGCCCCCGCGGCGTGCTCGGCCATGCGCCGGTGCAGCAGCGCCGCGCTCCGGGCCCCGATCGCGGGGATCAAGCGCGTCTTGACCTCCCCGGAAACGGGGTACCGCGCGAAGAGCAGGACATGGCAGACGCCTCCCCGCATCCGTCCCATCAGCGGGGGCGCCCGGCCCGGGACCGCCGCATGAACCCGCGATCGAGCCGGTCCTTGAGCAGGAAGGCGACGCGCCCCGACGCGACGAATTTTCCCCGCGTCACAAGCCCGGTCCCGTCGCCCAGGTTCAGGATCAGCAGGAACCGCCTCTGCGGCCGGAAGGGGCGCAGGCTTCCCCCGAGCAGAGATGCGAGCAGGTTGTCGAACAGGACGGGCGCCTGCCGGACGGCGTAGACTCCGACGCGCGGAAGCGGCATCGGCTCGAACCGGACGCAGTCCCCCGCCCCGAAGATCCCGGGGTGCGAAACCGCCTGCAGATGCTCGTCCACCGGCAGGGCTCCCTCCCCGTCGGTGCGCAGCCCCGAAGCTCCCATCACGGGCGGCGGACGGACGCCGGTCGCCAGCAGGACGAAGTCGGCCGCTTCGCGTTTTCCGTCCTCGAACAGGACGTCTTCGCCGTCGAACCCAGATACGCGCCGGCCGGTTTCCACGGCGATCCCGCTGCGCCGGCACCAGTCCTCCATCCGCTCCCCCGCCGGCTCCGGCATCCCCGCGAGCAGGCGGTCGTCCCCCGTCAGCAGCCGGATCGAGGCCCTCCGCCCGCGCCTCCGGCAGAGCGCCAGCGCGTTGGCCGCGGCTTCGCAGCCCGCGGGCCCTCCGCCCGCCACCAGGATCCGAAGGAGGCGGCCCGGGTCGGACCGGAGGATCCGGTGCCGCAGCTCCAGCAGCCGGGAGACCGGCTTGACCCGGAGCACATGGTCGTTCCCGGCGACGCCGGGCAGCTCCCCCACCTCGCTGCCGACGTTCAGGGAAAGCGCGTCGAACGGGATCCGCTCCCCTCCCCCGGTAAGCAGGATCCGCCCGTCCGCGTCGATCGACGCCGCCCGGTCGTCCAGGAAGCGCCCGCCTCCGGATTCCACCATCGCCCGGACGTCGACGCTCGCGTCTTCCGCTTCGTACAGCCCCGAAAGCAGGCCGGGCCCCATGCCGGAATACCAGAACGTCGGGGGGGAGATCACGGTCACGGAGATCCCCGCCCGGACGAACCGCCCCAGCCGGGCCATGCTGTAGAGATGGGCGTGCCCCGCCCCCGCGAAGACGAGTCGTTTCATGGTCCCCACGTTCTCCTTATCTCATTATTCCCTTCCCGAAACAAATGTCTGCGCGGGACGCGTAAGGTATTCTCTATACCAGGGACTAACCGGCAAAAGGAAGCGGACGGAGGCCCCATGGCGGTCTACGACTACGATCTCGGGATCCTCGGAGGCGGCGCCGCGGGGCTGACCGCGGCGGCCGGGGCGGCGCGGTTCGGCGCGAAGACGCTCCTCGTCGAAAAAGCCGGGAAGCTGGGCGGCGACTGCCTGCATTACGGCTGCGTCCCATCCAAGACGCTGCTTCGGACCGCGGAGGTATGGTCGCTGGCCCGCCGCTCGCGCGAGTTCGGGCTTCCCGCCCTGGAACTCCCCCCCGTGCGCCTGGCCGAGGTGATGGGCCGGGTCCGGTCGGTGATCGACACGATCCAGGAGCACGACTCCCCCGAGCGGTTCCGCCGGCTCGGCGCGGAGGTCCGGTTCGGGGAGCCGCGCTTCGCGGACGACCGCACCGTGCTGCTGGGCGGCGAGCGCCTGACCGCCCGGGCGTGGATCCTCGCCACCGGCTCGGCCCCGTCGCTCCCGCCGGTCCCGGGGCTCGATTCCGTCCCGTACTGGACCAACGAAACGGTCTTCTCGCAAAGCGAGCTGCCGGGGCGCCTGGTCGTCCTCGGGGGCGGCCCCGTCGGCGTCGAGATGGCGCAGGCGTTCCGCCGCCTGGGATCAGACGTCACGCTGGTCGAATACGCAGGGCAGCTGCTGCCCGCGGAGGATCCCGACGTCGCCGGGGTCGTCCGGGCGCGGCTCGAGGCCGAGGGGGTGACGGTTCTGACCGGGACCAAAGCCGTCAAGGCGGCCGCGGCAGGCCGATCGGTGGAGCTGCTGCTGGCCCCGGCGAACGGGGAGGGAACGACCCGTACCGTGCGTGGGGACGCCCTCCTGGTGGCCGCCGGGCGCAGGCCGAACGTCGAGGGGCTGGAGCTTTCGGCGGCAGGCGTCGCGTTCACCCCCAAAGGGATCCCGGCCGACGCGAGGATGCGGACGAACGTGCCGCACATCTACGCCTGCGGCGACGTAAACGGCGTGTTCCCGTTCACTCACGTCGCGGGGTACGAGGCGGGGATCGCCCTGTCGAACGGGGTGCTGCGGCTTCCCCGGAAGGCGGATTACGCGAAGGTCCCCTGGTGCACCTACACCGACCCGGAAGCGGCGAGCGTCGGGCTCAACGAGAAGCGGGCGAAGGAGGCGGGCGTGGAATACCGGGTCCTCTCCGCGCCGTTCCGGGAGAACGACCGCGCCCTGGCGTCGGGCGAGCCGGAAGGGATGATCAAGGTGCTGATCCGCCCGTCCGGGGCGCTTCTCGGATGCCAGATCGCCGGCCACAACGCGGGCGAGCTGATCCACGAGTGGGTCGCCGCGATCAACGGCGGCGTGAAGCTCTCCACGCTGGCCGGCGCGATCCACGCCTACCCGACCCTTGCCGAGATCGCGAAGAAGGCGGCCGGCTCCTTCTACTCGGAAAAGCTGTTCGGCGAGCGGACGAGAAAGATCCTTCGACTCCTCTTCGGGCTGCGGGGAACGGCGGGGGCGCCGGAAGGGAAGGGGCGATGAACGCGCGCAAGGCCGCGCTCCTGGCCGTCTTCGCCGCGGTCGCGGCGGCGTTCTTCCTGCTCGACCTGGGGCGGTACCTCTCGCTGGAAAGCCTGAAAAGCAACCGGGCCGCGCTCGAAGCGCTGCGCGACCGGCACGCCCTCCTGTTCCCCGCCCTCTTCACGCTGGTCTACGTTTTCCAGACGGCGTTCTCCCTGCCGGGCGCCGCGATCCTTTCCCTCGCCGCCGGGGCGCTCTTCGGCCTCGTCCAGGGGACTCTCCTCGCCGTGACGGGCGCGACCATCGGGGCGATCCTGGCGTTCTGGGTGAGCCGCACGCTGCTGCGCGACTGGGCCGTGAAGAAGCTTAAGGGGAGGATGGAGGCGGTCGACCGGGGGCTGCGGGAAAAGGGGCTGTCGTATCTCCTGTTCCTGCGTCTGGTCCCGGTGTTCCCCTTCTTCCTCGTCAACCTGGCGTGCGGCGTCACGGGGCTCCCCTTGCGCACCTACGCGCTGGGAACGTTCTTCGGGATCATCCCGGGGGGCGCGGTGTACGTGAACGCCGGGGCGAGCCTGGCGACGGTGGAAAGCCTGGCCCAGGTGGCGAGCCCCCGGGTCCTGGCCTCCTTCGCGCTCCTCGGGCTGTTCGCGCTCCTGCCGGCGATCGTCAATTCCGTGAAAAAGCGCCGCGCGGAAAAAGCCGTTCCCGGGACGGGAGGATGAAATGACCCGGCGCGGAAGGCATCGGAAGGGGCCGAGCCTGCGGACCGGTTGGGGCATGGCTCTCCTGAAAGGGCTGCTGATCGTCGCCGTGGCCGCCTCCGCGGCGCCCGCTGCCCCGGAGGCCGATCCGTGGACGATCTGGGCGGCCCACGACCCGAAGGGGGAGGTCCGGGTCGACCACGCGGAGTGGGACCGTTTCCTGGGGGAATACCTGGTGACGGAACACCCCTCCGGCATCCACCGGGTCAGGTACGGGTCCGTGACGCCGGACGACCGGAAGGCGCTCGGGGATTACCTCCGCGCCCTCGAAGGGACGGAGGTGTCCGGGCTCGGCCGGGAGGAGCAGAAAGCGTACTGGATCAACCTGTACAACGCCCTGACCGTCATGGTCGTCCTCGATCGTTACCCCGTGGGAAGCATCCGGGATATCGACATCTCCCCCGGGCTTTTCCGCAGAGGCCCCTGGGGAGCGAAGCTGCTCACCATCCAGGGAAGGAAGGTGAGCCTGGACGACATCGAGCACCGGATCCTGCGCCCCCTCTGGAAAGACAGCCGGATTCACTATGCCGTGAACTGCGCCAGCCTCGGGTGCCCGAATCTCCAGCCGGAGGCCTACACGCGGGCGAACACGGAGTCCCTCCTGGAAAAGGGCGCCCGGGAGTTCGTGAATCACCCCCGGGGCGTCCGCCTGGAAGGGAACCGGCTCCGCCTCTCCTCCATCTACCGCTGGTTCCGGGCCGATTTCGGGGGATCGGAGGAATCGGTGCTGCGGCATCTGCGAAAGCACGCCGAACCCGGGCTTTCGGAGAAGTTGACGGGGTTCCGCGGAAAGATCTCGTACGATTACGACTGGCGGATCAACGAACCATAGAATCAGCGGTACCCTGAAAGGGAAAGGAGGCATCGGATACTCGGCTGGCGAACCGGGCGATCCTGATCGTGTTCGGCGTGGCGATGTACGCCGTCTCCCCGCGCGCCCGCGGCAATCAGCCCGCGGAGCAGTTCTTCTCCGGCAAGGACGAGTCCGGGAGGGAAGCCGGCGCCTTCTTCCTCACGTCGAGCGTCCTGATCTCGTGGATCTTCGCCAAGTCCGTCCAGAACGCGGCGGACCTGGGGCAGAGCTTCGGGCTGCCGGGCGGCGTCGCGTACGCGGCCTACTGGCTCTCCTTCATCGTGGCCGGGGCGGTCCTGTACCACATAAGGAGCAGAGGAAAATACTGAGAGTGCCCCGCGGCGTCAGGCCTCCGCCGCCGACTGCGGCAGCGCGCCCCTCCCGACGGCATGACGCCGCTTCTGGAGAAGGAACATCCCCGCCACGATTCCGAGGCCGATCGAATCCGTGACCAGCCCCGGCTTCAGGAGCAGGAGCGCCCCCGCTGCCAGCACCAAGGACTCATACCACCGGTTCCGGTCCCCGAAATACCCCATGACCGCCCCGGCCATGGCCATGACCCCCAGGGCCGACACGAACGTGTTCCAGGCAACCTCCAGCGGGGTTCCCACCAGGACCAGGCTCGGGCAATTGACGAACAGGAACGGCGCCATGAATCCCGCCAGCCCGATCCTCACCCCGAGCCACCCCGTCTCCCAGAACTTCGCCCTGGCGATCGCCACCGCGGCGTACGTGGCGGCGCAGACCGGAGGCGTGATGGCCGAAAGGATGGCGAAGTAGAAGACGAACAGCTGCGCGGCCACCGGGTGGACGCCGAGCTTGATCAGGGCGGGCCCCGCCACCGAAGCGGCCAGGACATAGGCGGCGGTGGTCGGCAGCCCCATGCCCAGGATCAGGCAGACGATCATGGTGAAGAACAGCGCCAGCGGCCGGATCCCCAGGCTGAGACTCAAGACCATCTCCGACAGCTTGATCCCCAGCCCCGACAGGTTGACCATGCCGATCACGATCTGGGCGCAGGCGCACAGGCCGGCGATGAGCACGATCGACTTGCCGCCGGCCTCCAGCGCAAGGACGATGTTCCAGCCCTTCTCCTTCAGCCCGGAAAGGGAGCGGGCCTGCCCCAGGTAGAGCGCCACAGACACCCCCGTCGCCCACAGGACGGCCGTCGTCGGGTCGTATCCCTTCACCATGAGGTAGATGAGGAGCGAAACGGGGACGAAGAGGGAGGCGCTCCTGGGAAGGGTCTTCGCCAGCGGCGGGATCGCTTCATCGGGGAGGCGCTCGAGGTTGTATTTCCTCGCCGTGAAATGGATCGAGGAGACGACCCCGAGGTAGTACAGGGCCGCCGGGATCGCGGCGGCGAGCGCCACCTGGATGTAGGGAAGGCTCAGGAACTCCGCCATGATGAAGGCCCCGGCCCCCATCACGGGCGGCATGATCTGCCCCCCCGTCGACGCGGTGGCCTCCACGGCGCCGGCGAACTCCGGCTTGTAGCCGAGCTTCTTCATCAGCGGGATGTTGAAGATCCCGTCGACGACCACGTTCGCCACGGCGCTTCCGGAAATGGTCCCGAAGAGGGCGCTGGAGATGCAGCTGACCTTCGCCGGCCCGCCGTAGGACCTGCCGGCGATCGCCTTGGCCAGGTCGACGAAGACCTCCCCTCCTCCCGTGTAGTAGAGGATCGAGCCGAAGATGAGGAACCCCGCGACGATGGTCGCGGACACGCCGGTGACCGTCCCCCAGATGCCGGCGGTGGACATGTACAGGGTCTCGACGATGTAGTCCGTCCCGAACCCCCGGTGGGCCAGCGCGGAGGGCAGGTGCGGCCCGAGGAAGGCGTAGAGGATCGTGATCACGGCGATGGCC
Source organism: uncultured bacterium (assembly GCA_964612075.1). GTDB lineage: Bacteria > Desulfobacterota > Deferrimicrobia > Deferrimicrobiales > Deferrimicrobiaceae > UBA2219. The sequence goes on from CAZTFC010000016.1 coordinate 8,808, forward strand.
GGAAGGACCCAGCTCAGGATCCGGCGGGTCATCTCCAGGACCAGGAGGGTCGCGATGATCCCGAGGACCAGGTCCACCGTGCTGGAGACGCCGGGGTTCATCATGATCCGGTCGTAGTTCACGGCGGCGTGCGCGCAGACGGCGATGCCCAGGACCATCCCGGCGAAGTCGACAACGGAGAAGCGGTCCTGGGGCGACCTGCTCGTGGCGGGATAGAGGAAAAAGGCGAGGACCATCGAGAACCCGAGGTGGATGGCGCGCTGGATGAGATCCGGGAAGGCGCCGAACACGCCCGTGTACAGCTGGAACATCGTGAGCGCGACGGCAAGGATGGAGGCGACGACGGCCGCGGGCCCCTGGAGCTTCCTGGCCACCGCCTGGTCCCGGTCCTTCACCTCGACCTTCTCCGGCTCGATATTGACCAGGTCGGCGGCGTCGTTCCTCTTCCTGTCCTCGCCCATGGGATGCCGTCCTCGGAGGAAATGGTTCCGGCGGGGCGAAAACGCCCCGCCGGATTTCCGGTCAGAGCAGGGTTACCTGGGGATCAGGTTGTCCGGGACCTTCAGCCCGATCTCCTTGTAGTACTTGATCGCCCCGGGATGCAGGGGGACCGTGCAGGTCTCGAGCGTCAGCTTCGGCAGGTTGTCGCCCTTGATGGACGGGTAGGCGGCTTCCTGGTCGGCGAAGTTCTCGTTGCAGGCCTTCGTGATCTTGTAGATCAGCTCCTCGGACAGCTTGTCCGACGCGACGACCGCGATGAACATGGCGAACGTCTTGTAGGCGGGGGAATCCTTGTGGATGCCCTTGGGAATGCCGACGGGGCTCAGGTACGGGTATTTCGCCTGGACCTTGGCGATGTCCTGGTCCGTGAACCCGATGAGCCGGATCGGCGTGAACGTCGCAATGTCCTGCGTGGACGCGTCCAGCGCCTTCACTCCCGCCCCCGACTTGACGTATCCGACGATGCGGTTGTCCTTGATGGAGGCCACGGTGTCGGAGGTCCCGCCCCGGTAGAAGTTCGGAACCACGCCGAGGGCGTCCAGGATCGCCTCGGCGGTCTTCTCGGAGGCCGATCCCCGCATCCCCGGGTTGAATTGCTTGCCCTGAAGGTCGTAGACCGTCTTCACGCCGCTGTCTTCCCGGACCACGAAGTTCTGGGGCGCCGCCTGGTAGACCCAGAGGACGTACTGCCCCTTGACGGGGGCGTCCTGCCATGGCCCCATGCCGTGGTTCGCCTGGTACTGCAGGTGGATCGTCGTCATCCCGAGGTCGAGCTGACCCTTGGCGATCCGCTTGATGTTGTCCACGGACGCGCCCGTCTCGACGACGTTGACGTTCACCTCGGGAACTTTTTCGTTGATGATCTTTGCGAGCGCCACGAAATACGCGTAGTGGCTGGATGAGGATTGCGTCGAGCCCATGGCCAGAAGCTTCTTCTCTGCCGCGAATCCCGGGCCGGCGGCCAGAGCCGTCAGGACGATCAGACCCAGCGAGAGCGACAGGATCGACATGCACCTTCTCATGAAGATTGCCCCCCTTTCCTCCGACTAGTTGTTCGTTCCCGGTTGTGCCGCCTCCAGGTTTCCCAGTATATCTATCGCGATGCGCACGACCTCCGCCGGGGCGCCGGCGACGGGAACCCCGGCCTCCGCGAAACAGGCCAGCTTGCTTTCGATGGTGCCCCGATCCCCTTCGACCAGCGCGCCCGCGTGCCCGACCCTCTTCCCCTTGGGCGCCGTCCGCCCCACGAGATAGGCGAAGACGGGCTTCGTGATCACGCCGTCCCGTATCATCTCCGCGGCTTCTTCCTCCCGCGTCCCCCCGATCTCCCCGATCAGCAGGACCGCTTTCGTTTCCGGATCCTCCTCGAAGAGCTTGAGGACCTTGGGGAAGGGTGTTCCGACGACCGGGTCTCCCCCCACGCCGACGCAGGTGCTCTGCCCGATCCCCTCGACGGTGAGCCGCATGACGATCTCGTAGGTCAGCGTGCCGCTCCGGGAGGCGACCCCGACCGGCCCCGGGATGAAGTATTGGGAAGGGACGAAGCCCAGCTTCGTCCTTTCGGAGGGAGAGATCAGTCCCGGGGTGTTGGGCCCGACGATGAGCGCCCCTTCCCCCTCCCCCCGCTCGAGGATCTCCAGGCTGTCGTGCAACGGGACATGCTCCGCGAACAGGACGAGCGTCCGGATCCCCGCGTCCAGCGCCTCCATGGCCGCGTCCCGGGTGCCTTTCGGCGGGACGAAGAGAAGCGCCGTATCGATGTCCGGGTGCCGATCGACCGCCCGGGCGACGGAATCGTACACGGGCACGCCGTGGACCGTCTCGCCCTCCGCGCCCGGCCTCGCGCCCGCTACGATCCGCGTCCCGAAATCCAGCATGTTCTTCGTGTGAAGACGGGCGGCGTTCCCCGTGATCCCCTGTACCAGGACCCTTGCCGAGCTCCTCGCGATGATGCTCATTTCGCCCTCTTCGCGATCCGAAGCGCCTTGTCGACCGATTCCTCCAGCGACCGGATCGTCTCCACGCCGATTTCCCGGAGAACGGCCTTCCCCTCGTCCTCCCGGTGCCCGATCATCCGGACGACCAGCGGCATCCCGAGGGAGCGCTCCTCGAGGTAGCGGCGGATGCCCATCGCCAGGTCGTCGCAGCGGTTGAGGCCCGCGAAGATGTTGACCAGCAGCACCTTGAGCTTCTTGTTCCCCGCGAAGAGGGAAAACGCCTTGTAGATGCCCTCGGCGTCCATCTGGGAGGTGTCCAGGAAGTTGGCGGGGCGGCCTCCCCCCGCGTGGATCAGGTCCAGGATGGCCATCGTGACTCCCGCCCCGCTCGAAAGGATCCCGATCTCCCCTTCCGGGTCCATCTCGATGAACTTCCACTTCATCTCTTTCAGGTGCCGGTCGAACTCGTACTCCTCCGCCGTCTTCCCCCTGGGCCGGACCAGCTCGGGATGGCGGAACAGCGAATCGTCGTCCACGTTCAGGAAAGCGTCCAGGGCCACCATGTCCCCCCGCTTCGTGAGGACCAGGGGGTTGATCTCGAGGATCTGCGCATCGTATTTCCGGAAGATCCCGTGGACCTTCACGAGGGATTCCCGGACCGGTTTCCGGTCGGCCGGCTCGAAGGCGGAGGCCAGCTCGTCGAGGTCGCTCTCCGAGAGACCCCCGCCCATCGAGAACCGGACCTTCTTCACTTTCGCGGGATGCTCCCGGGCCGCCTCCTCTATGTCCACGCCCCCAAGGGGGCTGGCGATCGCCACCGGCTTCACCAGGCTGTAATCGACGGTCATGCCGACGTAAAACTCTTTGGCGATATCGATCCTTTCCTCGACCAGGAGGGCGGACACCTTCTCCTGCCCGAGCGTCATCCCCAGCAGCTCCCGGGCCTCGCGGAACGCCTCCTCCGGCCCGGATGCGAACCGGATCGCGCCGGCCTTCCCCCTCTTCTTCGTGGACACCTGGGGCTTGATCACGACCGGGCGGCCGATCCGGGCGGTTGCCTCGCGGGCCTCTTCCGCCGTCCCGACGACCCGCCCCCCCGGGACGGCGATCCCGTTCTCCCGGAAGACCGCCTTCCCTTCGTGCTCGTATAGAATCATCGGCGCCGCATCCCGGGTCAGCCCGCCGGAACGAACTTGTACCCGTAGCAGAGGATGCCGGACTCCCCGTCCTGCTGGATCCTGCGGAACTCGATCTTGACGCGGTCGCCGATGGCGAGCTTCTCCGCCTCGCAATCGACGATCTGCGCCATGACCTTCACCCCGTCGTCCAGCTTGACGATCCCGACCGCGTACGGGACCTCGTTCCCGAAGCCCGTGGGGGCGACCCGGATCACGGTGAACGTCTCGACTTCCCCGGCCTGCGCCAGGACGACCTTCTCGAACTCCTCCGCCCTGCAGCCGGCGCACACCTGCCGGGGCGGGAAGTAGATCTTCCCGCACTTCACGCACCTCGCCGCCTCGTACCTGTACCGCTGGGGGACCTCCCGCCAGTAGCGGGCCGCTCCGATCGTCATCACGCTCTCCTTTCCAGGATATGGACGACCGAGCTGGCCCCGGTCCCTCCCATATTCTGCGTCAGCGCATACCGCGGGTCCTTCACCTGCCGCCGGTCGCACTCGCCGCGAAGCTGCAGCACGGCCTCCCGGACCTGGGCGAGGCCGGTCGCGCCGACCGGGTGCCCCTTGGACTTCAGCCCGCCCGAGACGTTGACGGGCATCTTCCCGTCGAACCGCGTCAGGCCGGCTTCCACCGCGGCGCCCGCCTTCCCCCGCTCCACGAGCCCGAGCGCCTCCATCACCATGATCTCGGCGATGGTGAAGCAGTCGTGGACCTCGCACAGCGACAGGTCCTTCGGGCCGATCCCCGCCTGCTTGTACGCCTGCTGCGCGGCGGCGGCGGTGGAGGCGATCCAGCAAAGGTCCGCCCGGTCGTGCAGCGCGATGGTGTCGGTGGCGTGCGCCGAGGCCGCCACGCGCACCTGGGGGCCGGCTTTCAGCTTCTTCGCCAGCTCCATCGGGACCAGCACCGCGGCCGCCGCACCGTCGCTGACGGGCGAGCAGTCCAGGATCCTCAAGGGGTCGGCCACCTTCACCGACGTCATGACCTGCTCCGCGGTGACCTTCATGGGAAACTGGGCCAGGGGGTTCATCGAGCCGTGCATGTGGTTCTTCACCGCGACCTCGGCGAGCTGCTTGCGCGTCGTGCCGAACCGGTGCATGTGCACCTGCGCCATCATCGCGTACAGGCCGGGGAAGGTTACCCCGTGATAGCACTCGTACTCCTGGTCCGCGGCGGTGGAGAGCGCGTAGGTGGCCGCCCCGCCGTCCACGTCGGTCATCTTCTCGACGCCGGTCGCCAGCACGATGTCATGCACCCCGGCGGCCACCGCCATGTACGCGTGCCGGAAGGCCAGCCCCCCCGACGCGCAGGCCGACTCCACGCGGGTCCCGGGGATCGGGCCCATGCCCAGCTGGTCCGCCAGCATGGCCCCGAGATGCTCCTGCCCCACGAAGAGGCCGCCGCTCATGCAGCCGACGTACATCGCGTCCACATGGTCCACGCCGGCGTCCTTGACCGCCGCCAGCGCCGCTTCCGTCCATATCTGCCGGAGGGATTTCTCCCACAGCTCCCCCCAGCGATTCATCCCAACGCCGATAACCGCGACTTCTCGCATCACGGGTTCCTCCTATCCTTCGGAGAGCTTCTTGATCTTGCCGCGGAACTTCGCGTACAAGCCGTAGTCGATATAGATCGGGGTGTTTTCAAGCTGCTCGCGGGTCTGGGGCGCCATTTTCTGGACCTCCATGATCCGGTCCGTCACCCGCCAGATGAACCCGTCGCTTCCGGAGCCGGAGCCGTAGCTCACCATGAAGATGCGGTCGCCGGGCCTGGCCACGTCGAGGACCGCGGTGAGCCCCATCGGCGACGACCCGGAATACGTGTTGCCCAGGGTCGGGCTGAGGCGCCCCTGCTCGATCTGCTCCTTTTTGAACCCCAGCTCCAGCCCCACGCGCATCGGGAACTTGCCGTTGGGCTGGTGGAACACCGCCCACTGGAAATCGCCGGGGGACGCGCCCGCCTTGCTCATCAGGGCCGCGGCGCA
>CAZTFC010000016.1:14507-46874 GCA_964612075.1 uncultured bacterium
CCCACTGGAAATCGCCGGGGGACGCGCCCGCCTTGCTCATCAGGGCCGCGGCGCACCCCTTGACGTGCTTGAAATAGGCCGGCTCGCCCGTGAAGCGCCCCGCGTGCCGCGGGTAGAACTGGTACTCCCTGCGCCAGAAGTCGGGCGTGTCCGTCATGAAGGAATGAGTCGTCTCGCAGACCGCAAGGAGCTTCCCGCTCCCGAAGACGAAGGCGGCCGCGCCGGCGGCGGCGGAATATTCGAGGGCGTCGCCCGGCGCGCCCTGGGAGGTGTCGGCCCCGATCCCCAGCGCGTATTCCATCTCGCCCGCCTTGACCAGCGACATGGCGACGAACATCCCCTCGCTGCCCGCCTTGCAGGCGAATTCGAAGTCCGCACAGTGGATGTCCGGGGTCGCCCCGAGCGCCTCCGCCACCACCGTGCCGCTCGGCTTCACGGCGTACGGGTGCGATTCCGACCCGATATAGATGGCGCCGATCTTCGCGGGATCGATGCCGGCGCGGCGGATGGCGTGCCGGGCGGCCTCCACGGACATCGTGATCGTGTCCTGGTCCGGCGTGGGAACCGACTTCTCGCGAAGCTCCAGCCCCTTTTTATAGGACGGAGCGTCCGCGCCCCAGACCTTCGCGATCTCCTCGACCTTGATGCGATGGCGCGGGACATACGCGCCGTAGCCGACAATCCCCACTTCTTTCGTCATGCGCACTCTCCTTTCCTGGTGCGTGTGCCGCCGCCGGGGCGCACGAGATTGCGCGCGCGGCCAGAGGCATGGATGGGCTGGGAGGGCCGGGAGGAATCCCGGGATTCCGGTTGAAGCGCTTGCAAAACGGGCCGTGCCACCGATTTCTTCCCCCGGTTCGTCGCCAAGAAACGTCGGGCATCAACCATAATTCCGCATTGCGGAATATCATTCCGTTTTCAAGTTAATGTTTATCACCAGTACGGGCGATCGTCAATCAAATATTGTTTGGAATCGCCTGCGGCGGTCAGTCTGGCTGAAATCCCAAGGATAACGATATCTTGCGGCATGCCCCCATAATCAGCGGAACGAAGGTCCTGAGGGCCTCCTGCTTCGAGTGTCGCATCAGCGGAAACGAGATGTTCAGCGCCGCGACGGCCGTCCCCGCGTGATTGCGCAAGGGCGCGGCGATGGCGAACAGCCCCTTCTCGAGCTCTTCGTTGTTGACGGCGTATCCCTTACGGCGGATTTCCTCCAGCTCCCGCTTGAGCGCCTCGATCGAGGTGATGGTCCCCTTCGTCTTCCGGTCGAAGCGGATCTGCCGCAAGGCCTCCTCCAGGTCGGGTTCCGGAAGGTGGGCCAGGATCGCCTTCCCCATGGAAGAGCAATGGGCCGAGAGGCGCGATCCGACCCGCAGGTTCGCCTCCATGATGTACGCAGACCGGAGCCGCTCCACGAAGATGATGTCGGGGCCGCTCAGGATCCCCAGGTTGACCGTCGCCCCCGTCTTTTCCCGGATCTCCTTCATGTACGGAAGGGCCTGCTCGCGCACGCCTCTCCTGGAAGCGAGGGCGGACAGCCCGATGGAGACCATCGCCGGCCCGATGGTGTAGCCCCGGGTCTCCGGGTCCTGCGCCACGAAATCCAGCCGCGCCAGCGTCTGCAGGATCCGGAAGCAGGAGGTCTTTTTCATCCCGGAGAGCTTTACGAGGTTCTCGAGCTTGAGGGGAGCACCGTGCCGGGACAGCAGGCAGACGAGGGCCAGCCCCTTTTCCAGCGATTTGACATGGTCCCTGTCTTTCGCCGCAGCCCTCTCCACGACGACGATGCTATCACAACCCCCCGCGCGTCGAGGAGACCGTCGAAACGCCCGCGAAGACGATCGAGGTGGGGCGGAGACTTTGAACCAGGGGCCGCCGGGAGATCCCCGGCGGCCCGTTCAGGGTTCGCCCGGACGGCTCCGCGACTCCGCCGGCTCAGGACCGCCGGCCCGCCGACCGGGCCGCGATCGTCCGCGAGGATTCGAGCGCGACGTCGGCGTCCGCCCATGCCGCGCGGAACCTCTCTTCGATCCGGGAGGCCTCGTCCGCCTTCCCCTGGTCGCGGAGCGACTTCACCAGCCCGTACAGCGCCCAGCCGTTCTCGGGGTTCTGCCGGAGGTCCTCCCAATACACGACCTCCGCCTCCGCAGGCCGGCCGGCCGAAAGCAGCACGGCTCCGAGCGTCAGCCGCACCGGCACGTGCCAGTCGGGCGGCTCGGTGTAGATCAGCGCGTCCTGGTAACGGACCGCGCGCTCAAGATGCAGCAGCGCCCGGTCGAGGTCCCCTTTCCTCTCCGCGATCTCTCCCGCCACCGTTTCGACGGCGATCCGCAGGATCGCGTCCGCCGTGTTCGCCGAGAAGGACGCGGGCTCCTTCGCGAGTGCCGGGTCGGCGACGATGCCCCTAAGCGCTTTCAGCTCGCTTTCCGCGTCGTCCAGGCGCCCCTTGCCGAGGAACGCGCCGGCCCGGGCGTAATGCCGCACGCCCCGGAGGAACAGCGTGCCGCCCGATGGGGCCTTTTCGGCCAGGATCTCATCCCAGAGGCCGAACCGCACCTTTGTCCAATACGGCACGGCGAGGAAACCCTGCAGGAACGGCATCTCCTTCACCGCTTCCGGCGGGATGCTCTTCGCGGTCTTTTCCGCCGCCTCGAGGGCCAGCCGGCTCCGGCCCGACAACGTGGCTCCCATCCACAGGAAATGCAGGTTGTGCGGATAGTAGGCCAGCGGGTAGATCCCCTGGGCGCGGCACTGGGTTATGTAATCCTCGTCGGCGGCGATCGCCATCCGGTTCGCCTTTACGACGTCCGCGTACCGCCCGACCCGGGCGTAGATGTGCCCGGACATGTGGACAAGGTGCCCCGCGCCGGGCACGAGGGTCAGCAGGCGGTCCGCTTCCGCTTCCGCCCGCTCGGGTGTGTCCGTCGCCTCCCACAGGTGGATCCAGTAGTGAAGCGCGCCCGGATGGTGAGGATTGCGCGCGATCACCGACTGCAGCGTGGAGATGATCGCTTCGGTCTCCGGATACGGCTTGCCGTCGCGCGTCCAGTAGTTCCAGGGCCGCAGGTCCATCAGCGCCTCGGCGTAGATCGTGGCCGCGTCCAGGTCGTCGGGATGCGATTCGACGACCTTCCGCATCGCTTCGGCGAAGGCCCGGTCCGCGCTCCCCCGATCCTCCGCCCTGCCGGTATAACGGGCCGCTACCGCGTCGATGTAGGCCCGCTCGCGGGGAGTGGCGGCCGACTTCAGTTCAACCGCCTTCCTTGCCAGGGAATGCGCCTTCGCCTCGTCCTGCGGGTTCATGGGCGCGTTGATGTTCGGGCCGAGCACCAGCGCCTGCCCCCAATAGGCCATCGCCAGGCCGGGATCCAGGCGCGCCGCCTCGGCGAACGCGCGCGCGGCCTCGGCGTGGTTGAAGCCGTACGCCAGGATGACTCCCTGGTCGATGAATCGCCGCGCCTGTTCGGACGCGGTCGTCACCTTGAACGTGTGGGTGCCGAGGTTCTGCAGCCTCGGCGCGATCGCTCCCCCCTTCGAAGGTTTTTCGTAGCCTTCCGGTTTTTCGTAATGCTGATGGCTCCCCGCCCCCGACGCCGCCACCGACGGCAGCAGCAGGAGCGCTCCGGCAAAGCCCGCAAGTATGGAACGGACGATGTTTTTCATGGAATACCCTCCTTCCCGGACAAGCCGTTCCCGGCCTGTCCGCACGATCTCGCGGGAACGGCGCCGGGCCCGTTCGGGCAGATACCGCCCGGATCCGACCGTCTGTTCCCTGATGATGTTTAGATTTCCCCGTCGGAGCGGCGGATTCCGGTGCAGGAAAAAGCGCAGGGGCCGATCGCCCCGCGGTCCCGTGATCTTCGCCCCGGCGGGAACTCCGGCGCGCCCGGCTCATCCAACAGGCAGGAACGACGGAAACGTGCTCCCCGGGAGGGTGATCCTTTATGCCCAGGATGCTTTTGCTCGTGCTCATGATGGCCGCACCGCTCCTTGCCGTTTTCTCAGGGGCGGCTCTCGCGCAGGAACCGGCAAGGGACGCCTCGCTGGACCGGAAGGTCCGGGCGTTCCTCGAGGCGAATTCGGGATCGTGGCGCGACATGAACGTGCCGGCGGAGGACGGCAGGCTGCTCCACGACATCATCGTCCGGAACGGGTACCGGCAGGCGCTGGAGATCGGGACCTCGACCGGCCATTCCGCGATCTGGATCGCCTGGGCGCTCAGCAAAACCGGGGGGAAGCTGATCACGGTGGAGATCGACGAATCGAGATATCGGCGGGCGCTGGAGAACTTCCGGAAGGCCGGACTTTCGGAATACATCGACGCGCGCCTGGGGGACGCGCGGGAGATCGTCCCGAGGCTGCAAGGGACCTTCGATTTCGTCTTCTCGGACGCGGACAAGGGCTGGTACAGGAATTATTTCGACGCCGTGGCGCCGAAGCTCAGAATCGGCGGCGCCTACGTGTCGCACAACGTCTCGGACCGGGACGGCAATTATTACGGGCTGGGCGAGTACGTGGACTACATCAAGGGGAGGAAGGACTTCGAAACCTCCTTCGATGAAAGCGGCGCCGGCGTCTCCATCAGCTACAAGAAGCGGTGATCCCGGGAGGCATCGCGTCGGCCGGGAAGGACGACCTTACCTTCCGAGCACGTCTTTAAGCACTGCCAGGCAATACGTGACATTCTTGGGGTTCGAGGAGTGCCCCATCAGGCCGATGCGCCAGATCTTGCCGGCCAGCGGCCCGAGCCCGGCGCCGATCTCCAGCCCGAACTCGTCGAGCATCCGCGCGCGGGCGGCCGCGTCGTCCGTGCCGGCAGGTATCACCACGGCGTTGAGCTGCGGCAGCCGCTCCCCAGGCGGCACGTAAAACGCCAGCCCGAGCGACTCCAGGCCGTCCCGGAGCATGCGGTGGTTCCGGGCGTGGCGCTCCCAGGCGTTCTCCAGCCCTTCCTCCCGCAGCATGAGAAGCGCCTCGTGCATCCCGTAGAGGGCGTTCACGGGGGCCGTGTGGTGGTACACCCTCTGCGCCCCGCCGATCCAGTATTTCGTCACGAGGTCGAGGTCCAGGAACCAGCTCTGCGCCTTCCGCTTGCGATTCCGCACGACCTCCATCGCCCGCTCGCTGAAGCTGACCGGCGAGAGGCCGGGCGGGCACGAAAGGCATTTCTGGCTGCCGGAGTAGACGACGTCGATCTCCCACCCGTCGATGTCGAGCGGAACGCCCCCCAGCGACGTCACCGCGTCGACGATCGCCAGGCAACCGCGGGCGTGCGCGATCCGGGCGAGCTCCCGCGCGTCGGAAAGGGCGCCCGTCGACGTCTCCGCGTGGACGAGCGAGAGGAACCGGGCGTCCGGGTGTTTCTCAAGCGCTTCCTCGACCTTGCCGGGATCGACGGCGCGCCCCCACTCCCCTTCGACCATCACCGCGACCCCGCCGCAGCGCTCGACGTTCTCCTGCATCCTCCCCCCGAAGACGCCGTTGCGGCAGACGACGACCTTGTCGCCCGGCTCCAGGAGATTCACGAAGCAGCTCTCCATCCCGGCGGACCCCGGGCCGGAGACCACCATCGTCATCCCGTTCCCCGTGCGGAACGCGTACTGGAGGAGCTCCTTGACCTCCTCCATCATGCCGATGAACGCCGGGTCCATGTGGCCGATCGTCGGGCGCGCCATCGCCTGCAGGACGCGCGGGTGGACGTCGGAAGGGCCGGGCCCCAGCAGGGTCCTGGTCGGAGGAAGGAACGGGCGGATCGTCACGATGCACCCCCGGGCGGGTGAATTTCGCGCTGCGCACGCATTATCGAATCATACCCGATCCTCGGCCGCTATACTGGAACCATGGACGACCTGAAGGATTATCTCCGGGCGAACGTCGAGCGGATGGAGATCGCCGACTGCCTCGCCGTCATCATCGACCGGAGCGAAACAGGAAGAGACACCATGGAATCCGCCCTCAAGGACTACCCGGAACTGGAGCGGATGAACATGATCGGCGGCGAGCTGAAGTGGGAGTTCATGGTGTCGCTGATCAGCAAGCGCAAAGGGGGGGTCCTGGTGGTCTACGCGCAGACCAAAGACTCCCTCGCGGGGACGCTCGACATCGTCTCCAGGAAGGTCGTCGAGCTCGGAGACCGTTTCTGCGCTTACCTTCCGGCGGTGGCCGACGAATCGCTCCCGTTCGTCATGGATATCATCGCGAACCTTCAGCAGACCCCGAGCGACCGGCCGAGCTGACGCCCCCCGTCGGGCGGCACGATTCCATGTAAGGTTTCCGTTTTCATTTTCCGATGATACGAAGATGACGGCCGCATCGCTTGTGGCCATTTTCATCCCGACGTGAAAGGAGCCCGGCATGACGATTCCTGTCCGCTCACTCCTCGCCCTTCTGGTCGCCTTCCTGTTCCTCGGAGCGGGCTGCGTCACCACGGACAGCTCTTCCAGGGGGTCGCGGTACCAAAGGGACGGCGCGCCGGAGAGGACCGCACCGGAGCCGGCCTCCCAGGAGCCGGCCGCCGCGCTGCAGCCCGCCCCGGTGAAGCCGGTCGAAATGAAGCCGGTCGAGCCGGCGCCGGCAGAGATGAAGCCCGCCGGGATCCGGCCGGTGGAGATGAAGCCGTCGCCGAAAATCGTCCGGTGGAAGACCGTGCGGCTCGGCGATACGCCCGTTTACGCCACCATCCCGGAACACTGGCAGCTGCGCGAAGACACCCGCTTCCGTTTCTCTCTTTCCGCACGCGACGAAGGCAACGTCCTCGTACGCACCGTGGTCAACGAAAAGGAGCGCCTGTCGTCGCTGACCCTGCTGAAGGAAGGCATAAACGCCGCACGCGAACTGCCCCGGCCGCTGGCCTACGTCAGGACCGCGACCCCGCCGGACCCGTACAAACAGGGGAACATCTGGTATCAGGAAATGAACTACCAGTACGATAGGCAGGGTTCCGGGCGACTGATCCGGGGGCTGCACGTCATGAACGCCAGGGGCACCATGCGCGCGCACGCCTTCATGTACAGCACGAACGACGACCAGCTTGCGGTGCTTAAGAAAGTCGCCGAAAGCATAACGTTCCGATAATTCCGCCCAAGGAGGATCATCCAATGCGAAGACTTGCCGTGCTGACCGTTTTCTGCGTCCTGGCGGCTTTCGTTTCTGCGGCGGCCGCCGCGGAGCCCCGGGAAACGCAGGGGCCCAAGGCGCCGGCCGTGAAGAAGCAGCAGGCGGTCAAGCCGATGAAGGCCCGGCCCGTCGAAAAGCCGCAAAACGTCGGGACCCGCGAGAAGCTCTCCGCGACCGGCTATTTCGACAAGGAACAGGACGAGCCGACGCAGGAGCGCCCCAACCCGATCGACGCGAAGGGGATCAGGGACCCCGCCGCGTCGGGGAATCCTGCCCGCGTGCGATCGACGCCTGCCCCGCGTTGAGGCGCAGTTACCGGGTTTCCGGATAGGGGCCGGAGGGGAAGGGCAGGCCGGGACACCGTTGGCGCGGGCCCGGCAAACCCTTCCCCGCGATCAATCCGTCCCTTCCCGGACAACGCGGCAGGCGGCCTGGTAGATCTCCTCGACCTCGAACCACTCCTCGTCGTGCTTCGCCCTGACGTGCTGCATCAGCGACTCGATGGCCTCTTCCCCCGTTTCCCCGTCCGCGACGAAATAACAATCGATCCCCAGCTTCTTGCAACATATCGATATGGTCATGGGCCACCTCCCGGCACGGACCCGTTCGCTCCGCAACCTGCGATGATGAGGATTTGGTGCTCCGTCGACGGAGAAGTTTCTTCGTCCGCGAAAATATCCCCGCGGTCGCCACGTTTTCAGGGATAAGATCCTGTGGGTATGGATGCCGGAATACCCCGCCGCGTCGGGGAACCCCGCCCGCGTGCAATCGACTCCGGCGCCGCGGTGATGCCAGGGGCACGGGTTCCGGGTCGCCCCGGAACCCGAGCCCCGCTTCCCGCTACTTCTGCCAGATCGAAAACACCGCAGCGTCGGCCTTTTTCGTATCGAGGCCGAGCACCCGGTAGATGCATACGGGATCGCCGAGCCTGACCGCCTTCTTTCCGGTCTCCCGGATTTCCGTCAGGTACCCCTCGAGCCCGATCCCCCACTGGAGATCCACGAACACGTATCCATTTCCAAGGTAGCTCCTCATCCCGTGGTTCGTGTTCCATTTCGCGGTCTTCCTGCCGGCCTTGTCATAGTTTTTTCCCAGTTCCTTTACGGTCTGCCTGTACGCGTCCGGGTTCATCGCCTGGTCCATCTCGAGCGACATCGACGCCATTTCCTCGATTTCCGGGGTCGCGATATAGGGGCGCAGAGTCAGATGCCCGAGCACGTCTTTCACCGAAGCCGGAGGCTTCTTCGCGCTGGAGAACTTCTTGTATTCGCACAGCTGCCTGCCGGAGGTCGACGACAGGATATTTTCCAGCCGGAACGCCGTCCGGTTCATCCCGTTCTGCACGATGCGCTCCGAAAGGAAATAGGATCTCCCGTCCTGCGCCCGGGTCTCCCATTTCACGCCCTTGAACTCGTTGCACTTCAGCGTTCCCATCTCCTCGTATCGGTCCACCCGGTAACTCTGGGGCGCCTTCCCGTACCACAGCTCGTGGAGCTCCGTCCGGAATCCCGGCGCGACGATCTTCTCACTGCTATCCGCCGCGTCTTTCGACGCGGACCAGTACACCAGGTGGATGTCCTCGATGCTCTCGTAGCCTCCGAAGGCCCAGGGAATGACCTTGCCCGCCGCCAGGGCTTCCGGGACAGCCAGCAGGCCCGCCAGGATCAAGGCGAGGGAGGCCGTCAACGATTTCCCGATGGTTCCGCCACCGACAGCGAATCCCGTTCTCATGTTCCCTCCTTTCGCATTTGGCCGATCCCGTTCCCTTCCGGTTCGCCTGCGCATATCCTCGCCGGCACACCCCGATCCTCAACTATCAGTATGCCCCATCCGATTATCGCCATAAGATGGCAACGTAAGCCACCATGGAAGCCCCGCGACGCCATATCCACGTCTCCTGCGCGATCATCGAGCGGGACGGCCGCGTCCTCGCGGCCCAACGAAGCCGGTCGATGAGCATGCCGCTCAAATGGGAGTTCCCCGGCGGGAAGATCCGGGAAGGCGAGCGGCCGGAAAGCTGCCTGGAACGGGAGCTGGTCGAGGAAATGGGCGTCCGGGTGTCGGTGGGCGCAGCCCTGCCGACGACGACCCACCGCTACCCTTCCTTCACGATCACGCTTTATCCCTTCGTCTGCTCGATTTGCTCCGGCGAGATCACGCTCCACGAGCATGCGGCGTGCGCCTGGCTGCCGCCGGAAGAGCTCGCGTCGCTCGACTGGGCGGAGGCGGACCACCCGGTGCTGGAGTCGTATATCGAGCATCGCCGGGGAGACCGGGGCGATCCGCCCTGATCTTAAGTTCCGCCCGATGACGGTGTATCATTGATCTGACACAGGGGCTTTGTCGTCTTTTACCGTCGAACCCCGGCAACCTGGAACCCACGGTGCGCCCTCCGCCTTGTTCGGACCGAGAGAAAGCCGGTGGAATCCCGTGATCCGTTCCTCCACGTATCCAATTCCCGAACAATCCGTCCCGGCAAGGGAAGCGCCCGTTTCGATCGATCGCGCCCCCTTCATCATGGCCCGTTCCCCTATCGCAACATCCACCCGAAAGGAGGAAAGGCATGAAAAATGACGAGGGAAAGAAACCGGAAGCCGATGCGTCTCCCATCGGACAAGCGCGCCTGACCCGTCGCGGTTTCCTCAAGACCACGGCGGGCACCGCCGCATTGGCCGCGGTCGCCGGCACCGCGTTGAACCTGTCGAAGGGCGTGGCCGAAGCGGCGCAGGAACGGAAACTGCCGGCGAAGTGGGATGAGCAGGTGGACGTGATCGTGGTGGGTTCCGGGTTCGCCGGGCTGGCCGCGGCCGCCGAGGCCTGCGCGGCGAAGGCGAGCGTCCTCGTCCTGGAAAAGATGCCCACCTATGGCGGCAATTCGATCATCAGCGGCGGCACGTTCTGCGCGTGGGACGACAAGACGCACATGCGCCAGCGGCTCAATCTCGGAGAGGACAGCGTCGAACAGCATAAAAAGGATACGTTGAAAGGCGGGGATTTCTATGGGATCCCGGAACTCGTCGACATTTTTGTCAACGGGGCGACGCCGGGGATCGACTGGCTGATCGAGGAAGGGAACGTGGTTTTCCGGGAGTCCATAAACCGGGGAGGCGGGCACACGGCTTACAGGGCCCGCAAGGTGACCGAGGGCATCGGGAGAGGAATCTCCGACCCGATGAAGAAGATCGCGGAAAGCCGCGGGGCGAAGATCCGCCTCGGGACCGAAGTGACCTGGCTCTGGCGGAAAGACGCCAACAGCCCCGTCCTCGGGGTCGAAGTCGCCAGGGGGAAGAGGAAAAGCAACATCCGGGCGAAACGGGCGGTCGTCCTGGCATCCGGCGGTTTCGGGGCCGACAAGAAGATGCGCATGTCCTTCAACCCGAGCATCGTTCCGGAGTACAACACCACGAACCAGCCGGGCGCGACGGGCGAGATGATCCGTTTCGCCCAGGCGATCGGCGCCGATACGCTGCAACTGGCGTTCATCCAGCAATATCCCTTCGCGGAACCCGAGAGCGGGACGCTCGACACCTGGGCGAGCTTCTGCTTCGGGGCGCCGGGATACGGAGGGGTCTACGTCAACAAACAGGGCCAGCGGTTCGTCAGCGAACTGGAGCGGCGCGACGTCTGTTCCCAGGCGCAGATCAAGCTTGGAACCAGGCCGACCTATACGATCATCCGGGAAGCCATGATCCCCAAGATGCGCGGGGCCGAGGGGAAACAGGAGGTCGAGGACGGCCTCAAGAAGGGCCGCCTCCTGAAGGCCGACACGATCCGGGAACTGGCGGCCAAGATCAATGTTCCGGCCGACGCCCTGGCCGAAACCGTCGAAAAGCACAACAAGTACCTGCAGGAGGGCAAGGACCCGGATTTCAACAAGCCCATCACGAAGAGCATGATGCCGCTGAACGAGGGCCCGTTCTACGCCATCGCGCAGTGGCCGGCGGTCCACCACTGCATGGGCGGATTGAGGATCGACACGGAATGCCGGGTGATCGATATCTGGGGGTCGCCGATTCCCCGTCTTTATGCCGCCGGTGAGATCGTCGGAGGGATCCACGGATCGAACCGGCTGGGGGGGAACGCGATCGCCGATTGCGTGGTCTTCGGAAGATTGGCGGGGCGGAAAGCCGGGGCCGAGAAGGCATAGCCCTTCGGGCAGGAGGCCGGTTCCAGGCCGGCCTCCTGCCCTTATTCCCCCTCCTCCCCCGGCGGCAGCTCCAGCGCCGGGATCCCGGGGAGCGACTTGCCGACGATCCCCTGGATCCCCCCGTACATGCGCGCCATGTTCAGGAGCGCCTTCGTCGCCTGCTTCTCCCGCTTGGCCCACTGGCGCTCCATCGCCCGCTTCTCCGATTCGAGGTCGTCCTTCATCTGGCCGAACGACTCGATGACCCCCTGGACCGCGTTGCGGAACTCGACCCCCGAGAGGTATTCGAACAGCAATTCCATCTTCTCGTTCTTCCCCACGACCGACGCGCGCGCAGCGGCGACGTCCACGAGCCCCGCCCGGAGGATGTGGGCCATCCCGACGGCCGAGGGGAAGTCGCAGACCCAGATCCCGCCGAGATGCCCCACGTGCCGCAGCCCCTCCGGGAGCGCCTGCGACACGATGACGGCGATGTCGGCCTTCGCTTCCCGCTGGTCTTCTTTAAGCTTGTCCACCCAGGCGTGGCTCCAGTTCTTCGTCCGCTTGGACTCCCAAAGGATCTTCCCGCAGGACCTCCCCGCGCCCGTGAAGACCTCCTGCATGCAGTCCGCCCCGCGCACCCCTTTCGAGATCTCGGTCACGGCGTCGGCGGGGAACTCGGCCCGGAGGATGTTCTCCAGCTCCAGCTCCTGGACCTCGCCCTGGGCCTGCATGCTCCCCTGCTCCGCGCGCCGCTTCAGCTCGTCGATCTGCTTGAGGAGGTCGGCGATCTTGTGCTCCTTCTCCGCCTCCCGCAGCCGGTACTCCTCGTCCTTGCGGGTCGCCACCTCCGCCGCGATGCTTTTCCGCTCCTCGTCGATCCTGCGCGCCACCTCGAGGTCGAGCCGCTCCGCCCTGTCCGCGAGCTCCTTCTTCTCCTTCAGGAGGGACAGCTCGCGCCGGGCGAACTCCCGGACCTTCCCGCGCTCCTCCTCGAGTTCCTTCGCGGCGGTTTCGAGCTCGACCGTCAACTCTCCCCGCGCCTTCTCCGCTGCCGCGGCCTCCCTTTCGGCGAGGCGTTTGCGGTAGTCCTCCTCGAACTTGTGCGCGATTTTCTCCTCGATGGAGTGCGTCAGCGCCTGGCTGATCTCGATCTCCTTGCCGCAATTCGGGCAGACGACGGAAAAGTATGCCATGCGGTCACCTCCGGGCGGGTCGGTCCATGGACGGATCAATAGATTAACTCATACCGGAAAGAATCCCTGCCGATAACGCAGGGGGACATTTCGAGAAAATGTGGTCTTTGAGACCAAGATTTCTCAGGATCCCCTTCCGGTTACCGGCAAACAAAAATCATTAGCCGGAGGAAAGGGTGCCGGCCGCGGGGCTGTACGTTTCCCGCTGCTATCTCGGCGGGGCCGTCGCCGGCGTCACCTCGAGTTTCCCCTCCATCCCCTTCGCCCGGTGGCTGCTCCCGAGGAACGACTTGTCGCAATAGAAAACGTAGGTGCCTGCCGGCATGGGAGCAAGGCGAATCATCGTGTCGTCGCTCTTGGAAAGCGACTGGCGGACGATCACCTTCCCGTCGAGACCCTCGAGAACGAAGGCATGGGGGACAAGCCTGCTTTCGTCATGAATGCGGATGACCACTGGCGTGTTCGCCGGCACGGAGAGACGGGTCGGGGTGAACGAGTAATTATCCGCCTTCAGTTCGACCAGCTTCTCCGTGGAAGGGACGGTTGCCGGAACGTCCTTGACCGGGGTGCCCGAGCAGCCGGCCAGAAGCACCAATAGCCCCGGAATAAGCCATTTTTGCATCGCAGTACCCCCTTAAGCCTTTTCCAGTAAGATGGCGCGGGGGGACAAGGGGGTGCGGGCAGGCACCTTGGGATCACCCGGTCAGCCGGGCGGATTCCTCTTCTTACCCTTCCGGCCGCCGGATCTTTTCGCAGGCCCCTTCGCCGCCTTTTCGGCCAGCCAATCCAGCGCGTTTTCCAGCGTGACCGCTTCGAGCGGGACTTCTTTCGGCACCGTGGCGTTGATCGCGCCGTCGGTCACGTATGGCCCGAAGCGGCCGTCATGCAACCGGATGGCCGCGCCGGCCGGGCCCGCGCCCAGCTCTTTCAGGGGCGCCGCCTTTTTCGCGCCGAACGCCCGCTTCCCGGCCCGTTTCGGCTGACGCAGCAGTTCCACGGCCTCGTCGAGCGTGATCGCGTATACCTGGCCGTCGGTTTCCAGCGACCGGAACTCGTCACCATGCCTCACATAGGGGCCGAACCGGCCGAGATTCGATTCGACCGGGGCCCCGTCGTCGGGATGAACCCCCACCTTCCGGGGGAGCGACAACAGCTGCAGCGCTTTTTCCAGGGTGATCGTGTCGACCGTCTCGCCCTTCGGCAGGGAAGCCCTTCGGGGCTTCGGCGCCTTCTTCCCTTTTCCCGCCTTCTCCGGCGTCTCCCCCAGTTGGACATATGGCCCGAACCGCCCATCCATGACGTATACCGTTTCCCCCGTCTCCGGTTCGACGCCGAGGGCGCGGGACCCGGCCCCCTTCCCCTTCAGGATTTCGAGCGCCTCTTTCACGCCGAAGTCCGCCGGGCAGATGCCGGCCGGCAGGGACGCGGTGTTCCCGTTGCCTCCGTTCCCCCGCTGGACATAGGGGCCGTAGCGGCCGACCTTGACGACGATCCGTTCCCCCGTTTCCGGCTCCTCGCCGACGGTGTGCGACGGGTAATCCCCCTTCCGCTCCATCACGCGCCGGACGAGCGATTCCAGCCCGGGCCAGCCCTTCTCGTCCCCGAAGAAGAACTCCCGGAGGAACGCGATCCGCTCCATCTCCCCGTTGGAGATGAGGTCCAGGTCCTCCTCGATCCGCCCCGTGAAGCCCAGCTCGACCAGCGCCCGGAAATGTTCCTTCAGGAAAACCGTCAGGACGAACGCCGTGAACGTCGGGACCAGCGCCTTCCCCTGCCGCCAGGCGTATTTCCGGTCCAGGATCGTTTTGATGATCGATGCATAGGTGGACGGCCGCCCGATCCCCTCGTCCTCGAGCCGCTTGACGAGCGAGGCGTCGGTGTATCGCGGCGGAGGGGTCGTCTCGTGCGATTTCGAGGACAGGTCCAGAAGCGACAGGGGAGCGCCGCCGTCCGGCAGCGACACCCGGTCCCCCACCCTGCAGGGGGGGAGCAGCGACTCCCGGTCCCCCAGGTCGGCCGCGGGGTCGTCGCTTCCCTCGACGTATGCGCGCAAAAACCCCGCGAATTGGATGACCTTGCCGGTCGCGGTGAACACGCAGGGAATGCCGCCCTTCCCCGCCGCAGTGATCTCGATGGACGTGCGCAGCAGCCTCGCGTCGACCATCTGGGACGCCAGGGCCCGCTTCCAGATCAGGTCGTACAGGCGGGATTCGTCGCCGGCGACGCGGTGTTCCGCCTTCTCCGGGCTCAGGGAGAAATCCGTCGGTCGGATCGCCTCGTGCGCTTCCTGTGCGTTCTTGACCTTCGTCTGGTACCGCCTCGGGCCGCCGTAATATTCCTGCCCGTACAGCCCCCGGATCGCGGCGGCCGATTCCCGCAACGCCTTTTCCGAAAGGCTCGTCGAGTCGGTGCGGTGGTAGGTGATGACGCCCGAATCGAACAGCTTCTGCGCCGCGGACATCGCCCGGTCGGCGGAGAACCCGAGCTTGCGGTTGGCCTCCTGCTGCATCGTCGAAGTGGTGAACGGGGGCGCCGGGCGCTGCGTCACCGGCTTCTCCTCGACCCCCGTGACCTCCCACGGGATCGAGCCCCGCAGCGTCTCCACGAGCGACAGCGCCTCGGCCTCGTCCAGCAGCGCGGCATCCGCGCTTTTCAGCTTCCCCGTGGCCGGGTCGAAATCCTTCCCGTTGGCGACCCGCTTCCCGTCGATCCGGGCCAGCGCCGCCGTGAATTCCCGGCCCTCCCCGCCCAGGCTCGCCTCGATTCCGTGGAAGCCGGCCTTCCGGAACGCCTTCCGCTCCTCCTCGCGCTCGACGACCAGCCGCACGGCGACGCTCTGCACGCGCCCCGCGCTGAGCTTCGGCGCGAGCCACTTCCAGAGGGCCGGGGAAACCTTGTACCCGACGAGACGGTCCAGGATCCGGCGGCTCTCCTGCGCGTCCACCAGGTTCCGGTCGATGCCGCGGGCATGCCCGATCGCGTCGAGCACGGCATCCTCGGTGATCTCGTGGAAGACGATGCGGCGTACCGGCACCTTCGGCTTCAGGACCTCGGAGAGATGCCAGCTGATGGACTCGCCCTCGCGGTCCGGATCGGTCGCAAGGAGGACTTCCGATGCCCCCTTCAGGGCCTCCTTCAGGTCGCGCACGATCTTTTTGTGTTTCGGCGGGACGATGTAATACGGGCGGAAATCGTTTCCGACGTCCACCGCCATCGAGCCCCATTCGTTGGGCTTGATCTCCTTCGGGACCTCGCCCGCGTTGTTGGGCAGATCGCGGACGTGGCCGACGCTGGCCATGACGCGGTATCCGCTTCCCAGGAACTTCGAAAGGGTCCGGGCCTTCGCGGGCGATTCGACGATCAGCAGTCGAACAGGCATGGTTGCTCGTTTCTCATGAATTATTGTGGAACCATCGAGTATGATCGCAGAGCCTGGAATCGGCAAGATACAAGCCGTGGATGCTACCGGGATCTGCCGCGGATTTTCTCTACCTTTTCAGGACGTCGGCGTTCCTCCCCGCCGCCTGTTCCGCCACGCTCCTGATGTACCCCCGGTATTTCGCCGGCCCTTTCACCTCGAAATACGGCATCCACCGCGCCACCTGCTCCCGCAGGTCCATCTCGTTGTGCACGTCGAAGGACAGGACGACGTTGCCGCTTCCCTTCCGCTCCACGATCTCCTGCCGCGGGAAGATGCTTTTGCGCTCGAAGAAATGCGCCACCTCCCGGTCGAACTCCACCGTCACCCGGTCCGGCTCCTTCTCGTGGAACCAGATCGTCTTGGCTTCATGCAGCGTCTTCTCGATGTTTTTCGGGATCTCCATGTACGTGCGCCCGATCGGTCGGACGCGCTCGATGAAGTCGAGGACGAACTTCTTCACGATCCGGTCGTGCAGCCCGACGAGGTACCAGAACCCCTCGTGGTAGAGGATCTTGTACGGCTCGACCGTGTACCGCTTCCCCTTCTTGCTGTAGGAAAAGGAGATGATTTCCTTCTGCTTCACGTGCCGCTCCAGCGTCTGCCGGGCGGACGCCACCTTTTCCATGTCGATCGGCTCTTCCGACAGCACCTGGTAGACCTCCGGCATCCGGAAGATCTTGTGCTTGAGCTCCTGGAGGAAGCTCGAGTCCTTCGGGCCGAAGATGTGGGTGGCGTAGTCGATCATGGCGCAGACCATCGCCATCTCCGAGGCCTTGTAGATCTTGTCGTTGATCACGTAGTCCGTGATCAGCGAGTAGGTGTGCTTCTCCTCGTCGACGCTCACGCACGGCAGCGCCGCGAGGTACAGCAGGTACCGCTGGGCGGTGCGGACGCAGACGTCGAACTCCTCCGCGACGAGCGCGGAGGTGAGCGTCTTCCTTTCGTTGAGGAGCCGCAGGAGGCGGAGCGCGCAGTCCATCATCGCCGGCTTGTTCATGGGGCCTCCTCCAAAGGCAGCAGCGTGACCGACCCGTACGAGATCCAGTGGAGCCCGACTCCAAGCACCGGCCTTCCGGGAAACGCCTTGCGGACGAGGCCGGCGTAGGACCGGAGCTGGGGCAGGTAGATCCCGAACCGGGCGGCCCGGTCGTCCACGATATCGGATTTGTGGTCGAGGATCCAATAGCCGTCCGCGGTCTCCACGAGCAGGTCCAGGACGCCGGAAACCACGCTTCCCCGGTCGTCCAGCCCGAGCAGCGGAAGCTCCCGGAGGACCCGCGCCGGCCGGAACTTCCCTTCCAGCCACCGCGCGAAGCCGTGGGCGCTTCTTTCCAGGAGCGCGATCGTTTCGCCGCCCAGCTTCATCCCGGCGGCGCGCTCGAACCGCTCCGCGCCGCCGCCCGGGCCGCCGGCCAGCTCGAAGAACCGGTGGAGCGCCAGCCCGCGCTCCGCCCCGGAGAGCTCCAGCCCGGCGTCGAGGGGGGCGGCGTACGATTCCTCCCGGAGACCTTCCGGGGGGGCGACATCCGGTGGCGACCGCAGCAGGGAGGGCGTGACCGTCTCCGGCGTCAACCCCGACGGGAGGTCGCGGTATTCGACGGCCCGGCGCCCGAAGAGCTCCAGCGGGGACGGTGCGTCCCCCGCCGCCTCCGCCACCGACGGCGCGGTCGCATTCTCCGCCGGGTTCACGATGCAGGGGAACCGCTTCGTGCCGACCTCCATCGCGTCCCTGTCGACCCGCATCGCCGCCGATCCCGCGAGAAGGTGCCAATAATGGGTCTTGTCGTTCTTCGCCAGGTGGCTCGGCCACTCGACGATCACCTTTTCCCGGGCGCGCGTCAGCGCGACGTAGAGCAGGCGCCTGGCCTCCTCCTCGAGCTCCGTGCGGAGGCGGTCCCGGAACGCTTCGTTGGTCTCCTCCGCCGGGAAGGAAGGGACGATCTCGATGCGGGCCTTTCCCAGGATGTTCCCAAGCTCCTTGAAGTCGTCATAGGCGACGGAGATGTCGGGGAGGCGCGGCTCCACCTTCCTGTGCGTCCCGCAGACGGCCACGACCGGCCATTCCAGCCCCTTGGAACCGTGCCAGGTGGTGACGGTCACCGCGTCCTCGTCGAGGACGCGCGGCTCCGGCTGCCGGTCGGCCTTCTCCTCCCGGTCGGCCTTCTCGACCTTCGCCGAGAGCCACGCGAGGAACGTCTTGATCCCGGTGCCGTAGTAGCCGCCGGCGAGCAGCAGCTGCCGGTTCGCCTCCCCGAACTCGCGCGCCTCGTCCTGGAACTTGAGGAGGTTGGCGCGGGCCTGCGCGCCGTCGGGCCAGGCGGCCACCCTGCCGTAAAGGTCCAGCGCGTCGATCACGCCGGCGGCCAGGGTGTCGACGGTCTTCACCGACGCCTCCGCGCGCAACGGTTCCAGGAGGTCGAGCACGGGGTCTGTCAGGAGCTCCCCGCGCCGCAACATGTCGAGCCCCTCTTCCAGCGAGCGGCTCCCCAGCTCGGTCACGGCGAGATACAGGGCGGCGTGCCGGTCGGCCGGGTCCGCCAGGTACGCCAGCGCGTGGCAGAGAAGCCGCACCTCCGCCGTTCCGAGCCAGCCGTCCCGCCGGATCCGGGTCCGGACGCCGAGGGCCCGCAGCACCTCCGCGTATTCGTCCACCAGCGCGTGGGTCGGGCACAGAAGCGCGACGTCCCCGCCGCGGATCCGGCGCGGGCGCTTCGCCGCCTTGTCCCAGACCATGCATCTCCCGTCGTCGAGGAGCTGCTTGACGCGGACGGCGGTCCACGACGCCCGGTCCCGGGTGGTCCGGATGTGTTTCGGGGCCAGGACGACCTCCAGCGGCGCCAGCGCGCTCCGGAAGTCGGCCTTCGGGGCCAGCCGGGCGTACCGCTCCCCGAACAGCCCCTCCCCCACCTCGTTCACCCACTCCATCAGGGGCGCGGAGGCGCGCCAGTTGGCGGTCAGCGGCTCGCACGCCCCGGGGTTTTGCCTTTCCAGCTCCCGGAACAGCCTCGGGTCGGCGTTCTGGAACCCCATGATGGACTGCTTTACGTCGCCCACGATCAGCGCGGGGACCCCCGCCTCGTGGACCTTCCACAGCAGGGAGAACTGCAGCGGGTTGGTGTCCTGGAACTCGTCGATGACCATGCAATCGACGCGGTTTTTCAAAATCTCCACCACGTCGGGACGGGTCGACAGAATCCCGTGTGCGCCCGCGATCATGTCGGGGTAATCGACGAGGCAGGCCCTCCGCTTCTCGTCCCCGTAGATCCGCAGGCACTCCCGCCCTGCCTCGAGGAGCGAGGCGACGAACAGCTCCGCGTCCGCCAGGGGGCCCGGGTGCCGGCGCAGCTCCGCGGCGGCCGCCATCACCGCCTCGGCGGCCTCCCTGTACCCCGGCGGCAGCTTCCCCCCCCGCACCGTGACCCGGATCTTGCGCAGGGCCGCCCAGAGCGCCCAGTCCGTCGCGACTTCCTCGAGCTCCTCCGCGCGGCGCAAGGCCCGGTAGTTGTCCTTCAAGTCGCGGAAGGCCGACTTGTTGTCCGAAAAATCCAGCGACAGGTCCCGGGGAAAGCGTTTCAGCAGCTTCCGGACGGCCTCGCGCAGCGCCATGTTCATGTCGGCGGCGTTGCCGGTCTTTCCGTAGCCCTTCCGCAGCAGCGCGACGGCATGGGCGGGCAGCCCGGGGTCCTCCCCCTTCGCGCCGAGCGACCGCAGGCGGCCGATCAGCGCCAAAAGGTCCTTCCGGAAGTTGTCCTCGGGGCCGCTCTTCTTCGCGTAGTCGTACCGGTACCCGAATTTCTTCAGCTCCATCGCGACGGGATCGGCCTTCCCCGTGCGAGGCAGCGACCGGCGGATGAAGAACTTCTCCTCGTCGTCGTTCAGGAGACGCGGGGACGGCGAGATCCCGCCCTCGAAGGCGAACTCCGTCAGGATCCGCATGCAGAAGCCGTGGATCGTGGAGATGCAGGACTCCTCCAGACGCAGGGCGTCCCCGACCCGGCCGCGGTCGACGAGCGCGAACCGGATCCTCCGCTTCAACTCCGAGGCGGCCGCTTCGGTGAAGGTGACCGCGACGATCCGGTCCGGCGCGACCTGCCCCCCGACGACCCATTCGGCGAGCGTTTTCTGTATCCGGTAGGTCTTGCCGGAGCCCGCGCCGGCGGGGACGATGGTGAGGGGCGGGACCGTCATTCCTCCGCCTCCTCTTCCTCCCGGGCCGGGTGGAGGAATTTCGCGACCAGGGCGCTGTTCTCCAGGGCGTAGGTCTTGACGCCGAGCTTGCGGAAGCGCTCCCCGTCGTTTTCGCCGTTCAGCGCGATCCTCCCCCCGCGCAGCTCCCGAAGCCGCTCCTTGACCTCCCTTTCCGCGTTGACCGAGATCCCGTCGCCCATCTCATGGATGCCGGTCACCGTGCGCGGCAGCGCCTCCGACGTGTCGCAGAGCGCCTTCTGGTCGTCCATCATGTAGTAGAGGACGCCGATCTCGGCCCCCGCCTTGACCGCGTCGGCCAGCGCCGCGCCGCCCCCGTCCGCGACCTGCCCGTCCCGGAGCATCGCCCGGTAGAGGGAGGCCTGGAGGTCGTACCCCTCCTCCATGGCCTTGCGACGCGTCGCGCTGCCGGCCTTCTTGTAGTCGACGACGAAGAGTCGCCCCGAGGGAAGCGAGAGCACGAGGTCCGTCCGGCCGCGGATCGGGACGCCTTCGAACTCCCCCTTGAGCCCGGTTTCCACCAGGAGGATCCTCGCCCCGCTCATCTCCAGGATCTCGCGCCAGCGCAGCGCCGCCGTCTCGATGTCCTTGCGCAGGTTGCGCCGCTCCACGTACCACTCGGTCCCCGTCAGGAAGGGGGCTTCCCCCCGGATCGCGTCGTTCAGGAGCCGCTCGCCCGAGGACCGGATCTCCGCGGCGGTCGGAAGCGGCGCCCCGGCGGCGAAGAGCTTCTCGAACACGCAGTGGGCCAGCGTCCCCTTCAACGCCGGGTCCAGCGTTTCCGGGGCCCAGGAGAGCGGCTTCGCCTTTACCCGATCGAGGAACCAGGCCAGCGGGGAGACCATCAGCGTCTCCAGGCCGGAAGGGGAAACGGGACGAACCTTCCCGCTTTCGTCCGTCAGCAGGTCGGCGGGGAGCTCCGGGTCGGGCGGATCCGGCGGCATCGGGGCGACGCCGACGCCCGGGGAGGCGAGCGCCAGCCCGGCGACCTTGACCCGGTCCGATTCCCTCTCCAGCGTGAGGAACATCTCCTCGGGCGCCCCGATTCCATCGAAGAGCCGCGCCATGAAGGCGGTCGTCCCGGACGGGGCGAGCTCCTCCCCCCGCGAGTCGCGCAGAGGGATGAAGAACAGCGCGCGGTCGCGGGCGACGCGGAGCTGGCGCAGAAGCCGGCCGCGCCGGAGCGACATGGTCTCCCCGGCCGTCTCAAGGGCGAACCCGAGGTCGCTTTTCAGGGCCGACGCGTCCGCGGGGTCGAACACCGGCGACCTTCCGGGCGCGGCAGGGTATCGCCCTTCCTTGAACCCCAGGACGCAGAGCAGGCGCACCGCGCGCCACGGCTCCTCGTCCTCCCGGAACACGGCGATCCCTTCGCGGGTCAGTTCGGTGGCGGCGGGACGGATCGCGTCCTGCGGAACGAGGACGGCGAGCTCCTCCCAGGGCGCTTCCCCGCCCCGCGCCTTCCCGAGCGCCTCCAGCAGCGTCTCGACGGCGGCCCGGGCGGCCTCGGCGTGCCCCTCCATCCCCTGCGGCGCGGACAGCAGCGACCGGAAGGAGCGCAGGGCGTCCGCAAGCGCCCCGGGCGATTCCTGCGTTTCCCGGATGAGCTCCATCATCCGCTTCCCGGCGGGAGACATCTCCTCGGGCGCCTTCGGGTCGAACTTCCGTTCCATGATCTTCATCGCGAGGCGGTTTCCCACGGATTCGTCCCAAGGCATGAGAGGGGAGGAGTAGAGGGCGGCCAGCGCCATGGACGGGGCGGGACGCCGCCGCGTCGCCAGGAAGTGGAACACCGCCTCCCCGCCCGGGTTGCGCAGGCGGGACGGGTCTTCGAGCCCCGACAGCGGCAGGCCGGCCTTCGCGAAGACCTCCCGCGCCGCGCGATCGCACGACCCGTCGGCCGGGAGGAGCAGGCCGATGTCGGAGCTTCGCAGGCCGGGGTCGGAAGACAGCGCCTTGCGCGCCATCCCCGCGGCGACCTCCGCGGCCTCGAGGTCGTCCCGGACCGCCAGGCAGGTCACGGAATCGTCGGGCTTCCCCCGCGGGGCCTCCGGCAGGAACAGCGACTCCTGCAGGCGGCGCAGGGCGGTTCCCTCCTTTCCCGCGGGGCGGGGATCGAGGGCGTCGGCCAGAAAGGCGTCCAGCGCCGGATCGGCGGCGCCGTCGCTGTCGGCGGCCAGCTTCGCGAGCAGCGCCTCCTGCCACGGGGAGAGGACGGGGAATTCTTCCACGCGATGGACCGCGACGACGCGGACCGCCTCCGAGGCGTCCGATTCGAGCAGCGCCCGGATCGTCTCGAGCTCTTCCGGGAGGGCCCGCCCCATCGCGTCGTGCAGACGGGCGAGGTCGGCGAGATGTCGCTTCCCCCGTTCGGAGAGGCGGGTCCCTTCGGCGGGCCGAAGCTCCCTGCCCGGACCGAGCGCGGCCAGCAGCCGGCGCAGCTCGCGGCCGACCGTCGCCGGCGTGTTTTCCGGGTCGGATTCCAGGCTTTCCGACCAGAAGGCGCCGGCCAGCTTCCGCGCGGCCTCGGCCAGCCGGTCGTTCCAAACCGATGCCGGCGGCGCCGGGAGATAAGCCCGGCCCGCCTGGTCGGCCAGCTCCGCCCACGTCCCGACGACGGTCCCGTACCGGGCGCCGGCGGTTGCCAGCGCCCGGCGGACGTTCCGGGCGGAAGACCGGTCGGGCACGAGGAGGAAACGGAGGATGTCAGGCAACGGAAGCCCCGCGATCCGGTTTTGCCCCATTGTATTTCTTTTGTCCGCGTTGGGACACCGGCATGCGAATCGCCCGCATCACCCCGCGGGCGCCCCGATCCTTCGGAAACAGGTGGAAGCTCCCCGCGACCCCGTTTTTCGACTTGTAGCAGCGGATCGTGATCCGCGCCGGGAGGTCGGACTTCGGCCCGTAGCTCTTCCGGCCTTCCACGTCCGGATGCAGGGTGATCCCGTGCTTGTAGACATGCTTCGACATCGACGGATCGACCGCCAGGATGCTCTCGACCACCCGGGTGAGGAAGCGCGCGTATCCATCCGCGCCCGCCTCCCCCCCGAAGAGCCGGGCACCCCGCCCGTTGAGGATCATCCGGCCCAGGGGCCGGGTGTACCGGCCGAAGGCGGATCCGTCCCTGCCGTTTGCGTATCGGAGCGCGGATTCGAGGGCGTAGAAGTCGCGGCGGTAGTTCCGGCCTCCTTCCCCTTCCAGCCGCTCCACGCTGACGACGTACACCGTGCGCCTTTTTCCATCCATCTCCTTGCCTTTCGCCACCCAGGCGTAAAGCAGCCCGTGCCGGTCCCGCCGCAGGACCGCCTTCCTGTTCCAGTTGCCGGCGGTCAGGGCGGCGGCCACGTTGTTCGGGTCGAAACCGTACACCAGGTCCTGTGGCCCCATCATCCCCATGTCCCTCACTTCCCGAAAGCCGAGAAGTGGATCAGGTCGCCTTCGCAGTGCAGCGCCTTGCCGAAGGAGCGCTTCGCGTCGTAGCGCCAGTCCTCGCCGATCCCGACCGGCTCGTACTTCTCGAAGAGCGACTTGCCGACCTCGTCGAGGATCCGCTTCACGTACCCCGCCGTCTCCGCCGGGGTCCTGGCCCGCCTCGCGGAGAGGCGCGCGCCCTGCGCCATCATCGCCTCCACGGCGACGCCGGCGAGCAGCTTGGCGAACATCTTTTCGAACGTGGTTTCCCGGTCGAACAGCTCCACGCCCTGGAAGATGCCGTTGATGAAGAACGCCGCCCCCGTCTGCCCTTCTTCCGGGGCGATCCCTTTCCGGTACTCGTCGATGGAGCCTTGCTTCTGCTCGAAGATGTCGTTCATCGCCCCCGTTGCGGTGGGCGCCTCCATCCTGTGCGACATGGCCGCCACGCAGTCCCAGACCTGCCCCTGGTCGGAAGCGTAGCCGCGTTTCCGCCGCAGCGATTCCTTGTGGAACTCGGCGTTCCCCCGCCGGATGGAATGCGCCGCGAAGTGCCGGCTGGAGCCGAACTGTTTTCCCCGGTACTGCCACCGCCCCTGCTCCACGCACGAGACCGGGATGCGCGTGATCGAGTCCGGCGGGATCAGGAACGACGCGTTGACGATCCGGTTCTGCTTGGCGCCGACCAGCTCGGTCCCGTCCGCAACCAGGACGACTTTCCCGGAGAAATTGGTCATCCGCAGCTCCGGGACCGACCCGCCCTCGCTCACCTCCTCCACCACGACCTTCCCCGCGTCGAGCGCCTCGTCGACCAGGATGTACTCCAGCGCGGCCGCCGGGTTCCCCGACAAGGGGACCGCAGCAAGGTTCATCACCTCCTTCGGAACGCCGATCGCAAGCTCCGACAACGTGGTCATGCGGTTGCTCTTCGTCATGCTTCCTCCCGTCCGGATGGTTCGCTTCCCGAAGACGACCTCGCCGGTCGCCGTTCATGGGAATACGATACGGGGAGGGTGCGACAGTTCCTGTCGCTGAAAACGCGGGGGCGAAATTATCTCGCGGCGACGCGAGGCCGCGGGTGCGTCGGTAGTAGAATAATGGTATCTCTCGCGCGGAAGGAGACGGACATGGCCCTTCGGAAAACGATCCGCAAGAAGATCGAAAGCGTCGAGAAGCAGCTGGCCCGGCAGGTCCGTTCCCTCGAAAAGGACGTGACCCGGCTGTCGAAGAAGCTCGAGAAGAAGGAGGTCGAGGTCCGGAAGCTGAAGGACAGGCTGGCCTCCGACCTGGCGAAGAAGTTCAAAAAGAACGTGAAGAAGGCGAAGAAGGCGGTCCGGAAGCGCCTGCCGGCGCTCGCCTGACGCGGCCGCGCACCGCCCTCATATTTCGATCCCGTCGTACGCCCTTCTCACCGTTTCGGGGCCGTGCGCCTTCTCCAGCCGCTTCACGATGAAGTGGCCCTTCGCCATCTTCTGGAAATGGTCGATGAACAGGTAATTGACCAGCGCGCCGCCGGCGGAGCCGACCACAGGGATCGCTTTCGCCGCCACCTCCTCGCTGACGACGACGCTGAACCTCGAGGCGATCGCCGTGATCAGCCGGACGACGGGGGGAGCCCCCTTCTCGACCAGCCCTCTTTTCGCGAGAAACGCCGCCGCGTCCGAAACGGCCTGCCCGAGCGCCGAGCGGATCGCCCAGTAACCGAACTCCCCCGCGTTGTCGCCTTCCTTTTTCCCGCCGAGCGCCAGCACCTCGAGGCAGGACAGCCGGGTGCCCAGCAGCGCGAGGTCGTGCCCCTCGCCCCTGGCGATCTCCGCCACGGAGCGCAGGATCAGGCACGTGGAAACGGGCAGCTCGACGAGCAGGGCCGGAAGCCCGATCGCCCCCCCGGCGGCTCCCGACGCCGTGACCATCAGCTTGTGGAACCAGTCCTTCGAGTCCGGCCCGCCCCTCGCGTTCGTGGTCCGGATCGCCAGCTCCAGCCCTTTCAACAGGGCGGCGTTGCTGGCCTGCCCGACGGTCCCCTGCCAGCCGGAGGGGAGCATCCGGAACCCTTTTTCGACCGGGGTTCCGATCAGGTCCGCGAGCCGCGCCGCGATGCTCGGGTATTCCAGGAGGCTCTTGGCGTTCCGCAGTTCGCCGATCTCGTTTCCGTTCAGCTCGCCCACGGCAATCCTCATCCCCCCAGCGCCTTGACCGCGGCCTCGTATTTTTCGTGGATCATTTCCCGGTCGAACTCCCAAAACCTCTCCAGCATCGCCCGGTCTTCCTCTTCCGTGAAATAGCCCCTGGCCGCCGGGAAGAAGGCCTTGTCCTCCTTCTCGATGTGCACGGGGTAGAACTCGACCAGGGTGGTGAGCTTCTCCGCGATGTCGGCCAGCGCCCCGTAATCGCCGTTGCGGTAGCGCGTGTTGGCGTCGACCAGCGCTTTCGTCGTGGCCCGCCCGAAGACGTGGTCCTCGACCAGGTCGTTCATCATGCGCCGGTCTTTGGGCGAGAGCTCCTTCTTCTCCAGGGCGCGGAAGAGGATGTCCTCTTCCTTCCCGTGGTGCGTCCGGTCGGCGTACATCCGGATGAAATCGACCGCCGCGTCGACGAGCAGGGGATCGACCTTCCCGGTGGACCGGATCCGCCGAAGCGCGTCCTTCAGCACCGCGATCATCCGTTCGATCAGGCGATGCTCGATCATGAGCGGTGCGCGCGCCTGCATGTGCGCCTCCTTCCCGGTTTTCATTTCCGCCGTACCGGCGCGGATTCACCGTCTCTGCCGTTCCATCTCCCGGATCGCGTCGGCGATCTCTCCGCTCAGCTTTTCCAGCGTCCGGCTGTGCGCCGCCACGAGGGCGGGGTACGATTTCTCCCCCGCCGGCTCCCTCGCCGCGGTGCGGCCGGAACGCGGAGCCCCTCCCTCCGCGGGGCGGACGGACCAGATCGCGTCCAGCGCCGCCGATCCGCCCGGCTCCGATTCGAAGGCCGTCACGTCGATGACGACGCGATACCGCGCGCCGGGTCCCGCCTGCACGGGGTAGACGGAAACGTACGGCGTTCCGAGCATCGCGGAGAGGTCGGCGGCGACGACCCGGGCGATCTCTCCCTGGAGGGGGGCTCCCCACCGGTTGAACTCGTCGAAAGCCACCTGGCCGGCGCCCGCGCGGACCGCGATCTGCGGCCGGTCGACCAGCTCCGGAACGGAGACGGGGCCGACGGATACGGAATACCCGGCGGCTTCGCCGGCGGGCTTCGCCAGCGGGGTCAGGGTGTAGAAGCTCGTGCGCGGGGAGGCGCACCCCGCAAGCGCGGCCGCCAGCGCGCAGAGCAGAACGGCGGCGATCGTCCGGTTTCGCATCATGGCATCTCCTGTTGCGTTTTCCCGCGGATGAGGTCTCCCGGGTTCCTCTCGAGATAGTCCGCCAGCAGGCGGATGGCCCTGGCGGAACGGGCGATCTCCTTGAGGGCCTCGCGCAGCTCCTGCCGGACCGGCGCGTCCGGGCCGGCCAGCGTGTTGTCGGCGTTGGACATCAGCCGCCCCGCTTCGTCGATCGTCCCCCGGAGATCCAGAAGCGCCCTCTCCAGCTCGGGGAGCGTCTTCCCCTCCACGCGTTCCATCGTCCGGCCGGTGCCGCGCACCGCGTTGTCGAGCGAGGCGAGGGTCTTCCTCACGTCCTCCCCGATCTCGTCCAGCGGCATCTTCTCGAGCTTCGCCAGGATGGCCTGGACCTTCTCCTGGATGCCCGTCATCCCGCCGGGCACCACCGGGAATTCCGGCGGATCCTGCTTCCAGTCCACCCTCGCCTTCTGCGCGTCCCGGAAGTAGTCGAGCCCGACATACAGCTGGCCGCTGATGAGGCTCCCGGTGCGCAGCTGCGCCCGCAGCCCCCTGTCGACGACCAGCTTCTGAAGGATCTCGTTGCGGCTCGCCCGGGAACTTATCTTCTGGAGGGAGCGGGTCTTCGCGTCGATGTGCTCGTCGAAGAGATGCTGGTAGACCATGATCTCGGCCAGGGGGCGAAGGTCGTTGGTCTGCGGGTCGTATCTCATGCCGACGAAGGAGACCTCTCCTACCGGCAGGCCGAGGAACTCGACCGGGGCCCCCACCGACAGCCCGTGCAGCGTCTCCCGGAAATACAGCGTGAACCGCTGGACTTGCGCCTGGGTCGGGGCCATCGCCGCCTTCCGTTCCTTGTACAGCATGAAGTCGGCGCCGGGGGCGGCCTCTTTGGCGAAATCGGCCGGGGGCGACTCGAACGCGATCCCCCCCACCAGCAGCGCCGTCACGGACTCGGTCTTCACGGCGATCCCCTCGGCCCCCGCCGACACGTCGAGCCCGCTGGCCTCCCAGAATCGGGTGTTGGTGGTGACGTAATCGTCGTAGGGGGCGTTCACGAAGATCCGGATCTCCAGCGACTGCCCCCCCTTCGCCAGGTCGTAGCTCACCACCTCCCCCACGGCCAGGCGGCGGTAATAGACCGGCGAGCCGACCCCCAGGGAGCCCAGGGTGCCCGAGTGCAGCACGAACTCCTTGCCCGGCCGGTCCCTTTTCACGGGCGGGGGGGTTTCCAGGCCGACGAAGTCGCGCCGCCCCGCCGGCGAGCCCCCCGGCTCGAAGCCGATGTAGTTCCCGGAAATGAGCGCCCCGATCCCGGAAACTCCGCTCAAGGTCACGCGCGGCTTCACGACCCAGAACCGGGCGTCGTTGTCGAGCATGTCCTCCACGCCCTTTTCCATCTCCGCGGTGACGAGGATCCCCTTCCGGTCCTTCGTCAGCTCCACATCCGTCACCATTCCGATCTCGATATCCTTGTACTTCACGACGGTCTTGCCGGCCTCGATCCCCTCGCCGGTCTGGAACGAGATCCGGATCTCCGGCCCCTCGGACAGGATGCGCTGGACGGCGATCCCGAGCCCCACCAGCGCGGCGACGATCGGGATGATCCAGATCGTCGACACCCTGCGCTTTTTTTTCTCGACCCTCCGCGCCTGCGGGATGCCCGGCCCGTCTGCGGTCTCAGTCATATCGTGTGCGCTCCTCCCGGCTGGAGTCCCAGATCATGCGTGGATCGAACGACTCGGCGGCGAAGATCGTCAGGATCACCACCGCGGCGAAGAACAGCACCCCCTTGCTGGGCGACATCGAAAGGAGCGGCCGGAACTGGATGAGGGCGACGGTGTAGGCGACGACGAACACGTCGAGCATCGACCATTTCCCGACGAACTCCAGCAGCCGGTACAGCCTCGTGCGTTCCCGGAGATTCCCCGGGGTGTTCCGCTGCACCGTGACCAGCAGGTAGGCCAGGGCGGCGAGCTTGGCCAGCGGGATCATGACGCTGGCGATCAGGACGATCAGCGCGAGGTGCCACGATCCCGTCTTGTAGAGAAGGACGACCCCGCTCAAGATCGTGTCCGGCTCGGAGCCGCGGAACGTGTTCGTGGTCATGACCGGCAGGATGTTGGCCGGCAGGTAGCAGATCGCCGCCGCGATGACGAGCGCCCACGTCCGCTGGACGGCGTCGGGGCGGCGGAACTCCAGATCCTCCGCGCACCGCGGGCATTCGCCCGGCTCTTCCGCCGAGGCCGGCAACGACAGGAGGCCGCACGCCTCGCACGAGACGAGCCCCGCCCCGGCGGCCGTCGCCGCGCCGGCGGGGAGCGTCTCCCGGCCCGCGGACCCCCGGAAGGCCGCCGGATCCGTCCCGTCCGCCCACCGCACGCGGGACCAGACCTCCGCCGGATCGAAAACGACCGCCATCGCCGTCATCAGGACGACGACCGCGGCGAGACAGAAGATCCCGGCGCCGGGGTCGACCCGGGCGACCGAGGCGATCTTGACCAGCGCGACGAGGATCCCGAGCGTCATCACTTCCGCCATCGACCAGAGCTCCGAGGTCTTCGTCCAGCGAAGAAGGGCGCCCACCCAGCGGGGCGCCGGCGGCCTCCGCACGAGGCATATTGTCCCCAGCATGAACCCGATGTACAGGGCCGGGGCAACGAACGCGAACAGGGCGATCATCGCCGAGGTGGCCCGTTCCCCGTGCTCCCACATCTCCGCCGCGCCTCCGAGGATCGTCGTGGTCGACCTCAGCCCGGAGACGGAAAGGGTCATCAACGGCTCCACGTTGGCGACGACGAAGGCGACCAGGGCGGCGACCGCGAGCGCCGCCACCCGGTCGAGGGAACCGGCCCTGTTGGCGGCGACCGCATGACCGCAACGCATGCAGCGCGCGGATTCGCCCTCCCGGAGCGCGGGGACCTCCTGCAGGAGGTCGCAGGCCGGGCAGGCGACGATGGAGGCGTTCATGGGCTGCACACGGATCCTCTCCGCTTGAGCGTTTTCCCCGTCAGAAATACACCGCCTCGAACCGGGCAATCGGCCGGCCCGCGCCGTCGAAGAGCTCGAGCGTGTCCCCCCGGACGCGCCACCTCCGCGCCGCGTCGAGCATTCCCTTGAGGTTCGTCTCCAACGCGTCCAGGGGGGGCGGGCAGGCCATCAGGGTGGTGGCGCCCGGAGCGAACCGGATCGTCTCCCCGTCGACGGAGCAGCCGCCGGAAAGCTGGTTGCAGCCGACGGTCGCGGAATAACGGTTCCGTCCGCCTTCCTCTCTCAGCAGAAGCCGCGGCTCGCGACGCCCCGCGGAAGTTCGCACCTCGGCTTCCCCGAGGCGGACGATCCGCCAGTAGGTATTGACGAGCGAGGCGTCCGGAACAGGGCTCCCGGCTTTCCCGCCGGGCGGCGGGGCGATGGCCGCACCGTCGGATACGCGGCGCAGCAGCAGCTCCACCTTGCCGGAATGCCCCCGGGTCAGCACGGGGTGCAGCCTGTCCGTCGTGAACCAGAGCTTCCCGTCGACGGTGATTCGCCCGCGGACGGAGTAGGAGTTCCGCTCCAGGACCCGTGGCGGGTCGTAGGGAATTTCGAAGCGGATCGGAACCTGGCCCGCCGGCTCCACGCGGGCCCGCCCCATCACCTCCGCGGGGGCGTCGGCCCTCGAGACCTCCTCGAGCGTCGCCTCGAACACGGCGTTCGGCGGCAGGGCGATCCGCTCGCGGTAGGCGGCCGTGCCCTCGACCACCGCCCGGTCGCCGGATCCCGTCGCCGGTTTCGGCGGCGCGGCCCCGCAGGCTGCGGACAGGAAAGCGGGGGAAAGAAGCAGGAGGAAAAGATATCCGTTCACAGGGTCCCCCGGGCGGGCTTTTCACACAGTATACATGGGGAACCCGCGAACGCGGCCTTCGGACCAGGAGCGTCCCGTCCGGCTGGGATGGGAAGGGAAAATTCCCTATACTGTGCCCATGACCGCTTCGGATCGCTTCATCGTCTACGGCGCGGGCGCCATCGGCAGCGTCTTCGGGGGGATGCTCGCCGAAGGAGGCCACCGGGTGGAGCTCGTGGGCCGGCCGGACCACATGGATGCGATCCGGCGCAGGGGGCTTTCCATCGAGGGGCTCCTCGGGAACCACGTGGCGCGGCCCGCCGGGGCGCATACCGCACTGGCGGAACTTCCGGCCGACCCGCCCCCACGGGCGGTGCTCGTCTGCGTCAAATCCAACGCCACCTCCGCGGCGGTCGACGACCTGGCGCGTTCCGGCCTGGTGCGGGAAGACACGCTGGTCGTCTCCCTGCAGAACGGGCTCGGCAACCTGGAGAAGATCCGCAAGGCGTTCGGCCCGGACGCGGCGGTCGGGGGGAGGGTCATCTTCGGGGCCGAGTCGAGGGAGCCGGGAAGGGTGTTCGTCTCGGTCTGGGCGGACGACGTGCTCCTCGGCGGCCCCTCCTCCGATAAAGGGGTCGCGGGCGCGACCTCGCTGGCCGACGAGTTCACCCGGTGCGGGATCCGGACCCGCTTCACCCGGGACATCCCGGCGGCGCTGTGGGGCAAGGTGCTCTACAACGTGGGGCTCAATCCCCTCTCCTGCCTCCTGGGAGTCCCGTACGGGAAACTCGGGGAGGACGAAAACGCCCTGGCGCTGCTCGAAGAGGCCATCCGGGAAGCTTTCCGGGTGGCTTCCCGGGAGGCGGGGCTCGGATTCCCGGACGAGGACGCGTACCTTTCCCTTTTCTTCGGCAAGCTCCTGCCGTCTACCGTTTCCCACCACAGCTCCATGCTCCAGGACATCGAAAAAGGCCGGGAGACGGAGATCGATGCGATCACGGGAGAGGTGATCCGCAGGGGGCGGGAGCACGGCATCCCGACCCCCGTCAACGACGTGCTCTACGGGCTCGTGAAAGCCCGGACGGGGATAAAACGTGGGAAGCCGCCCGCCTGAACCCGGGTCCCGGGCGATTCGAGGAACCGCGCGCCAGGCGGTCGACGACCCGGAGCAGCTCGGGAATCCGGTGCCGGCCGTGCATGCCCGATACGGCCAGGGCCGCCGCCTCCAGGTCGATCCCGACGGCCGTGACGTGCAGGGGGTTGGTTGATTTCCCCCGGTAGACACGCTCCACGAGACCCGACCCTTCCAGCCCCTTGAACCGCGTCTTGGCGATGCCCACCACCGGCGTGCCGCCCGACGCCTCGTGCAGGCGCGCGCCCAGCCCCGGGCGCCGGTCCGCCCCGAGCCAGACATACCCGTCGATGACCAGCATCCCGGGCGGCTTCGGCAGCTTTTCAAGGACCGCCAGAAGACAGGGAAGCTCCCGTCGGTAGAAGGACCCCGGTTCATAGGGAAGGACTTCCCCGATCTCCGCGACGAAGGCCGCACCGGGGGAAGGGTCGGTCCACGACTCCGCGAGGACGCAGGCCGCACAAGCCTTGTCGCTTTTGTAATGGACATCGAGAAACGCGATCATCCGGGCAATCCCCCCGGACGGAAGCCTGCTGCGCCGGCGCGCTTCGACGCTCCCGGACTATGCCGGCGGATCCACCCTGAACCCCGGGCGGGCGTAGAGAAGCTGC
>CAZTFC010000017.1:0-46542 GCA_964612075.1 uncultured bacterium
CGAAGATCGAGTAGCGCGACCAGTTCGTGCCGAACTGGAACTCCAGCGTGATCCCCGTCACGACCCCGATGGCGAAGTTGATGAGGAAGAGCTTCCCCCAGAACTTCGTCATCCGGAGGTAGTCCGGGTCGCCGCTGCGGTACCACTTCGTCTGCATGATCGCGACGAGCAGCGAAAGCCCCAGCGTCAACGGCACGAAAAGGAAGTGGAAATAGGTGGCGACCGCGAACTGCAGCCTGGAGAGGAAGAGGACGTCCATTCAGGGCTCCTTTCTTCTGCGGGTCGATCGTTGCGGGGAGTCGGGGAAATCCGCGAAGGTTACGCCGCCCAGGTGCTCCTCCAGGCGGCGGGTGGCTTCGCACCAGGCGCGCTGCACGGGGCAGGTCTCGGAGAGGGGGCAGGCGCCGGGCTCGGAGACGCAGCGGTTCAGGAAGACGCCGCCCTCCATCGCGCGGATCACGTCGAGCAGGGAGATTTCCCGGGCGGGGCGCGCGAGCCGCACGCCGCCGCCGCTGCCGCGGGCCGTGCGGAGGATCCCGGCGGCCGCCAGGCGGGCGACCACGCGCCGGACGAACGGCGCCGGCATCAGCCGCCGGTCCGCGATGTCCCTCACCTGCACGCGCGCGTCGGGGCCGAGAGAGGCGAGGTGGAACACCACGCGCGCCGCGTAATCGGTGTGCCTCAGGATCCCTTGCATGCCGCCTCGGGGTTTCGAACTGGATGCCTGCGATAATATTACTTCCACGGTAATGTTTTCAATACCCTTGTCGCAGGCGGGTCCCGGGAAGCGGCGGGAGGTCTCTTCCCCCGTCAGCCGGCGAGGAACCGGGCCGCCTCCTCCGCTTCCTTCATGACCGTGTCCGGCACCTTGTCGACCATCCCGGGGCCGATGCCGCAGGCGCGGACGAGCCGGCCTTCGGCGAATCCCAGCCATTGCAGGAAGCCGGCGAAGCGCGGGTAGATGTCCCCGAACAGCTTCTCGTCGGGATGCCCCTGCGTGAGGACGAAGACGAGCTTCTTGGGGGAGAGCCGGCTCGGCCTGGGGTTCGTGACGTAATCGGGCTTCAGGTACGAGAAGGTCCGGTCGATGAAGCCTTTGAGCTGCGCGGTCACGTCCCCGAAATAGACCGGCGAGGAGAGCACCACCCCGTCCGCCCCGGCGACCGCGGCGAGCACTTCGGCCAGGTCGTCCTTGAGGACGCAGCGGTCGAGCTCTTTCTTGCAGGAGTAGCAGCCCTGGCAGCCGCGGTAGGAGAGCCGGTTCAGCTCGAAGGTGCGGGTCTGGCTCCCCAGCCCGGCCGCGGTCTCGGTGATCCGGCGGGCGATCGCCGTGCTGTTGCCGGTCGGGCGCGGGCTTCCCAGCAGGGTCACTATCTTCATCGTTTCCTCCCCGGGTGTCTTTAGTTGTCGTACTTCCCCATTTTGCATCCCGGACCCCGTTCCCATAAACTGAAAATTCATGATCGCCGCGCTGCTCATCTTCGCCGCCACCTACCTGGTGCTCTCCTTCGGGGCCGTCCCGGGGTTCCGGATCGACCGGACGGGGGCGGCCGTCATCGGGGCCGGCCTCATGATCGCGTTCCCCATCCTC
This sequence comes from uncultured bacterium, assembly GCA_964612075.1. Classification (GTDB taxonomy): domain Bacteria; phylum Desulfobacterota; class Deferrimicrobia; order Deferrimicrobiales; family Deferrimicrobiaceae; genus UBA2219. Next base: position 1,592 of record CAZTFC010000017.1, read on the forward strand.
TCCATGGAAGAGGCGATCCGCTCCATCAACTTCGAAACGCTGATCCTTCTGTTCGGGATGATGATCGTCGTCGCGAACCTGCGGTTTTCCGGGTTCTTCGGCCTGGTCGCCTCCCGGGTCGTCGGGCACACCCGCCACCCGCTGGCGCTGCTGGCCGCCGTCGTCGCCGTTTCGGGTCTGCTTTCGGCCTTCTTCGTCAACGACACGATGTGCCTCGTCCTGACGCCGCTGGTGCTGGACATCGCGACGCGGCTGGGGCGCAACCCCGTCCCTTACCTCCTGGCGGTCGCCATGGCGGCGAACATCGGCAGCGCGGCGACGATCACGGGGAACCCCCAGAACATGCTGATCGGCACCTTCTCCCGGATCCCCTACCGGGAATTCGCGGCGGCGATCGCGCCGGTGGCCGCGGTCGGCCTGCTCCTGGCGTTCGTCCTGATCGCCGCGATCTACCGGAGGGAATTCTTCGGGGTCCCCCGGATCGTCGTCGAGAGGCGGCGCGTCCACGTCCACCGCGCGCTGCTGTGGAAGTCGGTGGCGGCCGCCGTCGCGATGATCGCCCTGTTCTTCGCCGGGCAGCCGGTGCCGAGCGTCGCGTTCGTGGCAGGCGCCTTCCTGCTCGTCACACGCCGCGTCAAGCCGGAAAGGGTCTACCGCGAGATCGACTGGTCGCTCCTCGTGCTCTTCGCGGGCCTCTTCGTGGTCATCGCGGGGGTGGAGAAGACGGTCCTGACGGGGGAAATACCGGCCCTCGTGAACCGCCTGCGGCTGGACCAGACCGGCGTGCTGACGTTCTGGAGCGCGGTCCTGTCCAACCTGGTCAGCAACGTCCCCGCCGTGCTCGTCTTCAAGCCGTTCGTTTCGCAGCTTCCCCGCCCCGACGACGCGTGGCTGACGCTGGCCATGTCGTCCACGCTGGCCGGGAACCTGACGGTGCTCGGCTCCATCGCCAACCTGATCGTGATCGAGCGGGCGCGTCGGGTCGTCCGCATCACCTTCCTCGAATACCTGAAGGTTGGCGTCCCCTTGACCGTCCTGTCGCTCCTGTTCGGCGCGTTCTTCCTCGGCGGGGGGTAGCCGTGGCGACCGGGACACCTTCGACGCTCGTGCGGGGGAGCGTCCGCGACACCCTTTTCCGGACGGCGTTCCCCATGCTGGCGGGGACCTTCGCGATGAACGCGTACAACCTGACGGACGCGTACTTCGTGTCCCGCCTGGGGACCGTCCCGCTGGCCGCGATGTCCTTCACCTTTCCGGTCGTCATGCTGCTCACCTTCGTCGCGGGGGGGATCGGGACGGGGGTGACGGCGCTGGTGTCGCACGCGATCGGCCGCCAGGACCGCGCCGACGCGGTCAAGCTGGTCACCCACGGGATGGCGCTGGCCGTGGCGACCGCGGTGGCCCTGTCCGTCGCGGGATACATGAGCATCGACTGGCTGTTCCGGCGGCTCGGCGCCGACGGGGAGACGCTGCCGCTCGTCGCCGCCTTCATGCGGATCTGGTACCTGGGCGCCCTGACCATGGCGCTGCCCATGATGGGGAACGGGATCCTGATCTCCGCCGGGGACTCCGCGGGGGCAAGCCGCTTCATGATCCTCGGGACCGCCCTCAACGCGGCCCTGAACCCGATCCTCATCTTCGGGCTCTTCGGCCTTCCCGCGATGGGGATCCGGGGTTCCGCCCTGGCGACCGTCCTGGCGCAATCCGTTTCCACGGCCTGGCTCCTGCACCTGCTGGTCCACAGGCACCGCCTCCTGGCGTTCCGGAAATGGCGGGTCGGGGAGTACCTCGACTCGTTCCGCAGGATCGTCGGCTTCGCGGTCCCGAGCGTCCTGTCCATGGCACTCATGCCGATCTCCGCCGGGGTGATCACCCGGATATTGAGCGGCTTCGGGCACGAGGCCGTGGCGGCCTCCGGGGCGGCCACGCGCATCGAGTCGTTCGCGTTCGTGGTTCCCATGGCGCTGGGGATCTCCCTGACCCCGTTCGTGAGCCAGAACTTCGGCGCGGGGCGTCTCGACCGCATCCGGGAGGCCCGGTCGCTCGCCACGCGGTTCGCCCTCCTGTACGGGGCGGCCGTCGCGGTCGTGTTCTTCGCCTGCGCCCCTTTTTTCGCGGCGCTGTTCACCGGCGACCCGAAGGTCGCCGCCGTCCTTGTCGCGTATATCCGGATCGTTTCCTTCGGCTACGGGATGATGGAAACGCACCGGTACAGCGGGTTCATGCTGACCGGCCTGCAGAGGCCAGTTTCCACGACGCTGCTGAACGCGATCCGGGTGTTCGTGGTTCTGATCCCGCTTTCCCTGCTGGGCGCCCGATGGTTCGGGGTCAGGGGGGTTTTCATCGGGCGTCTCGCGACCGACTTCATCGTGGGGTGCGTCGGGATCGCCTGGGTGACCCGTGCGTTCGATTCGATCTCCGGGGCCGGAACGGCCCTAAAAAAGAGGTGAGGAAGATGGACGAGAGGAACGAGGGGCGTAGGCCCGCCTGGGAGTGGGACGAGATCCGCCAGGTCGGCACCGACTACGCCGACGTCGCGGAGGTCGAGCGGTACGACCGGCGGATGGGCGAGTTCCGCGACTTCGCGGCGGAGGATGCGTCGATCCTCGAGGAGCTGGCGCTGCCCGGACCGGGGCGCGTCCTGGAGATCGGCACGGGGACGGCCATCCGGCCTGCTTCGAGTCGTTCATCGGCTCCTTCCCCGAGAGCACCCGCGGCGGTGCCGTCGTCCATGCGGCCCGGGAATACAGCACGCTGGACTGGATCATGGAAGGGCTGCTGCGCCGCTCGGGCTTCCGGATCGTGCGGGCGGTCTCCGGCGAGTCCTGCCTGGCCCGGTATGTCTGCGAAAAACAGGATGTTGTTTAGATTGTCCGTTCGTAATCTTACATCCTTGCGCCCATAAGCGGAAACTGCCCCAAGCCGATTTTCGGTTAAACCTTTCTTGACTTTGTGACGATATATTCTACAATGTGACGCTATATTCGTTTTTCGGATGAATGTATCGATGCGAGGTGGGCGGATGGAAGGGGCGGCGGTGGAGTCGAAGCTCCCGAGGCGGGAACGGGAGAAGCTGGCGCAGCGGCAGGAGATGCTCGCCGCCGCGCTCGACCTGTTCTCGAATAAAGGGTACGGCAACGTCTCCATGCAGGAGATCGCGGAGAAGGCCGAATTCGCCATCGGAACGCTGTACAAGTTCTTTAAAAACAAGGAAGATCTCTACAGGGCCCTCGTCCGGGAACAGGCCGAGAGGTTCCACGACGGCATCATGCAGGCGATCGCCTCTTCGGACGACGAAGTGGACAAGCTGCGCAGCTTCATCCGGGCCAAAGGGGGGGTCTTCCGCGCCAACGTCTCCATGATCCGCATCTATTTCTCCGAAACCCAGGGCGCCCGCTACAACGTCCTGGCCGGCGTCGATTCGGAAATGCGAAACAAACATGATGAATTCCTTCAGGCGCTGGCCGCGGTCTTCGAAAGCGGAATGGCCCGGGGGCGGTTCCGGCGGATCGCCGACCCGTACCACCTGGCCATCGCACTCGAAAGCGTGACCAACGGGTTCCTGTTGCAGGGGCTGTTCCATCCCGACCGGCAGAAGATGCCGGAGGACCCGGACGCCATCCTGGACATATTCTTCCAGGGGCTGCTTGCCTGAGCATCCATGCCTGAGCATCCATAACGATCCCATGCGGAATTCCGGAGGTTGATAAAGATGGAGCCGAAGAGAATCATCTATGGGCCGGTGAAAACGGCGACGGCGCTGGTTCTTGTCGCAGGCCTGTTTTTGGCCGGCGCGTGCGACGGGAAGAAGCAGGCGCCCCCGCAGGCCGCCCCGGAAGTGGCCACGGTCACCGTGACGGCGCAGAAGATCGAGCTGACCAGCGAGCTGCCGGGACGCACCGTCGCCTACCGGACCGCGGAGATCCGTCCACAGGTCAGCGGGATCATCCAGAAGCGCCTCTTCGAGGAAGGGTCCAACGTGAAGGCGGGGCAGGTGCTGTACCAGATCGATCCCGCTTCCTTCCAGGCGGCGCTCGACAACGCGAAGGCTGCGCTGGGCAGGTCCGAGGCCAACCTGCCGGCGATCCGGTCCCGGGTCGAACGGTACAAGGAACTTCTGACTTCACGGGCCGTCAGCCAGCAGGACTACGACGACGCGGCCGCCGCGCTGAAGCAGGCGGAGGCGGACGTCATGTACTGGAAGGCGGCCGTGGACACCGCCCTCGTCAACCTGGAGCACACCCGGATCGCCGCGCCCATCTCCGGCCGGATCGGGCGGTCCGAAGTTACGGACGGGGCGCTCGCGGCGGCTTACCAGCCGTTGGCCCTGGCGACCATCCAGCAGCTCGACCCCATCTACGTCGACGTGCCGCAGTCGACCTCCGAGCTCCTTGCCCTGAAGGCCCGGATGAAGGAAGGCCGCCTCCAGTCGGGGGCGAACCAGCGCTCCGTCAAGCTCCTCCTGGAGGACGGCTCCGAGTATTCCAGGGAAGGGACGCTCCAGTTCCAGGACGTGACGGTCGACCCGACGACGGGGTCCGTCACCCTGCGGATCGTCGTGCCCAACCCCCAGGGAGTCCTCCTGCCGGGGATGTTCGTCCGCGCGGTGATCAAGGAGGGGGTGAACAGAAACGCCGTCCTCATCCCGCAGCAGTCGGTGTCCCGCGACCCGAAGGGGAATCCCTACGCGTTCCTGGTGGACGCGGCGGGGAAGGTGGAGCAGCGGGCGCTCGTGCTGGACCGCGCCGTCGGTCCCAAGTGGCTCGTGTCGAAAGGCCTCTCCGCGGGCGACAACGTGGTCGTGGAAGGGATGCAGAAGGTGCGCCCCGGCGCTTCGGTGAAGGTCGTCCCCCTGGGCGTCGAGACCACGAACTGACGGAGGCGCGCGAATGCTATCCCGATTCTTCCTCGACCGGCCGGTGTTCGCCTGGGTCATCGCCATCATCCTGATGGTGGCGGGCGGCCTCGCCATCTATAACCTGCCGATCTCGCAGTACCCGCCCATCGCCCCGCCGTCCATCGCCATCGACGCCTACTACCCGGGCGCCTCCGCGGAGACCGTCGAGGACAGCGTCACGCAGATCATCGAGCAGAAGATGACCGGCTTCGACAAGATGCTCTATCTTTCCGCCCAGAGCAGCTCGGCCGGCACTTCCCGCATCGAGCTGACCTTCGCCCCCGGGACCGACCCGGATCTTGCCTGGGCGCAGGTGCAGAACAAGCTCCAGCTCGCCATGGCGAGCCTCCCGGACACGGTCCAGCGCTCGGGCGTCAAGGTCAGCAAGTCCACCCGGAACTGGCTGATCCTGGTGGGCCTCGTGTCCGAGGACGGCAGCATGGACGGCAACGACCTGCGGGACTATGCCCAGTCCAACCTCGAGAAGGTCATCGCGCGGGTGCCGGGCGTCGGCGAGGTGGAGACCTTCGGGACGCAGTACGCCATGCGCGTCTGGCTCGACCCCGGCAAGCTGACGGATTACCGGGTCTCGGTCGAGGAGATCATCGGGGCGATCCAGAGCTACAACGTCGAGGTCTCCGCCGGGCAGTTCGGCGGCGCGCCGGCGGTGTGGGGGCAGCGGCTGAACGCGACCATCACCGTCCAGAGCATGCTGAAGTCGCCGGAGGAGTTCGCCTACATCCCCGTCCGCACGAACCCGGACGGTTCCGTCGTCCGGATCAGGGACGTGGGACGCACGGAGCTGGGTACGGAGACGTATGACATCCAGGGGTACCACAACGGCAGGCCTTCCGCCATCCTGGCGATCCGGCAGGCGGCCGGCGCCAACGCGCTCGAGACGGCCGACAGCGTCCGTTCGAAGATGGAGGAGATGAGCCGGTATTTCCCGAAAGGGATGAAGGTCGTCTACCCCTACGACACGACCCCCTTCGTCCGGGTGGCGATCAAGGAAGTCGTGAAGACGCTGTTCGAGGCGGTCCTGCTGGTCTTCCTGGTCATGTTCCTTTTCATGGGGAACATGCGGGCCACCCTCATCCCGACCATCGCGGTGCCCGTGGTGCTCCTGGGCACCTTCGGGGTCCTCGGCCTCTTCGGCTTCTCCATCAACATGCTGACGATGTTCGGGGTGGTCCTGGCCATCGGGCTCCTGGTGGACGACGCGATCGTCGTGGTCGAGAACGTCGAGCGGATCATGAGCGAGGAGGGGCTTTCCCCCCTGGAGGCCACGCGCAAGTCGATGGACCAGATCACCAGCGCCCTGATCGGCATCGGGCTGGTGCTCTCCGCGGTGTTCGGCCCGATGGCGTTCTTCGGCGGCTCCACCGGCGTCATCTACCGGCAATTCTCCATCACCATCATCTCGTCCATGCTGCTCTCCGTGGTCGTGGCCCTCATCCTGACGCCGGTCCTCTGCGCGTCGCTCCTCAAGCCCGTGGGCAAGGGGCACGAGGCGGCGGAAGGCGGCATCCCGTTCCTGCGCCCGTTTTTCCGGTGGTTCAACGGGCTCTTCTTCCGGTCGAGGGAGAGGTACCTGAAGGAGGTCGCGCGGGCCCTTTCCGCCCGGAAGCGCTACCTGGCCGGCTTCGTCCTCATCGTGGCCGCGTTCGTCTTCCTGTTCCAGCGGATGCCCACCTCCTACCTGCCGGACGAGGACCAGGGGATGATGATGGTCCAGGCGATGCTGCCGGCGAACACGCCGATGGAGTTGACCGAGGGCGTCATGACGAGGATCCGGGACCACCTGCTCACGAACGAGCCGGAAACGGTCGAATCGGTCATGAACGTCGCCGGGATCAGCTTCGCCGGGCGGGGACAGAACATGGGAATGGCGTTCGTGCGGCTGCGGGACTGGGACCTGCGGGACCGGGCGGACCTGAAGGTCGACGCCCTGGCCGGAAGGTCGATGCGGATGTTTTCCCAATACCGCGACGCGATGGTGTTCGCCTTCCCGCCCCCGTCGGTCATCGAGCTGGGGAACGCCCGGGGCTTCGACTTCCAGCTCCTGGACCGCGGCGGCGTCGGCCATGAAAAGCTGATGGAGGCGCGCAACATGCTGCTCGGCATGGCGGCGCGCGACCCGCGGCTCAGGAACGTCCGTCCCAACGGGATGGAGGACACGCCCCAGTACCGCGTGGACGTGGACTGGGAGAAGGCGGGGGCCCTCGGGGTCCCCTTGAGCTCCATCAACTCCACCATATCGGCGGCCTTCGGAAGCGCCTACGTCAACGACTTCATCCAGGCAGGGCGCGTCAAGCGGGTGTACGTCCAGGCGGACGCCCCGTACCGGATGCTTCCGAAGGACGTGGACAAGCTCTACGTGCGCAACTCGTCCGGGAAGATGGTCCCGTTCTCCGCCTTCGCGAAGGGCCGCTGGACGTCGGGCTCCCCGAAGCTGGAGCGGTTCAACGGCTTCCCGTCCATCAACATCCAGGGCGAGCCGGCCGAGGGGAGGTCTTCCGGAGAGGCGATGGCGGCCATGGAGGAGATCGCCTCGAAGCTTCCTCAGGGGATCGGCTTCGACTGGACCGGGCTTTCCTACCAGGAGCGGCTTTCGGGGAAGCAGGCGGGGCCGCTGTACGCTTTTTCCGTCCTCGTGATCTTCCTGTGCCTTGCCGCGCTCTACGAGAGCTGGCCGATCCCGATCTCGATCCTCATGGCGCTGCCGCTCGGGGCCATCGGCGGCGTGATCGCCACGAGCCTCAAAGGGATGCCCAACGACGTATATTTCCAGATCGGGCTGCTCACCACCCTCGGCCTGACCACGAAGAACGCCATCCTGATCGTGCAGTTCGCCAAGATCCGGGTGGAGGAGGGGATGGGGCTGATCGAGGCGACCCTGGAGGCGTCGAAGCTCCGGCTGCGGCCGATCGTCATGACGTCGCTCGCCTTCGGGTTCGGCGTCCTGCCGCTGGCCATCGCGAGCGGCGCGGGCGCGGGGGCGCAGCGCGGCATCGGCGTGGGCGTGATCGGCGGCGTGGTGACCGCCACCTTCCTGGTGACGCTGTTCGCCCCGCTCTTCTACGTGCTGATCTACAGCCTGTCCGGGAAGCACAGGAAGCAGGAGGCGGCCCGGCTCGCCGAGGCGAAAGCGACCGGATCGGGGGAACCGAACAATGACTAGGCTCCGGAGACTTCTTCTGGCCGCGGCCGCCGCTTTCCTTGGCGGCTGCTCGCTGGCCCCTGAATACTCGAGGCCCGAGGCGCCGGTCCAGGCCGCCTGGCCGGCCGGCACCGCGTACGACAACGCGCAGGTTTCCGCCGGCGCTCCTCCCGCGGCGGAGGTGCCGTGGAAGGAGGTCTTCCCCGACGAGCGGCTCCGAAAGGTCGTCGGGATGGCGCTCGAAAACAACCGCTCCCTGCGGGTCGCCGCCCTGAACGTGGAGTACGCCCGGGCGCTTTACGGCGTCCAGCGGTCGGAGCTGTTCCCGACGGTCAACGCCTCCGCCGCGGGGGCGAAGCAGCGGGTGCCCGCCGACCTGTCGCGGAGCGGGTTGGTCAACCGGCCCGAGGAATACAACGTCAACCTGGGGATCGCCGCATGGGAGATCGATTTCTTCGGCCGCATCCGGAACCTGAGGGACGCCGCGCTCGAGGAATACCTCGCCACCGAGCAGGCGCGCCGCAGCGCACGGATCCTGCTGGTGTCGGAAGTCGCCAACGCCTGGCTTTCCCTGGCCGCGGACCGGGAAACCCTTCGGCTGGCCCGGTCCACCAAGGAGACCCAGCAGGCGGCGTACGACCTGATCCGGAAGCGGTACGACGTCGGGCTCCTGCCGGAGCTCGACCTGCGCCAGGCGCAGACGCGGGTGGACGCCGCCCGGGCCGACGCGGCCCTCTACGAGCGCCGGGTCGCGCAGGACCGGAACGCGCTGGAGCTGCTGGCCGGGGGCAAGGTGCCGGACGAGCTCCTTCCGGCGGACCTCGACACGGTCGCTCCGCCGAAGGAGGTCGCCGCCGGGCTCCCCTCCGACGTGCTGCTGCGCCGCCCGGACATCCTGCAGGCGGAGAGCCTGCTCCGGGCCGAGAACGCGAACATCGGCGCCGCCCGGGCGACGCTCTTTCCCCGCATCTCCCTGACCGCCTCGTTCGGGACGTCGAGCGCGGAACTCTCGAACCTGTTCAAGAGCGGGCAGGAGTCGTGGAACTTCGCGCCGCGGGTCGTCCTTCCCATCTTCGACGCCCGCTCGTGGGCGGCGCTGGACGCGGTCAAGGTGCGCAGGGAGATCGCGGTGGCGCAGTACGAGAAGGCCATCCAGTCGGCGTTCCGGGAAGTGGCCGACGCCCTCGCGGCGAAGGGGACGATCGAGGAGCAGCTCGCCGCTCAACAGTCGCTGGCCGAGGCCGTGGAGGCGACGTACCGGCTTTCCGGCCTGCGCTACGAGAAGGGGATCGACAGCTACTTGAGCGTCCTGGACGCCCAGCGCTCCCTCTATGCCGCGCAGCAGGGGCTGATCTCGGTCCGCCTGGCGCGGCTCGCCGCGCGGGTGAACCTCTACGCCGTGCTGGGCGGCGGGGGCGACGAGGACGCGTCTTCCGCCGGGGAGCGCTGAAGGGCGGCGGTCAGCCTGCGGGCTCCTCTCCTTCGCCCAGCGGCTTGTGCAGCCTCACCGGTCGGCCGGCGCGGCGGGAACGCATCCGGATATTGAGCATCTCCACCGCCACCGAGAAGGCCATGGCGAAGTAGATGTAGCCCTTGGGGAGGTGGAACTCCATCCCCTCGGCGATCAGGGCGACCCCCACCAGGATCAGGAAGGCCAGCGCCAGGATCTTGATGGTGGGGTGGCGGTCCACGAAATCGCCGATCGGGCGGGCGGCCAGCATCATGATGCCCACCGCGACGACGATGGCGATCACCATGACCGGGATATGCTTCGCCATCCCCACCGCCGTGATGACGGAATCCAGCGAGAAGACCAGGTCGAGCACCGCGATCTGCGCCAGGATCGAGCCCATCGTGGCGGCGCCGCCTTCGGCCGCGTGTTCCGGTTCGGGGCCTTCAAGGTTCCTGTGGATCTCATGGACGCTCTTCCACAGGAGGAACAGCCCCCCGCAGAGCAGGATCAGGTCGCGCCCGGAGAAGCCCATCCCGGCGACCGCGAACAGCGGCTCCACCAGCCCCATGATCCAGGCCAGCGAAAGCAGCAGCAGGATGCGCATCCCCATCGCGAGCGATAGTCCCACGCGCCGCGCGAAATCGCGTTTCCAATAGGGGAGGCGGCCCACGAGGATGGAGATGAAGATGATGTTGTCGATTCCGAGGACGATCTCCAGGGCCGTAAGCGTCACCAGCGCGATCCAGGCCTGCGGATCCGTGATCCATTCCATCGGGCGAACCTCCCGCGGGTTTGGGCCAGTATACCGTTTCGGGTGAAATATCCTTTTATAATGTGAAGTTGTGCCGGATTCCCACGGTCCGTGGCAGGGGGGCGTCCGCGCCCGATTGCCGCTTCCCGGACCCGCCGGCGCCGTGTTATCATGGTTCCAATTCACCGGTTACGGCCCAATTCCAATCCAAAGTCGATAGGCCGTGGGAGACCCGGGAACGCCGGGAGGCAAAGGAAATGGACGAACTCGTCATCGCCGGTCGGAAGTTCAAGTCGCGGCTTTTGATCGGCACCGGGAAGTTCTCCTCGAACCAGGCCATGCTGGAGGCCATGGAGGCCTCGGGGAGCGACATCGTCACCGTGGCGCTGCGGCGCGTCGACATCGACAACCCCGAAGACTACATGCTCAAGCACATAGACCGCCACAAGTACCTGCTGCTTCCCAACACCAGCGGCGCCCGCGACTGCGAGGAGGCGGTGCGCCTGGCCCGCCTGTCCCGCGCCGCCGGCTGCGAGCCGTGGATCAAGCTGGAGGTCACCCCCGACCCCTACTACCTGCTGCCGGACCCGATCGAGACCTACAAGGCCGCGCAGATCCTGGTCAAGGACGGCTTCACCGTGCTCCCCTACATCAACGCCGACCCGATCCTGGCCAAGCATCTCCAGGAGATCGGCTGTGCCACGGTCATGCCGCTGGGTGCCCCCATCGGCACCAACAAGGGGGTGCGGACCCGGGACAACATCGCCATCATCATCGAGCAGGCCCATGTTCCCGTGGTCGTGGACGCCGGGCTGGGCGCTCCTTCCCACGCCGCCGAGGCCATGGAGATGGGCGCCGACGCGGTGCTGGTCAACACGGCGCTGGCCGTCTCCCCCAACCCGGGGATGATGGCCGCCGCCTTCAAGAAAGGGGTCGAGGCGGGGCGCGAGGCGTTCCTCGCCGGGCTCGGCAAGCAGCGCAAGTTCGCCGAGGCCTCCAGCCCGCTGACCGGCTTCCTGAGGGACGAGAAATGAGCTTCCTGGACGAGTTCAAGAAGTACGACCAAAAGCGGGTGCTGGACCGCATCATGGGCAGGACGGCCCAGGACGTGGAGCGGGCTCTCCAGTCCGAGCGTCCCGGCATCGAGGAATTCGAGGCGCTCATCTCCCCGGCCGCGGAAGGCTACCTGGAGCAGATGGCGGAGCGCTCCCACCGGACCACGCTGCAGCGCTTCGGCAACAACATCCAGATGTACGTCCCGCTCTACATCTCCAACGAATGCACCAACGGCTGCGTCTACTGCGGCTTCAACGCCGAGAACCCGGTCCACCGGAAGACCCTCTCCCTCGACGAGATCGAGCGGGAGGCGCTGGCGCTGCACCGCCAGGAGTTCCGGCACGTCCTGGTCCTGACCGGCGAGGCGCCCAACGCCGTCCGGAACGAGGATCTGGCGGCGGCCATCCGGAAGATCCGCCCGCTGTTCAGCTCGATCAGCATCGAGGTCTACCCGATGGACGTCGACGGCTACCGCTCCATGGTGGAGGCGGGCGTGGACGGCCTCACCATCTACCAGGAAACCTACGACCCGGAGCTGTACAGGAAACTCCACCTCTACGGGAAGAAGCGCGATTTCCTGTGGCGCCTGGGGACCCCGGAAAGGGGAGGGGAAGCGGGGCTGCGATGGATCGGCATCGGCGCGCTTCTCGGGCTGGGCGATTTCTACGTCGAGACCTTCTTCACCGGGCTGCACGCGCTCTATCTCGCACACCGCTTCTGGCGCACCCGGGTTTCCGTCTCCTTCCCGCGCATCCGGCCGGCGGAAGGCGGGTTCGCTCCGCTCTACGAGGTCAGCGACAGGCAGATGGTGCAGGGGATCTGCGCCATGCGCATCCTTCTCCCCGATTGCGGCCTGACCCTGTCGACGCGGGAAAGCGCCCGGTTCCGCGACAACCTCATCCCGCTGGGGGTCACGCAGATGAGCGCGGGCTCCTCGACGGCGCCCGGCGGCTACTCCCACCAGGACGAGGGCACGGGGCAGTTCAACATCGACGACGACCGTTCTCCGGAGGAAATCAGCCGCGTCATCCGCTCCAAGGGGTATGAAGCGGTATGGAAGGACTGGGACGCCGCCTTTCTCCAGGCCAACGTTTCCTGACAGGGCGCCGCCCGGCGCCCGTTCCCCGCTCCGATTCCCCGGCGGTTCGCGCGCGCGCGGCCGCCGGTTTTTTCCCCGCTCTCACCGGGCCGTCCCTTCCCCGACGGGCCCCATTCCCGTCGTTCCCGGCCGGGTCGGAACCGGCATCCCCAACACCGGTTTTTCGAAAATCGTTCTTGACAAGATTTCTTATATAGGAGATATTCTTATTTACTTATAAATCCTGCATAGGGACGAGCCGCATGGAGATCGCCCCCGAAACGCTGGACGAGAGGGTTGGCCGTTTCGTGGAAGGGCTCAAAGCCGTCGGTGTGACGCCCCAGCGGCTCGAGATCTTCCGCGAGGTGGCGAAATCCGCGGACCATCCCGACGTGGAGACGGTCTTCCGCGGAGTCCGGAAACGTCTGCCCACCGTGTCGCTCGACACCGTGTACAGGACGCTGTGGTCGCTGATCGACCTGGGCCTCCTGTCCACCGTCGGCCATTCGCGGGAGCGGGTCCGGTTCGACGCCAACATGGGCTCCCACCACCATTTCGTGTGCGAGGCCTGCGGCGTCATGTGGGATTTCCAGAGCGACGAGTTCGACCGTGTGCGCGTTCCCGACGTCGTCCGGAAGCTCGGGAGCCCGCAGAAGACCCAGGTGGAGATCCGGGGCATCTGCACCCGGTGCTCCGGAGAGACAACATCGAGAAACTGCGCTTCGCGCAGGAAGGAGGCCAGATGGAAAAGAAGAAGCTGACCAACAACGCGGGAGCCCCCGTCGTCGACAACCAGAACATGATGACCGCCGGGCCGCGAGGGCCGGTGCTGCTCCAGGACGTTTGGTACCTCGAGAAGATGGCGCACTTCGACCGGGAGGTGATCCCCGAGCGCCGCATGCACGCCAAGGGCTCCGGGGCCTTCGGCACCTTCACCGTCACCCATGACATCACGAAATACACCCGGGCGAAGATCTTCTCCGAGGTGGGGAAAAAGACCGAGATGTTCGCGCGCTTCTCCACGGTGGCCGGGGAGCGCGGCGCGGCCGACGCCGAGCGCGATATCCGGGGATTCGCCTTGAAGTTCTACACCGAGGAGGGGAACTGGGACCTGGTGGGCAACAACACCCCCGTCTTCTTCATCCGGGACGCCAAGAAGTTCCCCGACCTGAACCACGTCGTCAAGAGGGACCCCCGCACCAATCTCCGCAGCGCGAAGAACAACTGGGACTGGTGGACGCTTCTTCCGGAGGCGCTGCACCAGGTCACCGTCGTCATGAGCGACCGAGGCATCCCTGCCTCCTACCGCCACATGCACGGCTTCGGAAGCCACACCTTCAGCTTCATCAACGCGAAGAAGGAGCGGTACTGGGTCAAGTTCCACCTGCGCACCCAGCAGGGGATCAAGAACCTGACCGACGAGGAGGCGGAAAAGGTCGTCGGGAAGTGCCGCGAGTCCCACCAGCGGGATCTGTACGAAAGCATCGAGAAGGGGGACTTCCCCCGCTGGACCATGTACGTCCAGGTCATGCCCGAGGAGGACGCCGAGAAGGTGGCCTATCACCCGTTCGACCTCACCAAGGTATGGCCGAAGGCGGATTACCCGCTGATCGAGGTGGGCGTCATGGAGCTGAACAAGAACCCGGAGAACTACTTCGCCGACGTCGAGCAGGCGGCCTTCAACCCGGCCAACGTCGTCCCGGGGATCGGTTTCTCGCCCGACAAGATGCTGCAGGGGCGCCTCTTCTCCTACGGCGACGCCCAGCGCTACCGGCTCGGCGTGAACCACCACCTGATCCCGGTCAACATGTCCCGCTGCGGGCACCACAGCTACCACCGGGACGGATTCATGCGGGTGGACGGCAACTACGGCAGCACCCTGGGCTACGAGCCGAACAGCTACGGGGAATGGCAGGAGCAGCCCGAGTTCGCCGAGCCGCCGCTGAAGATCAACGGCGCCGCCGACCACTGGAACTTCCGCGAGGACGACGACGACTACTATTCGCAGCCGGGCAAGCTGTTCCGGCTGATGACCGCGAAGCAGAAGGAAGCGCTCTTCGGGAACACCGCGCGGGCGATGGGCGACATCCCCAAGGAGATCAAGTACCGGCACATCCTCAACTGCTACAAGGCCGACCCGGATTACGGCCAGGGCGTGGCGGACGCGCTTGGGATCCCGCTGAAGGAAGTGCCCGGGATCAAGTAGGCGCGGCGTTCGTCCTTCGAAGCACCGACGGGGGCTGCCCGGCTTTCGCGCCGGGCGGCCCCTTCGTTTTTCCTCCCGATTCGCCCTGGCCGCAGCGCATTTCATTGTATGCTGAAGGAAACCCACGGGCTTGGCCGATTTCGCCCGTCGACCTTTCCCGGCAGCATTCCACGCGCTCGCGCCCCGGGCGGGGATGCCGCCTCCGAAGCCCGGGCGGCTTCCGCCTCCATCAGTCCGCCCTGATCCATTGCCGGGCTCCGACGAAACCCTGCCGGGACGGGCATTCCCTTTCGGCCCATGACGGCGGTTCCTTCCGGCCGCAGGGGGGTTTCGCCATGGGGATCGAAGAGGTCGTTCTTCCCGAGTCGCCCCACGCACTTTCCGAGGAGGAAGTGCTGGCCGCGTTGCGCGCCGATCGTCGGGGATTGACCCGGGCGGAGGCCCTGGCGAGGCTCCGGCAATTCGGGCGGAATGCGCTTCCGCGCGCGGCCCCGCCCGGGGTTCTTGCGGTGTTCGGACGGCAGTTCGCAAACCCCCTTATTTACATCCTTCTCCTGGCTTCCGCGGTTTCCCTTTTCCTGGGAGACCTGGCCGACGCGGGGTTCATCGCCGCGGTTCTCCTGATCAACGCGGTCATCGGGACCGTTCAGGAGTTCGGCGCGGAGAGGAGCGCAGATGCGCTCCGGGCTCTAGTGGTGTTGAAGGCCCGGGTGACCCGCGACGGAGAGGATATCGAAACAGCCGCCGAGGAGCTCGTCCCGGGGGACGTCGTGCTCGTGGAGTCCGGGATGAAGGTGCCTGCCGACCTCCGGCTCCTTTCGAGTTCCGCCCTGGAAACGGACGAGTCTCTTCTCACCGGAGAATCGCTTCCCGTGGCCAAGGAAACGCACCGGGTGCCGAACGTCCGCGCTCCCGTCGGCGATCATGCGAACATGGCCTATGCCGGGACGCTGGTGACCCGCGGGCGCGGGAGCGGCGTCGTCGTCTTCACCGGGCCGGGGACCCAGCTGGGGCGGATCGCGGCTTCTCTTGGCGCCGCCGACTCCTCTAGGCCGCCGCTGCTGGTCCGCATGGACCGGTTCACGAAATGGATCGCCGCGGCGGTCGGCATCACGGTGGTACTTATGGGCGGGGCGTCCTTTGCCCGCGGCAGCGATCTGAAGGGAATCTTTTTCCTGGCGGTCGCGTTGGCGGTCTCCGCCATCCCGGAGGGGCTGCCCGTCGCCCTCACCGCCTCCCTTGCGATACGGGCCCGGCGGATGAGCGGGCGCAAGGTCATCGCGCGGCGCCTCGTGGCCGTCGAGTCGCTGGGCTCCTGCACCTGCATCGCTTCGGACAAGACGGGCACCCTGACGGTCAACGAACTGACCGCGCGCAGGGTCCTTTTCTCCGGCCAGGAGGCATGGAGCGTTACCGGGGAGGGGATCGTACCCGAGGGCGAGGTTCTGGTACCGCCATTCGCCGACGCCGCCGGGGGACGCATGCTTCTGGAGCGTCTTGCCGTCGCCGCCGCGCTATGCAACAACGGCTTCCTGGGCAGGAGCGGGGAGGGTTGGGCATCGCACGGTGACGCTGTCGATGTCGCCCTGCTCGTCCTGGCACACAAGGCCGGCGTCTCCCGCCCGTCCTTGGAGGTCGACTGCCCCCGGGTGGCGGAACTGCCCTTCGAGGCGGAACGACGGTTCGCAGCCACCGTCAATCGATTCGCGCGGGGGAACCGCGTCTTCGTGAAGGGGGCGGGAGAGCGTGTCCTTCCCATGTGCAGCCGGATGGCCACCGTGGGCGGCGATGTCGAGATCGACGCGGCCGCCCTGGAATACCGGGCCGATGAGCTGGCCTCCATGGGATTCCGGGTGCTGGCGATAGCCTCCGGGGCGGTGGATACCGGGGCGGAAGGTGTATTTCCCGAGGGGTGCCTCGAGGGACTGGTGTTCCTTGGGTTCGTCGGGATGATCGACCCTCTGCGCCCGGAAGTCGTGGCGGCCGTCGCCGATTGCCGGCGGGCCGGGATCGAGGTCTCCATGGTGACCGGCGACCACCCGGTCACCGCGCTTGCCATTGCCCGAGAGCTGGGTTTCGCCGATCGCATGGAGCAGGTCGTGACCGGCCGGCAGCTGATCGCCGCCGCGGAGGATGGGGAGAGGGACTTCGACAGCCTTGTCGGCGGCGCCCGGGTTTTCGCCCGCGTGGAGCCGCGCCAGAAGCTCGAGATCGTCCGGTCCCTCATGCGGCTGGGGCACTTCGTCGCCGTGACGGGCGACGGCGCCAATGACGCCCCGGCGCTGCGCACGGCCAATATCGGGATCGCGATGGGGCTTCGCGGCACGGACGTCGCCCGCGAGGCGTCCGACCTGATATTGACCGACGACAATTTCGCTTCCATCGCCGCCGGGGTCGAGGAAGGGCGCATCGCCTACTCCAACGTCCGGAAGGTCATCTTCCTGCTGGTCTCCACCGGCGCGGCGGAGGTGTTCCTCTTTTTCCTCGCGTTGATCAGCGGTGTTCCCATACCTCTGTTCCCGGTGCAGCTCCTCTGGCTGAATCTCGTGACGAACGGCATACAGGATGTGGCGCTTGCGTTCGAGCCCGGGGAGGGGGGAGAGCTCGATCGCCCGCCGCGCGCGCCGAAGGAGCCGATTTTCGATCGGCGGATGATCCATTCCACACTGTTGTCCGTCCTGGTGATCGGCGGGGTCTCCTTCCTCGCCTATCGGTTCATGCTCGAAAACGGCTGGGATCTCGCCCGCGCCCGCAACGGGGTCCTGATGCTCATGGTCCTGTTCGAGAACATCCAGGCCGGGAACAGCCGGTCGGAGACGCAATCGCTGTTCCGGTTGAGCCCCTTGAGCAACCCGGTCCTCTTTTTTGGAACCGTCACCGCCCAGCTGGTCCACATCGGGGCCATGTACACGCCCGGCTTGCGGGAAGTCCTGCGCCTGGAGCCGGTTTCGGTTGAGGAATGGCTGGCGTACCTGGCCCTCGCCCTGGTCCTCTTCGGGGCGATGGAGGCGCACAAGATGCGTCGCCGTGAGAAGTTGCGGGCCCCGATGTGCTGAAAAGACCCGGGCAAGGCGTTTCCGGTTGACGAGGCGGCCCCGCCTGAAGTATTAATGTATCTGCGTGGATACTTAAATGAATGGCCGGCCATGGGCGACCCCGAAAAACAGGCCCGCATCTTCAAGGTGCTCTCGGTGGGCACGCGGGTGCGGATGATCGAGCTGCTGAAAGGCAGGACGCTCTGCGTCAACGCGCTGGCCTTCAACCTGAAGATCACGCCGGCGGCGGTCTCCCAGCACCTGCGGATCCTGCGGGACGCCGGGATCGTCAAGGCCGAGAAGAAGGGGTATTTCGTGCATTACACGGTCGACGGGAAGACGCTGGCCGCGTGGGAGGAAGCCGCGCGGAGCCTGTTTGAAAAGGGAAGGCGGAAATGACCGCCGCCATCGCCGTCGAGGGCTTGAGGAAGCGGTTCGACAAGGTCGAGGCGGTCGCCGGGATCTCGTTCGAGGTCCGCAAGGGCGAGCTGTTCGGTTTCCTCGGCCCCAACGGCGCGGGCAAGACCACGACCATCAACATGCTCACGGGGCTGGCCCGCCCGGACGCGGGAGCGATCCGGATCTGCGGGATCGACCGCGCGGAGAGGGCCCGGGAGGTTCAGCGCCTCATCGGCGTGGTCCCGGACGAAAGCAACCTCTACCCCGAGCTTTCGGGGTTCGACAACCTGTGCTTCTGCGGCGCACTGTACGGCATGAGGGAGGAAGAGCGGCGGCGCCGGGCCGGGGAGCTGATGGAGCTTTTCGGGTTGGGTCAGGCGGCGGACCGGAAGTTCGGCGGCTATTCCCGGGGCATGAAGCGGCGGCTCACCATCGCCGCCGGGATCGTCCACAGGCCGGAGGTCCTGTTCCTCGACGAGCCCACCACGGGCATCGACGTCGCCAGCGCCCGCCAGGTGCGGCAGCTCGTCTTCGACCTGAACCGTTCCGGAACGACGGTCTTCCTGACCACGCACTACATCGAGGAGGCGGAACGGCTCTGCGGGCGCATCGCCTTCATCGTCTCGGGGCGCATCGTCCGCATCGACGCGGTCGACGGCCTGCTTTCCCCGGTCCAGGGCAGGCACGCGGTGCAGATCGCCTGCGCGGAAACGCGGGCGGCGGGTGGCGGATCCCTTCGGGACGAGCTTTCCCGGTCTTTCCCGGAGCTGGAGTTCCATATCCCGGGGCAGGGGCTGATCCGCGTGGAGTCGGTCGGGCCCGTCCGCGTCGGCCCCCTGATCCGCTTCCTGGAGGACCGGGGCGTCGAGGTCTCCGAGGCCCGCAAGATGCGGCTTTCCCTCGAGGACGTGTTCGTCCAGGCCACCGGCGTCGCCTCCGACGCGATGCGCAGGGAGAAGGAACGGGCGGGGGGAGCGGCGCAATGAGGACCTGGATCGCCTTCTGGAACATCATGGTCAAGGACGTGAAGACCTATTACTCGAAGCCGCCGAACCTGAGCTGGGGGCTGATCTTCCCCCTGGCATGGACGGGGATGTTCTTCATCCGTTCCGGCGGCGGCATCGAAGGGATCGCCGCGCTGCTCCCCGGCGTCGTCGCGCTTTCCATCCTGTTCGGCGCCACCTCGCTCCTGGCGGTGACGGTGACGTTCGAGAAGAAGAATGGCTCCTTCGAGCGGCTGATGCTCTCGCCGGTGCCGTTCGAGGCGCTGATGCTGTCGAAGACCGCCGGGGCCATCCTGTTCGGGATCGCCAACGGGTTCGTCCCGGTCGTCCTGGCCTTGCCGTTCGCGGACCTGTCCCGGGTCTCCTGGGGCGTGTTCCTCCCCGCCGTCGCGCTGATCTCCGTGGCGTCGTCCTTCATCGGGTTTTTCATCGCCGTGTCGGTCAAGGAGATTTTCGAGGCGCAGACGCTTTCCAACTTCTTCCGTTTCCCGATGATCTTCCTGTGCGGGCTGTTCTTCCCCGTCGCGTCCCTGCCAGCGTTTCTCCGCCCGGTTTCCTACGCGCTGCCGCTCACGTACGGGGCGGACGCGCTCCATGCGGCCGTCGACGGGAAAAACGCCATGCCTGTCGCCCTCGACCTGCTCCTCCTCGGGGCGTTCTGCGCCGTCCTGTTCCTGGCGACCTTGTGGAACATCAGGAGGAAGTGGATCCTCTGATCTCCGTCCCGGGCGGATCGCCCCCGGAGTGCCCGCGGGTGAGGATTTCGCGCGCCTCCTCCACCGCCCCGGGCGTCCCGGCGAGGGTCAGGACGTCCCCCGCCTTCAGAACGTCCTTCCCGGTCGGCAGGAAGGAATCCCCCTCGCCGCGCACGACGACGAGGATCTTCGCCCCGGTGAGGTTCCCGATGTTCATCTCCCCCGTCGTCTTCCCGACGCAGTAGCTGTCGTCCTTGAGCCGCAGCGGGACGAAGTGCCCCAGCCCCGGGAAGAGCTTGCGCACGTCCCGCAGCGCCTCCTCGTCCTGCATCTCGTCCCGGGCCCCTCCCTGCCTCGCAAGGCTTTCGACGATGACCTGCGACACCGCCTTGACGTGGCCCTCCAGGTTGGCGGCGCGGCGCCAGAACGAAATGCCGGCCAGGACCAGCGCCGCCAGGAGGAGGACGGCGCCCGGGAAGCGGGGGAGGAACGGCTGGAGGAACGCCAGGAGCGGCATGGCGATCACCAGGAGGATGACGATCTCGAGGGCGATTTTCAGGACGTTCCGCGGGGCCCTCGCGAGGTCGACCTGGCCGGGGCCGGGCTCCGGGAACGCCCTTTCGACGAGCGAAAGTGCGAGCCGGCGCGCCCCCCGGTAGATGGTGAAGCAGAGGATCCCCGAGGCGAAGACGACCGCGGCGAGAAAGACGGATCGCGCCGCGGCGTCTGGGAAGCCGGTCAGGGAGGCGATCCACCTTCCGACCGGTCTCCTCCACGCGGAAGCCGCGGCGAGGATCCCGACCAGCAGCACGATGTCGATCAGCATCTGCAGGTAGCGCCGGCGCCTTTCCCTGGAGACCTGCACGGAGTCCGTCGCCTGGCGCATCCGCTCCAGCCAGGAGTCGTACAGCGCCGCGAAGGTCAGCAGCGGGGCGGGGAGATGCCGGTCGACCCACTTCGCGGCCGGTCCGGACCAGCGGATCAGCCAGGGATTCAGCAGGGTGGTGGCCGCCGACACCGTGACGGCCACCGGGTAGAGGAAATCCCGGGTGGCGCCCGTAGAGAATCCCAGCGCCGCGATGATGAAGGAGAATTCGCCGATCTGCGCGAGGCTCATCCCGGCGCGGACCGAGTTGCGGATTCCGTGCCCGGCGAGGAAGGACCAGAAGCTTACGCCGAGGATGTTGCCCGCAAGGACCAGTGCGAAGAACACGAGGACCGGGCCCCAGTACCGGGCCACCAGCGCGGGATCGATCAGCATCCCGACCGACACGAAGAAGACGGCGGCGAAGCCGTCGCACATCGGCTTCACGGTCCGTTCGACCACCTGCTCCATTCCCGACTCGGCCACCAGGGCGCCCGCGATGAAGGCGCCCAGCGCCACGGAATAGCCGAAGACGCGCGCCAGCAGGGCGAAAGCGAAGGAGATGCCGACGCTCGCCACGAGCGTCGTGTCGGGGCGGTTCATGCGGACGACGGCCCGGATCAGGCGGGGGACGGTCAGCATCCCGAAGAACAGAAGGCAGGCAAGGAACAGCGCCAGGCGCCCGCCCGTCACGGCGAGTTCCCTGGCGGACAGGGAGGCGCCGGAGGACACGGCGGTCAAAAGCGTCAGCAGGAAGATCGCGATAAGGTCCTCCACGATCAGGATCCCGAAGACGATCTCGGCGAACTTCCCCTTGATCCCCTGCTCCATGAACACCGCGCCGATGATGACCGTGCTGGAGAGGGAGACGACCGCGCCGGCGTAGAAGCTCTCCAGGGGGGGCCAGCCGAACATCCGCCCGGCTTCGTACCCCAGCCACATCATGAAGCTGCATTGGAGGAGCGCGACCACGCCCGCGGTGGGGCCGATGCGGACGAGCTTGGTCAGGTTGAACTCGAGCCCGAGGAAGAACATCAGCAGGATGACGCCGAGCTCCGAGAGGGTCTGGACGATCCGGGGGTCGGCGACCAGCGGGATGGGGATGTGGGGCCCGACGATCATGCCGGCGACGAGGTAGCCGAAGATCACCGGCTGGCGCAGCTTCTGGAACACCACCGTGGTCACGCCGGCGACGCAGAAAACGACCGCCAGGCTGGTCAGGAATTCCGGTGCGCCGTGCATCGGCCCCCTGTCACCGGGGAGCGCCCGGTCCTTTCAGCAGGATTTCCTTCGCGGCCTCCACCGCCTCCGGCGTCCCGGCGAGGGTCAGCATGTCCCCCGCCAGCAGGATGCTCTTCCCGGTGGGCAGGATGGAATTCCCATCGCCCCGGAGAATGACGAGGATCGTCGCGCCGGTGAGGCTCCCCAGGTTCAGCTCCCGCACCGTTTTCCCGACGCCGTGGGAGCCGGGTTCCAGGCGGAACGGGGCGATATGCCCCATCCCGGGAAAGAGCTTCCGGATGCGGTGCAGCGTCTTGTCGTCTTCCTGGGGACTTTTCTCCGCCACCTGGTTCTCGAGGCTTTCGACGATGACCTGCGTCACCGCCTTCACGTGCCCCTGGAGATCCGCCACGCGCCTCCAGAGGGAGACGCCGAGCAGGAACAGCGCCCCGAGGAGGGCCGCGGCCCAGGGCAGCCGGGGCAGGAACGGCTGGAAGAACGCCAGAAGCGGCATCGCGATGAGCAGCAGGACTCCGATCTCGAGCGCCACGGTCAGCGCCCTCCGGGGGGCCCCCGCAAGGTCGAGCTTCCCGGCGGCGGCCCGCGGCATCGCCTTTTCGACCAGCGAATGCACCAGCCGCTGCGCCCCGCGGAAGACGGCGTAGAAGAAGGCGCCGGTGACGATGGATACCGCCGCGAGCAGGACGTGACGGGCGGCTGCGGCCGAGAGGCCCGTGACGGAGGAGATCCATCCGGCGATCTCGGCTCTCCAGGCGGCGGTTATCCCGAGGGTCCCGGACAGCAGCAGGACGTCGAAGGCCAGCAGGAGGAGCTGCCGCTTCCGGCCGCGGGCGGCGTGGGCCGGTTCCATTCCACGGAGCATCTTCTGCAGCCAGGAGTCGTAGAGCGACGCGAACGTCCGCAGCGGTTTCGGAAGGATCCGGTCGATCCAGGTCGATGCCGGGTCCGACCATCCCATCAGCCGGGGCGCCAGCAGGATGGTGATGGCCGAGACCGACACGGTCAGCGGGTAGAGGAAATCGCGCGTCGCGCCGGTGGAGATGCCGAGGCCGGCGATGATGAAAGAGAACTCGCCGATCAGCGCCAGGCTCATTCCCGTGCGGACCGACGGGCGGATACCGTAGCCGGCGAAAAACGATCCGACGGTGCCGCCCACGAACCTTCCGATCACGACGATCAGGGTGTAAACGAGGACCGCGGGCCAGTAGTGCAGGATCAGGGCGGGTTCGAACAGCATCCCCACGGAAACGAAGAAGACGGCCGCGAAGATGTCGCGCACGGGCTCCACGATCTTCTCGATCTTCCTTCCCACTCCCGACTCGGATACCAGCGCGCCGGCGAAGAAGGCGCCCAGGGCGACCGAATACCCGAACGCCTGCGCAAGAAGGGCGCTGCCGAAGCAGATGCCCACGACCGCGACGAGCGTGGTCTCGGGACGGTTCAGCCGGACGACGGCCCGGACCAGGCGGGGGACGGTCAGCATCCCCACGAAGGTCAACGCCGCGAGGAACGCCAGGAGACGCCCGCCCGTGGCCAGGAGGTCGCCGGGGGAGATGCCGGCGCCGGAGGAAAGCGTTGTGAGAATTGCGATCAGGAAGATGCCGATGATGTCGTCGAAGATGCAGATCCCGTAGACGACCTCGGTGTAGGGGTCCTTGATCCCCAGGTCCGAGAGACCCTTGGTGATGATCGTGGTGCTGGATACCGCGAGGAGGGCGCCCGCGTAGAAGCTCTCCAGCGTCGTCCAGCCGAAGAGCCGCCCCGCGTTGTATCCCAGCCAGATCATGAGGCTGGACACGAACAGGGCGATTCCGCCCGCGGTGGGGCCGACGCGGAGAAGCTGCCGCAGGCTGAACTGGAGCCCCAGGAAGAACAGGAGGAGGATGACGCCGAGCTCCGAGAGGACCCGGACGATGTCGGGGTCGGCGACCAGCGGGATGGGGATGTGGGGCCCGACGATCATGCCGGCGACGAGGTAGCCGAAGATCACGGGCTGCCGCAGCTTCTGGAAGACCACCGTGGTGACGCCTGCGACGCAGAACACGATCGCCAGGCTCTTGAGGAATTCGGCGGCGCTCAGCATCGGGCGTAACTCATTGCGGGCCTCCCGGAGGGTCCGCCAGGATCGCCCTGGCCGCTTCCACCGCCTCCGGCGGCCCGGCGAGGGTCAGGACGTCCCCCGCCTGCAGGACGTCCGTTTTGACCGGGAGGAAGGAGTTCCCCTCGCCCCGCGTCAGCACGAGGATCACGGCCCCGGTCATGCTCCGGATCTTGAGCTCCCCGACGGTTTTTCCGACGCAGCGGGAGCCCGGCTCGACGTGGAACGGGACGATGTGCCCCATCCCCGGGTAGAGCTTCCGGATGCGGCGCAGCGTCCGGTCCTCTTCCGCGGCCCCCTTCTGCTTCAGCTGGCTCGCCAGGCTCTCCGCGATGACCTCGGAAACCGCCTTCACGTGCTCCTGCAGGTCGTTGGTGCCGCGCCAGAAGGAGACGCCGAGCAGGAGGAGGATCCCGAAAAGGATGGCCGCCGACGGCAATCCCGGGAGAAACGGCTGGAAGACCGCCAGGAGCGGCACCCCGATCACCAGGATGATGCCGGTCTGCAGGGTGAGGACCATCGCGCGGCGGGGGGCCTCCTCCGTGTCGGCCGCGCCCGCGACGGGAGGCGGCATCGCCCTGGAGACGAGCGAAAGCACCAGCCGGCGGGCGCCCTGAACGACCACGTAGCCGAAGAGGGCCGCAAGGAGGACGGCCATGGCGAGCAGGGAATAGCGCGCCGCCGCGGCGGACATTCCCGTGCCGGACATGATCCAGGCGGCGATCTCGTTCCGCCACGCGGAGGCCGCGCTCAGGATCCCGAGCATCAGCGCGAAGTCGGCCAGGAGCAGGGCGTAGCGCCAGCGCCTTCGCCTGCACGCCTGCACCGGGTCGCGAGTCCGGCGCATCCGGTCCAGCCAGGAGTCGTACAACGCGGCGAAGGTGTGCACTCCCTTCGGGAGCAGCCGGTCGACCCGCTCCGCCGCCGGCCCGGACAGCCGGATCATCCAGGGGGTCAGCAGGGTGGTGGCGGCCGAAACCGATACGGCCACGGGATAGAGGAAATCCCGGGTGGCGCCGGAGGAGAATCCCAGCGACGCGATGATGAAGGAGAACTCGCCGATCTGTGCGAGGCTCATGCCGGCCTGGACCGAGGTGCGGATCCCGTTGCCGGCGAGGAACGCCCCGAGGGAAACCCCCGCGACCTTGCCGACGACGACCAGGGCCAGGAACGAGAGGGCGACGGCCCAGTGCCGCGCGATCAGCGCGGGGTCGATCAGCATCCCGACCGATACGAAGAACACGGCGCCGAAGGCGTCGCTCAAGGGTTTCACCACCCGCTCGACCTGTTTCGCCAGCCCCGACTCGGAGACCAGCGCGCCCGCGATGAAGGCGCCCAGCGCGACGGAATACCCGAAGAGACGGGCCAGCAGGGCGCAGGCGAAGCAGATGCCCACGCCCGCCACGAGCGTCGTTTCGGGGCGGTTGAGGCGGCCGACGGCGCGGACCAGCCGGGGGATGGTCAGCATGCCGACGACCAGGAGGGCGGCGAGGAACGCGGCGAGGCGGCCGCCCGTCGCGGCGACTTCCCCGACGGAGAGGTCCGCGCCCTTGGAGAGCGTGGTCAGGATCGTCAGGAGGAGGATCGCGATCAGGTCCTCGAAGATCAGGATGCCGAAGACGATCTCGGTGAACTTCCCCTTGATCCCCTTCTCGAGGAAAGCCGACACGACGATCGTCGTGCTGGAGATGGCGAGGATCGCGCCGGCGTAGACGCTTTCCAGGGGGGACCATCCGAACAGCCTCCCGGCCTCGTACCCCAGCCACACCATGACGCTGGTTTCCACGACGGCGATCACCCCGGCCGTGGGTCCAACGCGGAACAGCTTCGTCAGGCTGAACTCCAGGCCGAGGAAGAACAAAAGGAGGATGACGCCGAGCTCCGAAAGGGCGTGGATGACTTCCGCTTCGTCGATCAGCGGGATGAAAACGTGCGGGCCGACGAGCATCCCGGCGACCAGATAGCCGAAGATCACCGGCTGCTTCAGCTTCTGGAAGACCACTGTGGTGATGCCGGCGGCGCAGAATACGACCGCCAGGCTCTGCAGGAAATCGGGGACGCTGTGCATGCCGTTTATCCTCGCCGCCTGGGTCGGCAGGATATAAATAGTAGCACGGCTTCCTCCGATATCGGGTTTCGACGGGATCTCCGCCCCTCGCCGCACCGGCGCGGCGAAAAAAGTCGTTGCCCCCGGGCATGGATCGTTATAAATGTGAAATCATCGGGGTTTATCCCCTTTCTCCCGCAGCGAACGCCTCTTTTCTTTCTCTACGGGGACGGCCCATGGCCCCTGGAAAGACGACGAGGACCGCCGCACCCATCCCTGGAAATATCGGAATACGGCCATATGCTCCGCGGCCCGCGTCCGGAAACGGCGCCGGCCGGCGTTCATGTCACCGGAATATCGGCGGAAAGGGGATCGTGTGACGCATTACTGAACCTTGCGGAAACAGGAGGAGGGGAGGGCGATGAGCGCGATCGGGATCTTGCTGATCAGTCTGGCCGGGATTGTCCTCGGGTATTTCTGGTACGCCAAAACCATCGACCGCAACGTCATTCAACCCGACGACAGCAGGACGACCCCCTCCAGGATGTACATGGACGGCGTCGACTTCACGCCCGCCAACCGCAACGTCCTTTTCGGGTACCAGTTCAAGTCCGTCGCGGCCCTCGGGCCGATCGTCGGGCCCATCGTGGCCGTGCGGTGGGGCTGGCTCCCCGCGCTGCTGTGGATCGTGCTGGGGACCATGCTCGTCGGATGGGTCCAGGACTACTCCAGCATCATGGTGGGCGTGCGGGAGGAAGGGCAGACTTTCGGGGCGCTGAGCTTCCGGCTGATCTCCCGGCGGGCCCGTAACATCCTGCTCGTGTTCATCTACGCCTACCTGCTCCTGCTGATGGCCGCGTTCGGGAAGATCGTCGGGTTCGACCTGATGACCAACCCGGCGGTACCCCTGGGGGTGCTGCTCGTGATGCTCCTGGGGATGCTGGCGGGGTGGCTGACCTACAGGAAGAAGATGGACATCCTTCTGACGACGGGCATCGTCGTGGCGCTCTCCTTCGTCGGGATCTGGCTGGGCGCGACGGCGCCGGTGAAGGGCATCATATCGGCCATCAACGGCGGGACGCCCTCGCCGGTGGTGTTCGGCAGCGTCACCTGGCCGCAGTTCCTTTGGAGCATCGTCGTGCTGGTGCTGTGCTACTGCGGCGCGACCCTCCCCATCTGGCGGTGGGCGCAGCCCATCAACTACGTCGCCTTCTGGATCGTCTTCCTCGGGATCCTCGGCGGCACGATCGGGCTGGTGATCTGGCGTCCCGGGATCCCCGCCGATTTCCCGGCGTTCGCCGGTTTCTCCGGGAAGCTCGGCGAGCTGGGGGCGCTGGGCCCCCTGTGGCCGCTGCTGTTCGTGACCATCGCCTGCGGGGCCGTTTCCGGCTGGCACAGCCTGGTGTCCAGCTCCGGGACGGCGCGGCAGCTCGAGAAGGAGACGGACGCCCTCTATGTCGGCGGCGGCGCCATGTTCCTCGAGATGTTCCTGGCGACGCTCTCCCTCCTCTGCGCGACGGTCGGCGTCGGGTACGCCAAGTACGTCGCCCTGGTGGGCAAGGGCGCCAACGCCGGCGTCTTCGCCAACGGGCTGGCGGCATTCCTCGAACAGATCGGCGTTCCCGTCAGCTTCGGCCTGCCCTACGGCTCCGTGTTCCTGACGCTGATGGCGCTGACGATCATGTACCTGGTGGTCCGCTTCATGCGGGTGGCCAGCGCGGAGTTCCTCGGGAACGCGGTTCCCGCCCTCACCAACACCGCCTTCGGCACCGTCGTCGCCCTGGCGCTGTCGGCGCTCATGATCTGGACGGGCTTCTGGAGCTACGTTTGGATCCTCTTCGGCGGGTCCAACCAGCTGATGGCCTCGCTCGCCCTGCTCATCGCCGCGCTCTGGCTGAAGTCCAAGGGGAAAAGCTACCTGTGGGTGTTCGTCCCGTTCGTCTTCATGTTCGTCACCAGCATCGGGGCGCTGCTGACCACGGCCTGGCAGGTCGTCGGGGCGAACCTCAAAGGGGGGTTGCCCGTCGACAAGGTGGTGGGCAACTGGATCTGCGCTGGGCTCGCGATCTTCCTGTCCGGCGCGGCGCTCATCCTGGCGTACGACGCCGTGCTGGCGCTGATGCGGCCGGCCGGGGAGCTGAAAACGGCTAAGGCATGACGCCTTCGGGGGTCCCGCTCCCGGCGGGGCCCCCTCCGCACCGACCGAAGGGGAGGGGGAAGATGCCCGGCCGCTTATGGCGCGCTCTTAAGGACATCCTGTACGGGATGACCACCTACGAGATGGTGCGCGACCTGAACAAGACGCGGGCGCGGCTGGAGCACCTCTTCGTCCTGGTCACCATGGGCGACCTGGTGGGGATCCCGATCCTCCCGCCGTACTACGCCCTGCGGCTGCTCCCGTACGTCCTGCCGTCCATCACGGGGCTTCGCAGAAGCCTCCTGCGGGAGCGCGACCTGACGGAGCTGGCGGATTTCGAGACCTGAAACAAGAAAAGGAGCCGGCCATGGCGGAAAAGAAGAAGGAGGAGAAGAACAGCAAGGAGAAGAAATCGATCCTGTCGGGCTGGGCCGACTCCGCCAAGCAGGTGCTCTACGGCATGGCCGGCCACGACATGGCGCGGTACGCGCTGAAGACCCGGGGATCGATGGAGCACCTGTTCATCCTGATCACGATGGGGGACCTGCTGGGGGTGCCGATCCTGCCGCCCTACTATTCGCTGCGGCTGCTCCCGTACGTCGTTCCCCAGATCTCGACGTGGAAGAGGCGCATGCTGCGCGAGAAGGACCTGACCGACGCTCTGGCGTGAGACAACCGACGGGGGGGCGTGCATGCTATCGAGACTGTTCAGCGATCAACCGGATCGCCGCTACATCATGTTCGGCGGCAAGGGGGGGCTGGGGAAGACGACCTTTTCCGCGGCGACGGCGTACTACCTCGCCAAGACCGGAAAGAAGGTCCTGGTGTTCTCGGTCGACCCGCAGGCCTCGCTTTCGGACATCTTCAAGCAGGACATCTTCGGCAAGGGGCCCGTGCCGATCATGCCCAATCTCTACGCGCAGGAGATCGACGCCGACCACCGCATCAGGGAATACCAGGAGGAGATCCGCAAAAAGATCCTCGACATGTACGGGCTGGACAAGGTCCCGGAGGAGATCGACCACTACATCCAGGCGGCGGCCGCGGAGCCGGCGATGGAGGAGTCCGCCATCTTCGACGAGGTCGTCGACATCGTCGTCGGGGGCGAGTACGACTACTACATCTACGACATGGTTCCGCTGGGGCACGCCCTGTACTACCTGAGCATGGCAAGCGTGTACGACGAATGGATCGGCAAGATCACGGCCCTGCGTGAGGAGATGGCGGAGTACGAGCAGGTGGCCGCGGTCATGCGCAGGGAAGAGGACACGCAGGAGGACCAGATCCTGAAAGAGCTGCAGTACATCAAGCAGCGCATCAACGCCTCCTCCCGCATCCTCACCGACAAGGAGAAGACGGCCTTCTTCTTCGTGGTGGTCCCCGAGGAGATGATCATCTTCGATACGCAGCGCGCCGCCAAGATGTTCGCGAAGTTCAACGTCCCGCTTTCGGGGTACATCGTCAACAAGGTCATCCCGGCGGAGCTCAGGGAAAAGCACATCCCCGACTACCTGCGGAACCGGCTGGACATGCAGTCGAAGTACCTCGCCAAGATCGACAAGGTGTTCGGGAAGGAGGTCCTCGCGCGCGTGCCGGAATTCGAGCGCGACATCACCGGGTTGCCCATGATCGAAAAGATGGCGCACGCCATGTTCGGCGATTTCTAGTCGGGGAGGCCTGGGATGACCGACAAGAGCATGAAGCAGTTCGTCCAGGGGCATCCTGAGATGAAGTACGTCTTTTTCGGGGGGAAAGGCGGGGTCGGCAAGACCGTGATGGCGGGCGCCGCCGCGCTCTGGTTCGCCCGGCAGGGGATGAAGACGCTGCTGGCGTCCACCAACCCGGTCCACAGCCTGACCGGCCTTCTGGACCAGGACGTGTTCGGAAAGCCCACGCCGGTCAACGGGGCGCCGAACCTCTGGGCCTACGAGATCGACACGAAGGACACGATCGAGAAGTCGAAGCACGAGATCAAGGAAAAGGTCGAGTGGTTCCTGAAGTTCGCCGACATCAAGACCAAGGCCGACGAGTTCGTGGAGAGCGCGACCATGAACCCGGCCTTCGAGGAGTCGGCGATGTTCGAGAACATGATCGACCTGATGTTCGAGGACAAGTACCAGGTCTACGTGTTCGACACGGCGCCGACGGCCAACGCCAGGCGCCTGCTGGGGATGTCCAGCGTGTATTCCATGTGGGTGAACAAGATGGTCCAGAGCCGGGAGGAGGCCAGGTCGCTCAAGGAGCTCCTCTCCTACAGCGGCAGGAAGGAGAAGTCGGACCCGCTGATGGAGTACCTGCTCAACTTCCAGAAGCGCATGGCCCACGCCAAGACGCTCCTGACGGACGCCGGAAAGACCGCCTTCTTCTTCATCACCCTCCCGGAAGCCCTGCCGATCGCGGTCATCAAGCGGTTCATCAACTGGTTCCACGACTTCGGCATCCCCGTGGGAGGGGTCATCGTCAACATGCTCATCGACCGCTCGTCGCTGCGCGAGGACACGCCGGAATTCGTCGTGAACCGGGTGGCGATGCAGGACGAGTACATGAAGGAGATCCGCTCCTCGTTCCCGGACGTGCGCGCGACGCTGCCGCTCCTCGAGACCGAGGTGCGCGGCGTGCCCATGCTCGACCGGATGGTGGAGATCCTGTTTGCATGACGCCGTCCTACCTCGTGCACGGGATCGGCCTGCTCTACGTCCTTGCGTTCGCGGGGCTGTCCCGCCTGCGCCGCGAGCGGTTTTCCATGCAGTTCGCGGCCGAGAGCCTGTGCATCACCTACATCGCCTACGCCGCCGTCCGGTGGGGCGGCGTGTCGCTGCACCCCGTCTATTTCCTGGTCCTGCTGTATTTCCTCACCATGCGCGTCCGCCTGCTGGTCGAAGCCGGCAACCTGCTCTCCGGGTGGGAGCGGTACCGGCAGGCCCTCGTGGTCTACCGGCTGGCTCTCCGGTTGTTCCCCGACAAGACGTCTCGGCTGATAACGATCATCAATATCGCCGCGACATGGCTTAAACTGAAAGCGCCCGGGAAGGCCGTCGAGGCGCTCGAGCCCGAGAGGGAGGGGATCCGCAGGCGGCTGGGGCCGAAATACAGGGCGGGAAGCACCTATAACCTCGGGATGGCCTATCGCCGCTGCGGCCGGTTCGACGAGGCGCTGCGGGCTTTTCGCGAGGCGGAAGACGCTTTCCCCCTTTCCAAGTACGCGCTCCTCGCCGGGAAAGCCGTCGAGGAGACGCGCAAGGAGGCCGGATTGACGCCGCCGGCCCCGGGGGAGAGGCGAATTTTCCCTTAATTTCCTCCGGTTCCCGTCCGATGAGAACCGTGCGGGCTTTCGGCTTGCATGTTTTCGAACCGGTGTTCGACGGAGGAGAACGACATGACGGAAGGGACCGGGCCCCCCCCGATCGACCGGACCGTGCTCGAAGGGATACGCATGCTGGAAGGTCCGGACAGGCAAGGGCTGCTGGAAAAGGTGGTTTCCCTTTTTCTGTCCGACTCACTGAAGCACATGGAAAGGATACGGGCTTCGGCGGAAGCGGGCGATCCCGAATCGCTGCGGCGCGCCGCCCACACCCTGAAATCGAGCAGCGCGAACGTCGGCGCGACGGGGGTGTCGGAGATCTGCCGGAAGATCGAGGCGGAAACGGCCGAAGGGAATCCTCCGGCCTCCGGCGGCCCGCTGTTCGAAAAACTGGAAAGCGAATATCGTTCCGCCTGCAGCGAACTGCGGGCGATCCTGGACTCCGTCCGTTGAGAGGCGGCAGGCGCTGATGGCGACCCGAACCGAAAAAGAACCGCTTATCCTGGTGGTCGACGACGATGGGGGGACCCGCCTTCTGGCCGAGGCCGCGCTGCGGAAGGCGGGGTATGCCGTGGTGAACGCGGCCGACGGCGCGGAAGGGGTCGAGGCCTGCTGGCGGTTCCGGCCGGACCTCATCCTGATGGACGCCGTGATGCCCGGCATGGACGGCTTCACCGCGGTCCGCAGCATCCGCGGGATGTCCGGGGGGGAGCACATCCCGATCGTGATGATGACGGGACTGGACGACCTGGCTTCCATCCAGAAGGCGTACGAGGTCGGCATCACGGATTTCGCCACCAAGCCGGTCAACTGGGTGGTCCTCGGCTACCGGGTCGGCTTCATCCTGGCCGCGAGCCGGGCCTTCCTCGACTTGGCCCGCAGCGAGGCGAAGACCCGGGCCCTCGTGCGCGCGATCCCGGACCTGATCTTCCGGATCGGCAGCGACGGGACCGTGCTGGACCTCGTGGCGGGAAACGGGGGGACGTCCCCTTCCATCGGCCGGGCGGAGGGGAGGAAGATCGCGGAGGTCCTCCCCGAGGAGGCGGCGGGACAGGCGCTGCGGAGCGCGGAGACGGCCCGGAGCACCGGCGGCATCCAATGGTTCGAGTACGCGCTTTCCTCCGGCGGCGAAACGCGCAGCTACGAGGCGCGCGTGGTGGCGCTGCCGGACGGGGAGTCGCTGTTCATCTCCCGGGACATGACGGACCGGAAGAGGGCCGAGGAGCAGCTCGCCTACATGGCGTACCACGACGCCCTCACCGGGCTGCCCAATCGCGTCACGTTCAAGGAGAGGCTGGAGTACGAGATCGCGAACGCCCGCCGGCGGAAGGAGATGGTCGGCGTCATCATCTTCGACCTGGACCGGTTCAAGGAGGTCAACGACACCCTCGGCCACGCGGCCGGGGACCGGCTCCTCGTGCAGGTGGCGGACCGGCTGAGGAACGTGCTGCGGGAGACGGACACCGTGGCGCGGGTCGGAGGCGACGAGTTCTGCGCCATCCTCCCGGGGCAGACCGATCCCTGCGGCTCGGCCGAGGCGTGCCGCAGGATCCGGAAATCGCTCGAGTCCCCGTTCGTCATCGACGGGAAGATGGTGAACGTGACCGCCAGCCTGGGGATCAGCATGTACCCGGTCGACGGCGAAACCCCCGCCGTGCTCGTGAAGAACGCCGACATCGCCATGTACCGGGCGAAGTCGGACGGCAGGAACACCTTCCAGTCCTTCGCGTCGGAGATGGGCGTGGAGGTGACCGAGCGGTCCCGGCTGGAGGGCGAGCTGCGGGCGGCCTGCGGGAACGGCGAGTTCGTCGTTCACTACCAGCCCGAGATCGACCTGGTCACCGGCCGTATCGTGGGCGCGGAGGCGCTCGTCCGCTGGCGGAACCCGGGCGGGGAGATGCTGCTGCCGCCGCAGTTCATCGAGCTGGCGGAGGAGATCGGGACGATCATCCCCATGAGCGAGTTCGTCTTCCGGACCGCCTGCCTGCAGGTGAAGGAGTGGAAGTCGCGCGGCGTTACGCCCTTCCGGGTCTCGGTCAACGTGTCGGCTCACCTCTTCAGGAAGTACGACCTGGCGGGAACGATCGCGAACATCCTCGAGGAGACGGGGGTCGGGCCGGATTCGCTCGGGCTGGAGATCACCGAGACCACGGCGATGCACAACATGGAGGAGACCCTCAAGACGCTGCGCCGGCTGGAAGGGCTCTCCGTCCGCGCGGCGATGGACGACTTCGGGACCGGCTATTCCTCCCTGGCCTGCCTGAGGAAGTTCCCGATCCAGCTTCTGAAAATCGACCAGACGTTCATCCGGGACCTGGAGCGCAACGCCGAGGACCGGACGATCGTGAAGGCGATCCTGGCGATGGCCGGCGCCCTGAACATCGAGGTCGTCGCCGAGGGCGTGGAACGGGCGGGGCAGGCGGAGCTGTTGAAGGAGCTGGGATGCCGCCTGGCCCAGGGTTTCCATTTCGGCAGGCCCGTGCCGCCGGCGGAGTTCACCGCGCTGCTGGAGAAGTCCTTCAGGGAGACCCGGTTATCGGCGCCTTCCCCGTGAAGTTGATCTCCAGCCGGACCGTCCCTCCCAGGACGGTCTTGCGGCTGCCGTCATCCTCCCGCGGCCAGTTGATGTCGGGCTCCAGCTCGTAGTACAGCCAGCTCCGGAGGAAGTTGCGGCGGTACCGGGTGTAGACCCGGTAGTTCTCCACGACGGTCGACGGGCGGGTCCTTGCCGCCATGCCGGCGCCGAAGGTTATGGCGCTCTGCCGGGAGAGCAAATACCGGACGGACAGGTCGCTCCCCAGGCCCAACCCGCTCGTGCTTTCCTTCATATCGGTGGTGTTGATCCAGTACATCATCGTCGCCGGGCCGAGCGGCCGCTCGAAGTTGATCTCGTTCGTCTCCCCGAAGCCGTCCCTCGCGTCCCAGTACGGCGTCACGGCGAACCGGCCGATGATCTGGTGCCCGAGCTCCCGCGCGTGGACCAGCCGTACCCTCGTGAACGCGGTCGGGTCCGTGCGGATCCGGACCCCGGCGCCGGCGAAGAGGATCGTGTTGCGCGTCCGGACCAGGTCGTACGCCAGCTCCGTGGAGGCCCGGCCGTCCGTTGCGAGCTGCGACAGGCCGGGGTTCCCCGGATCTTCCGGCGTGGTGGCGTTGGGGTCGCCCTGGTTCTCCCCCGAGATCAGCAGCCGCAGTCTCCCTTTCAGCAGCGGCAGGCGGATCCGGACGCGTGCCCGGACCCGATACTCGAAACCGTCCCTCTCGTCCCACCGGAAGTCGTTCGTCAGCCGCGCCGAGGAAACGGAGTTGTCCGCCTGGGAGAGGAGGTCGTCCGCGAAGAACTGGTCGAACCAGACGACGGTGCCGTACAGGTCGTGCTCGACGGAGGCGTGGTACCGGTCGAACCAGGCGTTGTCCAGGGCGATTGCCGGCGGGGCCGGGAAGGAAAGGACCGCCAGCGCCGCGATGAGGAGGAATATCCGCCGGGTCATGGATGCCGCCGCCGCTTCCGCATTCCCTAAAGTGTACCACCCGTCCCGCGATCCTCTGTAGACTGTGTGGCAGGGAGGGAACACGACATGAAGGTCCTGGCGATCAACGGCAGCGCGCGCAGGGACGGGAACACGGCCCTGCTTCTGCGGTGCGCGCTGGAGGAGCTGTCGAAGGAAGGGTTCGAAACCGAGCTGGTCCAGATGTCCGGGATGGAGATCCGCGGCTGCACCGCGTGCCTGAAGTGCTTCGCGAACAAGGACCGCCGCTGCGCGGTCCCGGGCGACGCGGCCAACGGGCTGATCGGGAAGATGGACGCCGCCGACGGAGTCCTGCTCGGGTCCCCCACGTATTTCACGGACGTTTCCGCGGAGATGAAGGCGCTGATCGACCGCGCCGGCTTCGTCGCCAAGGCCAACGGCGACATGTTCCGCCGGAAGGCGGGGGCGGCGGTGGTGGCGGTCCGGCGGGCCGGGGCCATCCACGCCTTCGACACGCTGAACCACTTCTTCCTGATCGGTCAGATGATCGTCCCCGGGTCGAGCTACTGGAACGTCGGCCTGGGGCTGCACCCCGGCGACGCGGAGAAGGACGGCGAGGGGATCCGGACGATGCGGACGCTCGGGCAGAACATGGCCTGGCTCCTGAAGGCGTTGCGGGCGGCGGAGGGAAGCTGAACGCCGGGACGGCGGCGCGAAGCTACCGGCGGCGGGAAGGGAAGCGGGGGTTCCCCGGGGCGGGCAGCGGGTGCTTCGGGTAGACGATCGTCATTCCGGGATTGTTGAAGAACCTCTCTCCCGGGACGTATTCGACCCGTTCCGGGTACCGGTCGAGATATTCCCGCACCGCGGAACGGAGGTCTCCGCCGCGGCCCGAGGAGCCGTAGCCGTGGACCACGCGGATCGGGCCTGCGTCGCCGGAGCGGAGCCGGCGGTTGCACGCCTCGCTCAGGCGTGCGACCGCCTCCGCCACGCGCAGCCCGTGGAGATCGATCTCGAAGTCGGCCATCCGCCCGCGCTCACCGTTCCAGGAGCAGGGTGACCGGCCCGTCGTTCACGAGCGACACCTCCATCGAGGCGCGGAAAACGCCGGTGGCCACCGGCACGGGAGAGACGGACCGCAGGTACGCGACCGCCTTCCCGTAGAGCTCCTCTGCGATTTCCGGGGGGGCCGCGGCGTCGAATCCCGGCCGGTTCCCCCTGGCGACGTCGCCGTACAGGGTGAACTGCGAAACCAGCAGGATCCCGCCTCCCGCATCGACCACGTTCCGGTTCATCCGCCCTTCCGGGTCCTCAAATACGCGTAATTTCAACAGCTTGTCGCATATCCAGCGCGCCTGGTCCTCACCGTCGCCCCGGCCGACGCCCAGCAGCACGAGCAGCCCGGGACCGATGCCGCCGACGACCTCTCCCCCGACGGCGACCGACGCGCGCGACACCCTCTGGACCACGGCCCTCAAGAATCCACACGCCTCCGGTAAAAACCGCTAAAGGAATCCGGGAGATTTTCCGACAAATAGTATAGGGGAAGTGCGTCCTCGAAAGGAGCGATTCGTGAACGGGAAGAAGACCCGCAACACGCGGCAGCGCACCCTGATCCTGGAGATCCTCCGCTCGGGAAACGCTCACCTCACGGCGGAGGAAGTCCTACAGAAGGCTCGGAAAAAGCTCCCGACCGTGAGCCTCGGGACCGTCTACCGGAACCTGCACTATCTGCGGCACCATGGATACGCGCGCGAGGTCCGGAACGGGGACAACGGCCCCGCCCGCTTCGAGGCGGCCGGCGCCGTGCACGCGCATTTCCATTGCCGTTCCTGCAACAAGGTTCGCAACATACAGCTCCCCCGGGAGCTCGTGGAGACGCATTGGACCGGATCGGGCCCGATCGCCTCGGTTTCCGTGCTCGACCTGCACCTGATCGGGGACTGCTCCAACTGCGCGCATTCCCGCTGAGGAAAGGAACAGCCCGCGGATCCGGACGTTCCGCGGGCTGTTTTTTTGCTTCGGAGCGGCTGTTTTCCGGCTACGCGCCCGGCTTCCGGTAGATCTCCAGGTCGATGGTGATCTCGACCTCGTCGCCCACGACCACGCCGCCGGCTTCCAGCGCCTTGTTCCAGGTCAGCCCGAAATCCTTCCGGTTGATCGTGGTGGTCGCCTGCCCGCCCACGCGGACGTTGCCCTGCATGTCCTTGATGGCGGGCGTCGGGCCTTCGACGTCGAGCGCGACTTCCTTCGTGACGCCGCGAAGCGTCAGGTCCCCGGTAACTTTGAGGCGTCCTTCCCCGGCCTTCTCCACCCGCTTCGACTTGAAGGTGATGGCCGGGTATTTCGCCGCATCGAGGAAGTCGGCGCTGCGGAGATGGTCGTCGCGCTGCTTGATGCGGGTGTTGATCGAGTTCGCGTCTATGGTGACTTCGGCGTGCGACTTGGTGATGTCCTTCTCGTCGTAATGGACCGTGGCCGACACCTTCTCGAAGTCGCCCCGCACGTTGGAGACCATCAGGTGGCGGACCTTGAACTGCACCGCCGAGTGGGCCGCGTCGAACACCCACGGGGCCGCGAGCGCCAGCCCCGGAACGCCGAGAACCAGAAGAGCCGCCAGGATCGAGATCTTTCTCATGGGTCCCTCCTTCGGATATGGTCTGCGAAAGGGATATGTATGGAAAGATTCCCGAAACCGGACTTTCGTTTCGTCAGCGGGACGAAAGGTGGCGGTCCGCCCCCTCGGCCGCCCGGCGCCCCGTGTCGATCGCCCACACGACGAGGGACGGCCCCGTGACGGCGTCCCCCGCCGCGAACACCCCGGGGACGCTGGTCATCAATTCGGCATCCGTTTTGATGTTTCCGCGCGGGTCCAGCGCGACGCCCAGGTCGCGGACCAGGGGCCCGTGCTCCACGTGGACGAAGCCCATCGCCAGCAGGACGAGGTCCGCCCGCAGCTCGAATTCCGACCCCGGGATCTCCTGGAACGTCCGACGGCCCGCGGCGTCGGGCTCCGACCAGTCGAGCTTCACGCACCGCAGCGACCGGACCCGCCCCCCCTCGCCCCGGAATCCCTTCGTCTGAACGCTCCACATCCGCTCGCACCCTTCCTCGTGCGAGGAGGAGGTGCGCAGGATGACCGGCCAGGTGGGCCAGGGATTCAACGGGGCGCGGCTTTCCGGCGGCATGGGGAGGAGCTCGATCTGGGTGATCGACGCCGCCCCCTGGCGGCGGCTGGTGCCGATGCAGTCCGAGCCGGTGTCGCCGCCGCCGATGACCACGACATGCCTGCCTTCCGCAGAGATGCGCTCTTCCGGAGCGATCTCGTCTCCCGCGTTCAACCGGTTCTGCTGCTTGAGGAACTCCATGGCGAAATGGATCCCCGAAAGCTCGCGCCCCGTCACGTCGAGGTCGCGCGGGACGGTCGAGCCGGCGGCCAGGACGATGGCGTCGAAGCTTCGGCGCAGGTACGCCGCGGAGACGTCGACGCCGGCGTCCACGCCCGTCTCGAAGACGACGCCCTCCGCCCGCATCTGTTCCAGGCGCCGGTCGACGACCCACTTCTCCAGTTTGAAGTCCGGGATGCCGTAGCGCAGCATGCCCCCCACACGGTCCGATCTCTCGAAGACCACCACCTCGTGCCCGCGGCGCGCCAGCTCCTGCGCCGCCGGCAACCCGGCGGGGCCCGACCCGACCACCGCGACCCGCTTGCCGGTCTTTCGCTCCGGCGGCTCGGGGTGGATCCACCCTTCCCGCCATCCGCGCTCCACGATCTGCAGCTCCAGCTGC
Organism: uncultured bacterium; assembly: GCA_964612075.1. Taxonomy (GTDB): domain Bacteria; phylum Desulfobacterota; class Deferrimicrobia; order Deferrimicrobiales; family Deferrimicrobiaceae; genus UBA2219. Next base: position 40,275 of record CAZTFC010000017.1, read on the forward strand.
CGGATGGTGACCGCGGGCTGGTTGATCGAAAGGGTGCAGGCGGCCTCGCACGTCGCCGGGCAGACGCGGCCCGTGACCTCGGGGAGGTTGTTGGTCTGGTGCAGCAGGTCGAGCGCCTTTCTCCATTGTCCCCGGTAGACCATGTCGTTCCAGTCGGGGATCCGGTTCTTCACCGGGCAGCCGAAGGAATGGCAAAAAGGGATCCCGCAGTCCATGCAGCGGGCCGCCTGGGCGTTGAGCTTCCCCTCGGGGAGCAGCTCGTCGACCTCGTGGAAATCGCGGACCCGCTCCTCCACCGGCCGGTGCGGGGGGTCCTCCCTCGTGAACTCCAGGAAACCGGTCGGCTTAGCCACGGAAAACCTCCTCGGTGGCGGAGACGCTGTCGGCCCCCAGGTCCTCTCCGAGGCGCATCCGCTCCAGCGACTTCCGGTATTCGATCGGGATGATCTTCACGAACAGCGGCAGCCGGGAATCCCAGTTGTCGAGGATCTCGGCCGCCTTCCGGCTTCCGGTGTACCGGCAGTGGCTCTCGACCATGGCGCGGAGCTGTCGGATGTCCTCTTCCCGCCAGACGGTTTCCACGTCCACCATGTCGAGGTTGCACCGCGTGTCGAACAGCTCGGACTCGTCGTACACGTAGGCGAGCCCCCCGCTCATGCCCGCGGCGAAGTTGACCCCGGTGGCGCCCAGCACCACCACGACGCCGCCGGTCATGTATTCGCAGCCGTGGTCCCCGACGCCCTCGACGACGGCTTTCGCACCGCTGTTGCGGACGGCGAACCGCTCGCCGGCCACCCCGTGGAGGTAGACCTCGCCGCCCGTGGCGCCGTACAATACCACGTTGCCGACGATCACGTTCTCGTGCGGCGGGAACAGCGCCCCGTCCGGCGGCGTGACGATGATCCGCCCGCCCGACATCCCCTTGCCGAGATAGTCGTTGGCGTCGCCTCGCACGTGCATTGTGACGCCCGGGGCCAGGAAGGCGCCGAAGCTCTGCCCCGCCGAGCCGTGGAAGTTCAGGTGGATCGTGTCGTCGGGAAGCCCCTGCGCGCCGTGCCGCAGGACGATCTTCCCCGAGAGGGCCGCCCCCACCGTGCGGTGGACGTTCCGGATCGGGAGGTCGAGAACCACGCGCTCCTTCCTCTCGACGGCGGGCTTCGTCTTCTCGAGGATCTCCGCTTCGAGCGCGGTCGCCGCATCGCGCTCCTGCCGGCGGACCCGGCACCTCGGGCCGTTCCGACCGTCGTCCGGCGGGCGCAGGACGGCGGAGAAGTCGAGCCCCCGCGCCTTCCAGTGCTCGATGGCCGGCTCGACCTCGAGCATGTCGATCCGCCCCACCATCTCGTCGAGCGTCCGGAACCCCAGCTCCGCCATGTGCTCGCGGAGGTCCTGCGCGATGAAGCGGAAGAAGCGGACGACGTAGTCGGCCGTTCCCCCGAACCGTGAGCGGAGCACCGGGTCCTGCGTGGCTACGCCCACCGGGCAGGTGTTCAGGTGGCATTTCCGCATCATGACGCAGCCGAGCGAAACGAGGACCGTGGTGCCGAAGCCGAACTCCTCCGCGCCCATGAGGGCGGCGATGGCCAGGTCGCGCCCGGTCTTGAGCTGGCCGTCCACCTGCACCCGGATGCGGTCCCGGAGCCGGTTGAGCACGAGCGACTGCTGCGTCTCCGCCAGCCCCAGCTCCCACGGCAGCCCCGTGTGCTTGATGGACGTGAGCGGGGAGGCGCCGGTCCCGCCGTCGTGCCCCGAGATCAGCACCAGGTCGGCCTTGGCCTTGGCCACACCCGCGGCGATGGTGCCGACGCCGACCTCGGAGACGAGCTTGACGGAGACGTCGGCCCGCGGGTTCACGGTCTTCAGGTCGTGGATGAGCTGCGCCAGGTCCTCGATCGAGTAGATGTCGTGGTGCGGCGGCGGAGAGATGAGCGTCACGTACGGCGTGGTGTGCCGGATCCGCGCGATGTCGGGGCTCACCTTGTGGCCGGGGAGCTGGCCCCCCTCGCCGGGCTTGGCGCCCTGGGCCATCTTGATCTGCAGCTCGTCCGCGTTCACCAGGTATTCCGTGGTCACGCCGAAGCGGCCCGAGGCCACCTGCTTGATCTTCGAACGGAGGCTATCCCCGTTGGGCATCGGTACGTAGCGCGCCGGGTCCTCCCCTCCCTCCCCGGAGTTGCTCCGGCCGCCGATCCGGTTCATCGCGATGGCGATGGTCTCGTGGGTCTCCTTGCTGATCGACCCGAAGGACATCGCGGCGGTGAGGAAGCGCGGCAGGATCTTCTCGACCGGCTCCACCTCGTCGACGGGAACCGGCGTCCCCTTCCGGAACCGGAAGAGGGAGCGCAGGGTGGCGTGCTCCCTGGCCTGGTCGTTGATGAGCCCCGCGTACTTCCGGAACATCGCGTAGTCGTTCTGCCGTGTGGCCGCCTGGAGCGTGTAGATCGACTCGGGCGTCCAGAGGTGCCGCTCGCCGTGGACGCGGACCTTGTAGACGCCTCCCACGTCGAGCATCCGGTCCCGGCTTTTCAGCCGGCCGTCAACCGGGTAGCCGCGCCGGTGGCGAGCGACGGTCTCCGCCGCGATCTCGGCCAGGCCGATCCCGCCGATGCGGGAGGCGGTGTGGGTGAAGTACGTCTCCACGAGGGATCTCCCCAGCCCCACGGCCTCGAAAATCTGCGAGCCCAGGAAGCTGCGCAACGTCGAGATCCCCATGCGGCTGAAGGTCTTGAGGAGCCCCTTCTTGACCGCCGTGATGTACTTGTCCACCGCCACGCCCGGCGGCAGCGGGTTCTCCAGCATGCCGGACTCGGCGAGGTCCCGGATCGTCGACAGGACCGTGTGGGGGCAGATCGCGTTGGCGCCGTACCCGAGCAGCAGGGCGAAGTTCATGACCTCCCTCGGCTCGCCGCTCTCCACGAGGATCGCCGCCTGCGTCCGCAGCCCCCTGCGGATCAGGTGGTGGTGCAGCCCCGCGGTGGCCAGCAGGGAGGGGATCGGGGCGCGGCTTTCGCTCATCTTCCGGTCCGAGAGGATGAGGACCGTGTGCCCGTCGCCGATCGCCTTGTCGGCCTGGACGAACATCCGGGCGAGCGCCGTTTCCAGCGTCTTCCCGTCGCCGTCGGCCGGGAAGGTCGCGTCGAGCTCGAAGGGCAGCAGGTCCGGGTGGGCCGAGTTTCGCAGCCGCTGCATGTCCTCCGGGGTGAGGATCGGCTGGACGAGCCGAAGCATCCGGCAGTGCTTCGGCGTCTCGTCGAGGAGGTTCTGCTCCCGCCCGATGTAGGTGGTCAGCGACATCACCAGCTCCTCGCGCAGCGGGTCGATGGGCGGGTTCGTCACCTGGGCGAACAGCTGCTTGAAGTAGCCGAAGAGGACCTGCGGGCGGTTGGAGAGCACCGCCAGCGCAGCGTCGTCCCCCATGGAGCCGACCGGCTCCTGCCCCTGGGAGGCCATGGGGGTGACGATGAGCTTGACCTCCTCGTCGGTGTACCCGAAGGCGTGCTGTTTGCGGAGGAGCTCCTCCGGGTCCGCGGGGGGGATCTCGGGCGGGAGGAACAGCCCCCGCAGCTCGATCCGGTTCTCCTTGACCCAGTTCCGGTACGGCTTGCGGCGGGAGACGGCCGCCTTGATCTCCTGGTCGGGGACGATCCGCTTCTGCTTCATGTCGAGCAGGAGCATCTTCCCCGGGCGCAGCCGGCCGCGGCGGATGATCCGGTCGGCCGGGAAATCGATCACGCCGGTCTCGGAGGCCAGGACGATCAGGCCGTCCCGGGTGATGGTGTAGCGCGCGGGTCGCAGGCCGTTCCGGTCGAGCGTCGCGCCGAGGTACCGGCCGTCGCAGAACACCATCGCCGCGGGGCCGTCCCACGGCTCCATCAGCGTGGAATGGTACTCGTAGAACGCCCGCTTGTCCTCGCTCATCCGGTATTTCGGCCCCCACGCCTCCGGGATCATCATCATTACGGCGTGCGGCAGAGACCGGCCCGCCGTCACGAGCAGCTCGAGGGCGTTGTCGAAGATGGCGGAGTCGCTGCCCGTCTCGTCGATCACGGGGAGGATCTTGCGGAGGTCTTCGCCGAGCAGGGGAGAGGAGAGGGTCGCTTCCCTCGCCCGCATCCGGTTGATGTTTCCCCGCAGCGTGTTGATCTCCCCGTTGTGCGCGCAGATGCGGAACGGGTGCGCCAGGTGCCACGTCGGGAGGGTGTTCGTGCTGTACCGCTGATGCACGACGGCGAACGGGCTCATGAAAAGCTCGTTTTCCAGGTCGGGGTAGAACCGGGGGAGCTGCGTCCCCGTGAGCAGCCCCTTGTAGACGAGCGTCCGGCTGGACAGGCTCGCGATGTAGAACTGGCTGGCGTCCCCGTCGCTCAGGGAAGAGGCTTCTTTTTCCGCAACTCTTCGAACGGCATAGAGTTTCCTCTCGAACGCCTCGCCGTGGTTCTTCCCCCGGGCGAGGAAAAGCTGGCGTATGGCCGGGCGCGTGGAGCCGGCGAGATCGCCCAGGACGGAAGGGTCGACGGGCACCTCGCGCCAGCCGAGGACGGGGCATCCTTCTTTTTCTGATACCCGCTCAAGGATTTGTCGGCATTTTGCTTCGAGCGCCTCATCGGTCGGAAGGAAGACCGTTCCCACGGCGTAATCCCCGACGGGGGGGAGATAGAGCCCGTCGCCGGGGCAGACCTGGCGGAAAAAGATGTCCGGGATGCCGACCATGATGCCGGCGCCGTCGCCGGTGGCCTTGTCGCCGCCCAGCGCCCCGCGATGCTCGAGGTTGACGAGCACCTGGACCGCCTGCCGTACGACCAGGTGCAGCGACACCCCGTCGATCCGGGCGACGAAGCCCACGCCGCAGCTGTCATGCTCGTTTTCCGGGTCGTACAGCCCCGACGGCTCGGGAATGCCCGCGGCGTTCATCCTGAAAGCGTTGTCCTTCATCTTCAACGGGACCTTCCAAATGGGAATGTCGGATCCTTCGTCCACGAGTATAAATTATGACACGGCCCCCGTCGCCTTCGTCCCCCTTCCCTGCCGAAAGAGCGGCGGCGGGAAGTGATATTTAGCATCGTCCGTGCCAGCCGCCGGGGGAACGGCCCGATCGGCCCGGAAGCCCCCGACGGCGGTGAGGAAATTCCGGGAACAGGCGCGGTGGGGGCGGCTGCGGGAGGGAAGCGGAAGGAAGGAAATTGTTGATTGCCCGCAAACGATTGTAGGTTTTCCTACAAATAAGTCGTCCGATCTACGGCGGTCCCGGCGCCGCGCCGCGGACGGCAGGAAGGGGTCCTCGCCCCGGCGGTTGCACGATACAATAAGAAAACCAGTCGACAATCCGCCGGGAAAACGCCGGGAGCAAGGAGGGGTCATGAAAGCTCTGGTCCTTTTCTATTCCATGTACGGGCATATCTACAGGATGGCGGAAGCGATCGCGGAGGGCGCGAGGGAAGTGCCGGGGGCCGAGGTGGAATTGCGGCGGGTCCCGGAGACCCTTTCCGAGGAAGTCCTCCGGAAGATGGGGGCGTTCGAGGGGCAGAAGGCCTGGGAGCACGTCCCGGTGGCCAAGGTGAGCGAGCTGACCTCCTACGACGCGATCTTCTTCGGCACGCCCACCCGCTTCGGGAACATGTGCGGGCAGATGCGCCAGTTCCTGGACGCCACCGGCGGACTCTGGTTCAAGGGGTCGCTCGCCGGGAAGGTCGGCAGCGTCTTCACCTGCTCGGGCACGCAGCACGGCGGGCAGGAGTCGACGATCCTGACTTTCCACACCAACCTGCTGGCGCACGGCATGGTCATCGTGGGGCTGCCGTACACGTTCAAGGAGCAGATGCGGACCGACGAGATCACCGGCTGCTCCCCGTACGGCGCCTCGACCATCGCGGGCACCGACGGCGACCGGATGCCGTCGGAGAACGAGCTGGCCGGCGCGCGGTTCCAGGGGAGACACGCGGCGGAGATCGCCACGAAGCTGGCGAAGTAGCGAAAAAGGAGGGCGGGAAGATGCCGATGCATCCCGACGCGGGGAAGCCCGTCGACCCGAAGCGACTCGCGGACCTGCCGCGGCTCGTCGCATCGTACTACACCGGGAAGCCCGACCCGGACGATCCGGGGCAGCGCGTGGCCTTCGGCACGTCGGGGCACCGCGGCTCGTCCCTTTCGCTCTCCTTCAACGAGGACCATATCCTCGCCGTCGTCCAGGCGGTCTGCGAGCACCGGGCGAAGGCCGGGATCGACGGCCCGCTCTTCCTCGGGAAGGACACGCACGCCCTGTCGGAGCCCG
>CAZTFC010000018.1:0-45926 GCA_964612075.1 uncultured bacterium
TGTGCTCTCCGATCTGCGGCGGCGGGGGGGGGCGCGGGGGCGGGCGGGGGCGCGGCGGCAGGCGCGGGCTCGACCCGCGGCGGCGCCGGGAGCGGCGGCTCCGTCTTCCGGGCCAGGTCCCCGGCGAGACCTTCCGTCTCCTCGTCCCACCGGGGCGCCGGCGGCTCCGGCGGGGCGGCCGGTTTCGCCTCTTCCGTCTCGATCCGGGCGATCACCGTCTTGACGGGCACCGTGTCCCCTTCCTTCGCCAGGATCTCGGCCACCCGGCCCGCGGACGGAGACGGGATCTCCGCGTCCACCTTGTCCGTGGAGATCGAGATCAGCGTCTGGTCCTTCGCCACCCGGTCGCCCGGCGCGACGAGCCACTTCACCACGACGCCTTCCACCACGCTTTCCCCGAGCTGGGGCATCACGACGTCGATCAGCATTCTTCGTCCCCCTTCAGTAAGCGGCGAGCTTGCGGATCGCCTCGGTGACCTTGTCCTGGTTCGGCAGCACGTAGTCCTCCATCGCCGCCGCGAACGGCGTGTGGGTGTCCCGCGCCGCCAGCCGCACGACCGGCCCGTCGAGGTCCTCGAAACAGTCCTGCGCGACCCGGGCGGCGATCTCCCCGCCGATCCCGCCGGTGAGCCGCGCCTCGTGCATGACGAGCAGCTTCCCCGTCTTGCGCACGGACGCCTTGATCGCCCCCCAGTCGAGCGGCAGCAGCGTCCGCAGGTCGATCACCTCGATGTCCACTTCCTTCTCCATGTCCCGCGCCGCCTTCATCGCCGCGTGGAGCGGGGGCCCGTAGGCGACGACCGTCAGGTCCCGCCCCTCCCGCCGCAGCGCCGCCTTCCCGATGGGCACCACGTAATCGTCCTCCGGGATGTCTTCCTTCAGGCGGCGGTAGAAGAACTTGTGCTCGAAGTAGATCACCGGGTCGTCGTCCCGGATCGCGGCCTTCAGCAGCCCCTTCGCGTCGTAGACGGTGGAGGGGGCCACGATTTTGAGCCCCGGCACGTGGAAGAACCACGCCTCCGGGTTCTGGGAATGGTAGAGCCCGCCGTGGACGCCGCCGCCGGAAGGGCCGCGGACCACGATGGGGCAGCCGGTCTGGCCCCCGTGCCGGTACCGCAGCGTCGCCGCGGTGTTCACGATCTGGTCGAAGGCGCAGGAGATGAAGTCGATGAACTGCATCTCGCAGATCGGCCGCATCCCCTGGACCGCCAGCCCCACGCCCCCGCCGACGATCATCGATTCCGAGATCGGCATGTCCACCACGCGGTGGGCGCCGTGTTTGTCGAGGAGCCCCGCGGAGGCCTTGAACGGCCCACCGAGAACCCCCACGTCCTCCCCGAGGAGCATGACGTTCGGGTCCCGCGTCATCTCCTCGTCCATGGCCTGGCGGATCGCCTCGATGTAGGTGACCTGCATGGCTTACGGCACCTCCGTGTCGATCGGCATGGCGTACAGGTCGTCCATCGCCTCCGGCCCCTCGGGCAGGGGGCTCGCCTCCGCGAACGCCACCGCCTCCTCGACGATCTTCCGCACCCTCTCCTCGGTCTCCGTGCGGATGGCGTCCACGTCGTATTTCTTCATCCGGAGGTAGACCTCCCAGAGCATCACCGGGTCGCGGCTCTCCCAGGTGATGACCTCCTCCTGCTCCCGGTACTCCGCCCGGTCGTGCTCGGAGTGCCCGTGGTAGCGGTAGGTCCTGCACTCCACCAGCGTGGCCCCTTCCCCCTTCCGGGCGCGGGCGATCGCCCTCCGCGCGCTGTCGAGCACGGAGTGCAGGTCGTTCCCGTTGACGATCTCCCCCTTGAAGCCGTACCCGCGGGCGCGGTCCGCCAGGCTGTCCGCCGCGAACTGCATGTGGTTCGGCGTGGAGTAGGCGTAGAAGTTGTTCTCGCAGACGAAGACCACCGGCAGCTTGTGGACCCCCGCGAAGTTCATCGCCTCGTGGACGTCGCCGCGGCTGCTGGCGCCCTCCCCGTAGAAAGCCACTGCCACGCTGTCCTCCCCGCGCGCCTTGAACTTGAAGGCCATCCCCGCGGCCACCGGCAGCGTCGCGCCGAGCATCGAGGTGGCGCCGAAGATGCCGTTCCCCATGTCGCCGCCGTGGAGGTAGGAGTCCTTGCCCTTCGAGAAGCCGTCGCGCCGGCCGAAGATCTGGGCCATGAGAAGCTTCGGGTCCGACCCCTTGACGAGGAAGGCGCCCAGGTCCCGGTGGAGCGGGAAGATCCAGTCGTCCTTCCGCAGCGCGTGGCAGAAGCCCACCGTTACGGCCTCCTGACCCTTCCCCGAATAGACGCCGCCGGAGAGCTTCCCCTGCTTGTCGAGGGCGGAGATCCGGCTCTCGAACTCCCGGATCAGGCGGAGCCAGTAATACAGTTCCCGGTCTTTCTGCTCGGTCATGGCCTCCTCGCGTGTCGGTTCATTGGTGCGTCAGATGTCGATCGCCTCGCCGCCCAGCATGAGCGCCGCCTCCCGGATCGCCTCGGAAAGCGTCGGGTGCGCGTGCACCGTCTTCCCGATCTCGCGGAAGGTCGCCTCGAGCGACCGCCCCAGCGACATCTCCGCGATCATGTCCGGCGCGCCGGCGCCCAGGATGTGGCACCCGATCACCTCGCCGTACTTCGCGTCCGCGATCATCTTCACGAACCCGTCCGTGTGGCCGGACGCGACCGCCTTCCCCAGGGCGGTGAATGGAAACTTCGCCGTTTTGCACTCCACCCCCCGCTTCTTCGCCTCCTCTTCCGTCAGCCCGATCGTGGCGACCTCGGGGCGGCAATAGACGCACGACGGGATACGGTCCGGGTCGGGGCGGCACGCGTCCTTGTGCCCGGCGATCGCCTCGGCCGCCGCCACTCCTTCCGCGGACGCCTTGTGGGCCAGCATCGCGCCGCCGGTCACGTCGCCGATGGCCCATATCGTCGGGCAGGCGGTCCTCAAGGCGCCGTCGACCTGCACGATCCCCCGCTCGATCTTCACGCCGCACGCCTCGAGCCCCAGGTCCGACGTCAGGACCTTCCGCCCGACCGCCACCAGCAGCTTCTCCGCCTGGAGGGTTTCCTCCTTCCCGGCGGCCGTCACCGTCAGCGTGCGGGAGCCCCTGTCGTACCCTTTCGCCGGAGCGGAGGTGAGGACGCGGATGCCAAGCTTCTTCAGCGACTTCGCCAGCGCCTCCGCCACCTCGCGGTCGGTCCGCGGGAGGACCTGGTCCTCCATCTCGACCAGCGAGACCTCGGCGCCGAACGCCCGGTAGATGTACGCGAACTCCACCCCGACCGCGCCCGCCCCCAGCACCGTCACCGACCGGGGCAGCGTCTCCTGGGCGAGCGCGTCGTCGCTTGTGATGACGTCGCCGCCGTCCGGCTCGATCCCGGGAAGCCCCTTCACCGAGGTTCCCGTCGCCACGAGGATGTTTTTCGCCTCCAGGAGCTCGTCGCCGGCCTTGACCGTCGTCGGCGAGGCGACCGTCGCGTGCGCCGGGAACAGCTCGATCCCGTTCTTCTTGAAAAGATAGGCGACGCCGCGCGACATCCGGTCGGCCACCTTGCGGCTGCGCCGGATCACCTCCCCGTAGTCCGCCTCGACCCCCTGGCAGCGGATCCCGTAGGCGGAGGCGTTCTTCATCTCCTCGAACAGCCCCGCCGAGGTGAGGATCGCCTTCGACGGGATGCAGCCCCAATTCACGCATACGCCGCCGGGCTTGCCGCGCTCGGCCACGGCCACCTTCATCCCGAGCTGCGCCGCACGGATCGCCGCGACGTACCCGCCGGGCCCCGCCCCGATCACCACGAGGTCGAACCGCTTCATCCGTCCTCCTTGTTCCTTATCGAAAATCATAATCCGATACGCGGAGAGGGGTTCTTCGAAAGTTGTGGTATCCCGTTCCATAACTTCCGGGAATCCACCCCTGATGCAACCAGGAACGTTTGTTCGATTCTACATCACCCGGGCGAAACCGCTACGGCCGGATGACCACCATCTTGATGGAGGTCATCTCCTCGCAGGCGAAGCGGACTCCCTCGCGCCCCAGGCCCGACATCTTGTTCCCGCCGTAGGGCATGTGGTCGACGCGGAACATCGAGGTGTCATTGATCATGACGCCGCCCGCGTCGATCCGGTCCACCGCCTTCATCGCCTTCCGGATGTCGTTGGTGAAGATCCCCGCCTGCAGCCCGTACGGCGTGTCCTCGACCATCGCGACCGCGTCCTCGAAATCCTTGTATTCGCGGATCGCCACCAGCGGGGCGAACGCCTCCCGGCACATCACCTTCATCTCCGGCCGCGCGTCGGCCAGCACCGTCGGCTGCATGAGGGCCCCCTCGCGCCGCCCGCCGAGGAGCAGCCTCGCCCCCTGGCCGACCGCCTCCTCCACCCACTCCTGCGCGCGCTCCGCCTCCTTCGGGTCGATCATCGGCCCCACGTCGCAATCGGGATCGAGCGGGTTGCCGACCTTCAGGCGCGACGCCGCCTCGACGAACCGCTCTGTGAACTCCTTCGCGACCGCCTCGTGGACGAAGAGCCGCTGCAGGGAGATACACACCTGGCCGGCGTTGGCGAAGGCGCTCGTCACGCACCGGGGAATCGCAATTGAGAGGTCCGCGTCCGGCTCGACGATCACCCCCGAGTTGTTGCCGAGCTCCATCGTCACCTTCTTCATCCCCGCCTTCCGGAGGATCTCCTCCCCGACCGCCGCGGAGCCGGTGAAGGAGATCTTGGAGACCCGCGGGTCCGTCGTCAGCCACTCCCCGACCGTGCCGCCGGAACCCACGAGGACGTGGAGGACGCCGGGCGGCAATCCCGCCTCGTCGAGGAATCCCGCCAGCTTGATGGCGGAGAGCGGCGTGGCGGAGGCGGGCTTGAGCACCACCGTGTTCCCCGCCGCGAGCGCCGGGCCCACCTTGTGCGCGACCAGGTTCAGCGGGAAGTTGAACGGGGAGACGGCGGCGACCACGCCCAGGGGGCAGCGCATCCAGAAGCCGAAGCGCCCTTCCCCGGCCGGACTGGCGTCCATCGGGACGGTTTCCCCGTGGATCCGCCGCGCCTCCTCGGCGGAGAACCGGAACGTCTCGACCGAGCGCGCCGCCTCGGCGACCGCGTGCCTCCACGCTTTCCCCGCCTCCCGGCAGATCGTCCCGGCGATCTCCTCCTTCCGGGAGTCGATGATGCGGGAGGTCTTCTCCAGGATGGCAGCCCGCTTGTGGGCGGGCGTCCGGGACCAGGAGGGAAACGCCTCCTTCGCCGCCTGGATGGCCCGGTCCGTCGTCCCCTTCGTGGCCTTCGGGACTTCCGCGATCGCCTCCCCCGTGAACTTGTCGAGCACCGTCAGCGAATCCACGACCATCGTCCGCCCCCCTTCGCCATGGCGACCGTCTCCCGTATGATTCTATCGGATTCCGGCCGCCCCCATCTGGTGCTATCTTGGTATCCGCCATGAGAGACACTTTCCCGATCCAGCTGGACCGGGCGATCTTCCTCGCGGACGGTCACCTGAACCAGGACGACGTCCACAGCCGCACGTTCCTTTCGATGGCGGAAGCCGCGGCGGCCCAGCGGGTCCCGATGTTCCTCCTCGGCGACATGTTCGACCTGTGGTTCGGCAACCCGGGGCTGACCTTCCCCTTCCAGCGGCCGATCATCGACCGGCTGCGCGAGCTTCGGCGAAAGGGGCTGCGCCTGGTCTACGTCGAAGGGAACCGGGACTTCTACCTGAAGGAGGAACACGAAGGGACCACGTGCGACTTCGTCGCCGAAGGGGACCTGGTGGTCGCGGTCGCGGGGAAGCAGGTGCACCTCTCCCACGGGGACACCGTGAACCGGGCGGACCTGCCCTACCGCTTCTGGAAAGGGCTCTCGAAGAACCGGCTGGCCAACCGGCTGGTCGCGCAGCTGCCCGCCGGCTTCTTCCTGCCGCTGGCCGACCGGGTCGAGCGGAAACTGAAACGGTACAACCGCCGCCACAAGGAATCGTTCCCCGAGGCGGACTGCCGCAGCTACGCGGCCGCGCTCTTCGCCGCCGGGACCGACTTCATCGTGCTGGGGCATTTCCACCAGGAACGCCAAAACCGGGACGTTGATGAGTTCTCCGCCAGTTCGGGGACAGAGATGGGTTCCCCGGCCGGGGTCCTGGCGGTGCTGCCATCGTGGAAGGAAGCGTACCGGTATTTCTACATCGCGGCCGACGCGGCGTACGGGTTCCGTACGTTCCGGCCGGGGGAGCCGCTCATCCCGCAGCCGTAGCCGCGGCGCCGCGGCTGTGGCTGCGGCATCTCTGTCCCTATTTTGGCGGAGAACTCATCAACGTCCCGGTTCTGCGGATTACCACCCCGAACATCACCGCCGCCGCCGCTTCCATGAACCCGAACAGGACGCCGATCCGGTCGAGGCCGTAACCCACCGGGAAGACGGAGCCGAGCAGCATCCCGGGAAGGCCGACGTTGGCGAGCCAGAACTGCTTGACAGCCAGGGAAGCGGCGCCGGCGGGCGGCGCTGCGCCCGCCCGACCGGCGATCCATAGGTATCCCGCACCGTAGCCCCCGAACAGCAGGGCTCCGACCAGAAGCATGTGGCCGTGGAGGAACTGGAGGTTGTCGTTGCCGAACCACATCATCAGTGCCCCGAGGACGGCGCCCAGCGAGAGGTAGAAAAGCGCGGCGCGGAAATAGCGCCGCGCGATCTTCCGGAAGCCGGAGGCGTCCGGTCCGGTTTCGGTTTCGGTTTCGGTTTCGGTTTCGGAGCCGGTCATCCTGCCCCCTCCGAGTTGCTTCCCCATATCGTCAGACAGTCCGGGGTGCGCATCTCTGTCCCCGAACTGCGGGAGAACTCATCAACGTCCCGGTTCTGCGGTTTTGCCACCGTTTGCGGGGACGCCGAACGCGAACGACGACGGGGGCAGCGCCGGGTCGGCCTGGATCGTCACCTTGCCGCCGCATATCCGCTCGATGCGGGTGATCTCCTCCCGCTTCTGGTTGATCAGCGTCTCGAGCAGCCCCGGCGCCACGCGCACGGTGACGTCCTTCGCCCCGTCCTTTCCGTCCTTCGACAGTTCGTCGTGCAGCCTGCGGAAGAGGCGGACGACGGAAGAGTCGCGGGTGGGGACCACGCCCAGCCCGGCGCACACCTCGCACGATTTCAGCAGGACGTCGTAGAAGGAGGTCCCCATCCGCTGGCGGCTGATGGCGACCAGGCCGAACTTGCCCAGCGAGGTGACGTCGCTCTTCGCCTTGTCTTTTTTGAGCCCCTCCTTGAGGATCCGGTCGACCTCCTTGTTGTGGGACTTGTTCTCCATGTCGATGAAGTCCACGACGATGAGGCCGCCGATGTCGCGCAGCCGCATCTGCCGGGTCACCTCGGCCGCCGCCTCCCTGTTCGTGCGGAAGGCGGTGTCCTCGATGTCGCGGTCCTTGGAGGAGCGCCCGGAGTTGACGTCTATGGTCCAGATCGCCTCGGTGTGGTCGATGCAGATGTGACCGCCGGAGGGAAGCGGCACCTTGCGGGCGGTGGCCCGCTCCACCTGCTCCTCGAGGTTGAACCGCGCGAAGAGGGGGCGCTTCTGCCGGTACAGCTTCAGCTTCCCTTTCTGCTTCGGGTAATACACGTCGAAGAAGGCCTCCGCCTTGCGGAAGGCGGCCTCCGAGTTCATCATGACCTCCGCGACGTCCGCGGAGTAGTTGTCCCGCAGCGTGCGGATGACGATGTCCTGCTCCTCGTAGAGCAGCGCCGGGGCCTTGTTCGACCGCGCGCCGGCCACCGTGCGGTCCCAGAGCTTCAGGAGGTTCTGCAGGTCGGCCTTGAGGTCCTTCAGGGGCCGGGCCGCGCCCACCGTGCGCACGATGAAGCCGAGGTGCTCGGGGTACTCCAGCTTCTCCATGTGCTTGCGGATCCGCTCCCGCTCCTTCTCCCCCGTGATCTTCTTGGAGATGCCGTAGCGCTTCATCCCCAGCATCATCACCATGTACCGGCCGGCGATGCTGATGTATGAGGTCAGCGCCGCGCCCTTGATGGTGGACTCCTCCTTCGTCACCTGTACGAGGATCTCCATGCCGGAGCGCAGCTGGGGGCGCTTGTCCCCCTCGTTCCACGTGCCGAGGTGGTCCATCAGCGCGCCCGCGCAGTATTCGTTCAGCGGCAGGAAGCCGTGTCGGCCGCCGCCGAACTCGACGAACGCCGCCTCGATCGCGGGGGCGATGTTGACCACCTTCCCCTTGTAGATGTTCCCCTTGAACGCCTTCTTGCGCTGGTTCTCGACCTCGTAATAGTCGAGGACGCCCTCGGCGACGATCGCCACCCGGTTCTCCTCCGGGTGCATGCCGTCGATCAGCATCACCTTCCGGGGGCCCTTGCCCTCCTCTTCCTCCGCTTCCTCTTCCTCGGCTTCCGCCAGGTGCCGCGCGGGCTCCTCCGGCTCCTCGACGTCGGTGAGGCCGGCCGCGTGGAGGTCGTTCCCTCCCGCCTGCTCGAAGAACTCCTCGTCGGATTCCGCGGCGGCGGCACCCGCCGCCAGGGGCTGCGCGCCGGGCTCCCCCTGCGCCGGAGACTTGCTCTTGCGGCGGCGACGACGGCGGCGGCGCTTCTTGGACGGCTCGCCCTGCGGCGCCGCACCCGGCGGCGTCGCGCCCTGTGGCGCCGCGCCCTGCGTCGGCGCCTCCGGCGGCCGCGACCCGGCCGGAACCGCTCCGGCGGCCGCGACCTCTTCCGCGATCGCCGCCTGCGGCACGTCCGCCTCAAACGGCGGCGTCGGCTCGAGCCGCGCGGCGTCGGGCTCGCGGGAAGGCGCCACGATACGCGCCGCCCTCAGATGACGGGCCGGCGTTTCCGGCTCCTCGACCTCCTCCGCGGGTGATTCGTCGGGAACGTCGGCGCCCGGGGGCGGCGCAACCGCGTCGGCCGCCTGGGGCGCCGCGCCCTCCGCGGGCTTCCTGCGCCTGCGGCTGCGACGGCGTGGCTTTTTCGGGGCCCCGGACTCCGCGCCGGCGCCGGCATCCGCCGCGGCGGCCGCACCCCCTCCTCCTTCCGGCCCGCCTTCCGCGACATACGCCGGGACCGGGGGTTCGTAGGCGTCCTGCGGGGACCTTCCCTCCGGGTCTTCCGCGGCCCCGGCTTCCTCCCGCCCCCCGACCCCATCGACGACCGACGTTGCTTCCGCCGCCGCGCCCCCGCCTTCCGGGGCGGCCGCCTTTTTCTTCTTTCCGCGTCTCCAGTACCTGCGTTTCCCTTCCCCTTCCGTCATTCCTTTCCTCCTGTCTGCTGGGGCGGCGCCGCGAGGCGCGCCCCCCCGGCCGCACCGGCCGCCTCGCGGGACAGCGGCGGGAAGGCGTGGAGCACCCCCGGCAGGTCGCACACGTCGTCGATGACGGCGTGCGGCCTGAACGAGGGCGGCGGCATCCTCCGAAGGAGGGACGCCTGCGGCTCCCGGTTCCCGCCCACCAGCACGGTGAACATCCCCATCTCGCGCGCGGGCAGCAGGTTCCGCCTGCTGTCCTCGCAGAAACAGGAGTCCTCCGCGCGGCTCCCCGTGGCCCGCAGCAGCTTCGCGTACGGGTACGGCGACGGCTTGGCGATGTATTCCATGAATTCGATCCCGTAGATCCCTTCCATCCTTCCGTCCACCCCCAGCGCCTCGAGGACGCGCCGGGCGTAATCCCGCGATCCGTTGGTGAACACGACGCACCGCCCGGGCAGCCCGTCGAGCATCTCTTTCAGCTCAGGGCGGGCCGGCACCAGGTCGGGAACCGGGACGTCGTGGATGTACTCCAGGTACTCGGCCGCACGCACGCCGTGGTGGCGCATCAGCCCCTGCAGCGTGGAGCCGTAGTCGGCGAGGTAATTCATCCGGACGCGGCGCGCGCCCTCCGGGCCGGTCCCCAGCCGCTCCCTCACGTAAAGCTCGATCCGGTCGTCCACCATGCGCCAGATGGGGAGCTCGCGCGGGTAGAGCGTGTTGTCGAGATCGAAGATGAACAGCGGGGAGCTCATCGGATGGTCAATCCCCTCCCACCGCGATCCGGCCGACGAGAAGGGAGGGGGAGCCGGTGCTGCCGAACCAGCGGAAATCGCTTCCCGCCGACTCCACCTTCCCCAGCAGGTCGAGGATGTTCCCGGAGACCGCGAAGCCGTGCAGCGGCTCCGCAAGCGCCCCGCCCGCGATCCGGAGGCCGGACGCGCCCACGGAGAAGTCGCCCGAGACGGGATCGGCCGTGTGGATCCCAAGGAATTCCGTCAGCAGGATCCCGTCCCCCGCCGCGGCGAGCAGGGCGTCGAAGGAAAGGGCCCCGGGCGACAGGCACAGGTTCGACGCGCCGACCGAGGGAGGCTGCTTCGCCCCCGGGCGGCGGCACGCCCCCGTCGTCCCGGTCCCGAGCTTGCGCCCCCAGAAGGCGTCCGCCAGGTAGCCGCGCAGCGCGCCGCCCGAGACCAGCTCCCGCCGCAGCGCGGGCGTCCCCTCCCCGTCGAACGGCTCCGCGCCGGAAGCCCCGGGATCGAGCGGGTCGTCCGCGATGGAAACCGCCGACGACGCGACCCCGGCCCCGACTTTCCCCGCCAGCATGGACTTCCCCTTCACCACCTGGGGCGCGAGGAACGACGGGCAAAGCACGTCGAGCAGGTCCGCCGCCGCGCCGTTCTCGATCACCACGCGGTAGGCGCCGGTCCCGGGCCGCGACGCGCCGAGCATGCGCAGCGCCCGGTCCGCCCCCTCGGCCGAGATCGCCGCGGCGGAAAGCCCCCGGAGGGACCGGGCGAACCCGAAGCCGTAGCCGGTCTGCCCTTCCCCGCCGTCCTCGGCCACCGTCTCCACGTGCGCGAAGCAGCGGGTCTCGCGCCGCTCAAGCGAGACGCCGCGGCTGTTCCGGAGCGACACCTCGGCGACCGCGTCCCGCAGGGCGGCCGTACGCACACGCTTCATCCGCGGGTCGCGCGCCAGCACGGCGGCCTCGAGCGAATGGGCGAACTCGCCCTTCTCCTCTTCGGAGACCGATTCCCATGCGGGGTCATAGAGCGCGGGGGCGGGCGCGCCGGAAAACGCGGCGCCCGCGGGAGGCACGGCATCGGGCAGGCCGTAAGCGTCGTCGGGGTCGGAGGATTCCATGCAGAACGCCGCTTCCCGCACCATCCGTGCCAGGTCGGCGTCGTCGCCCGCAAAGCCGTAGGAGAACCCCATCCGGTTCCCGCGGAACAGCCGCAGCCCCAGCGCCAGGGTGTCGGAGAAGGCGATCGTGTCGAGGCGCCCCTCGCGTGCCTCGTACCCGCGGGCGCGGGAGCGGGCCACGTACAGCTCCGCCTCGCCTCCCCCCAGCCGCGCCACTTCCCGAAGGACGACCTCGAACCGCCTATCCGACACGCGCGCTCCCGGAGAAATCGGCCACCAGCGCCACCTCGTCGCAATCGGGGAACTTGGCGCACTTGAGGCAATCCGACCAGATCTTGTGGGGAAGCTCCGACTTGTCGACCTCCCGGAAGCCGAGACGCCGGAAGAAGTCGGGCCGGTAGGTCAGCGCGAAGACGCGCGTGATCCCCAGGACGATCGCCTCGGAGATGCACGCCTCCACCAGCTTCGTCCCGATGCCGCGACCCATCTGCCCCTCGCGGACCGCGAGGGAGCGCACCTCGGCCAGGTCCTCCCACATGATATGGATGGCCGCGGAGCCGACGACCTCGCCCTCCTCGTTCTCGTACACGAAATAGTCCCGCAGGTTCTCAAAGATGGAGCTCAGCGACCGCGGGAGCATGTCGCCCCTCTGGGCGTACTCCCAGATCAGTGCCTGGATCGCCTTCGCGTCCGACATCCGCGCTTTCCGGATCAATTCCCCGTGGCCCTCTCGATCAGCGCCTTCGCGTGCGCCTTCGCCTGCCCCGTGATCTCCGACCCGGAGATCATGCGGGCCAATTCGTCTATCCTATCCTGTTTCGACAGCGGTTTCACCCCGGTCGCCACGGACCCGCCCGAAGCGCGCTTCTCCACGCGGAGGTGCCGGTCCGCGAAGGCGGCCACCTGCGGAAGGTGGGTCACGCACACGACCTGCGACGCCGAGGCGAGGTTCCGCAATCGGGCCCCCACCCGCTCCGCCACCTGCCCGCCGATCCCGGTGTCGATCTCGTCGAACACCAGCGTCCTCCCGCCGCCGCCGCGCGAGGCGGCGTTGCGCAGCGAGAGCATCACGCGGGACAGCTCTCCGCCGGAGGCGGTCGTCGCCAGCGGGCGCGGCTCCTGCCCCGGGTTCGCGGAGAAGAGGAACTCCGCCTCGTCGAACCCCGCCTCCGAAAGCGACGCGGGGGCCGCCTCGCGAGAGGACACGACCGGCAGGAACCGCGCCCCCGGGAGCGCCACCTTCGACAGCTCCTTCTCGACGGCGGGCCCCATCGCCTCCGCGGCGCGGCGGCGCGCGGCGGAAAGCTCTCCCGCGGCCTTCACGCCCGCGTCCTCCTCCCGGCGCAGCTCCTCGCGCAGGCGGGCCTCCTCCGCGAGCGCCCCGGCGAGCGACTCCCGCTCCGCCGCAAGCCCCTCCAGGCGGGCGATCAGCCCCGGGACGTCCGTCCCGTATTTCCGCCGGAGCCGCCGGATCAGGCTCAGCCGCTCCTCGGCGCGCTCCCGCTCCTCCGGGTCTCCCGCGGCCTTCCCGGCCATGCGGGCGATCTCCCGGGAGATCTCGGCCACCTCCTCGCGGAAGGAGCCGAGCCGCTCCGAGACGTCGCGCAGCCGCGGGTCGAGCGCCGCCGCTTCCCGGAGCCGCGACAGCGCGAACCCCATGGACGCCAGGGAGGCGCCCTCCGAGGAGGCCAGGGCGTCGTCCGCAGCGCGGAGCGCCTCGAGGACCTTCCCCTCGTTGCGCGACGCCTGCAGCGCGGCGGCCAGCGCCTCCTCCTCGCCGGGAACGAGGCGGGCGCCGGACAGCTCGCCGATCTCGAAATCGAGCGTCTCGGCCCGGGAGCGGGCGCCGGCCGCGCGCGCCGCCGCCTCCTCGACCCGCCGCCGGAGAGCGGCCACCCTCCGGTACGCCTTCCGCGTCTCCGAGGCGCGCTCCCCCGTCCCGGCGAAGTCGTCGATCGCGGACAGCGCCGCGGAGCGGGACAGCAGCTGCGGCACGCTGTGCTGCCCCACCATCGTCAGCAGGAGAGGCGAAAGGAGCGCGAGGACCGGCTGGGCGACGGGGCGCCCGTTGAGATAGGCGCGGCTGCGGCCGCCCGAGGGGAGCACCCGCCGCAGGACGACCTCGTCCTCCCACGGAAGGCCGGCGTCCTCCCACGCGTCGCGCAGCTCCGCGCGCCGCGACAGGTCGAAGAGGGCGGACACCTCGGCCTCCGCCTCCCCGGAGCGGACCGCCATCGGGTCGGCCTTCTCCCCAAGCGCGAGGCGGATCGCCTCCACCAGGATCGACTTGCCCGAGCCGGTCTCGCCGGTGACCACGTTCAGCCCCTGGAGGAATTCGACGCGGACGTCTTCGAAGACGGCGAGGTTCCGGACGGAGAGCTCGATCAGCATCGCGGGAGCGCGGTCATCGCTCCCCCCACTTCAGCTTCGTCCGGAGGACGGCGAAGTAATCCTTGAAGGGGGAGCGGATAAACCGCAGAGTCGACTTGGCTTTTCGCACCTCCACCACGTCGCCCTCCCGCAGTCCGAACCCCACCTGGCCGTCGAGGGTCAGGAAGACGTCCGTCCCCCGCGAGATCAGCTCGGCCCGGACGGTCATGTCGTCGGGGACGAGCAGGGGGCGCAGCGTCAGCATGTGCGGGCAGATCGGGGTGATGAGGAGAGTGTGGAGCGTCGGGTAGACGATCGGCCCCTGGGCGGAGAGAGAGTATCCCGTGGAGCCGGTGGGCGACGAGATGATGAGGCCGTCCGACTTGTAGGTGGCCAGGTACTCGCGCTCGACGGTGACCCGGATGTCGACGATCTTCGCCAGCGCGCCCTTGTTGATCACCGCGTCGTTCAGGACCGTGTAGTCGGCGACCCGCTCCCCCAGCCGGTGGACGTGGACGCAGAGCATCATCCTCTCGTCGTATTCGGCCTCGCCGCGGAGGATGCGCTCGAGAACCGGGTAGAGCTCGTCGAGGGTGACCGCCGTCATGAACCCGAGCCCGCCCAGGTTCACGCCGAGGATCGGCCTGCCGCTGCCGCCGACGACGCGCGCGGCGGACAGCAGCGTCCCGTCCCCCCCGATCACGACCAGGAAATCGGAATGCTCCGGAAGGCTCGAGCGCACGACGCCGTCGGACCGGCCGAGCAGGGCGGCCGTCTCCCGGTCGAAGGCGACCTCCCTCCCCCGCTCCCCCAGCCACCGAGCGAGGTCGGAAACGATGGACTCGGCGCGCGGATCCGTGTGCTTGGCGATGATTCCGATGCACTTCATGATCGTTCAGGATAATATATCCGAAAGGAAAAGGAAAAAGAATGCGCGCCCCTCTCGCCGACCGCATGCGCCCCGCCGCCCTCGCCGACTTCGTCGGCCAGGAGGAGCTCCTGGGGGAAGGGAAGTTCCTCTCCTCCGTCCTTTCCGCACGCCCCCTCCCCTCCCTCATCTTCTGGGGGCCGCCGGGTTCCGGCAAGACGACCCTCGCCCGCATCCTCGCCAGGGAGACGGACGCCGTCTTCCTCCCGTACTCCGCCGTCCTGTCGGGAGTGAAGGAGATCCGGGAGGCGCTCGCGGAGCTGAAGAAATCGCGACGCATGGAAGGCGCGGGGGACGCGCGCCCCGCCATTCTCTTCATCGACGAGATCCACAGGTTCAACAAGGCGCAGCAGGACGCGCTGCTCCCCTTCGTCGAGGACGGGACCGTCACGCTGTTCGGCACCACCACGGAGAACCCGTCCTTCGAGATCCGCAACGCGCTGCTGTCGCGCTGCCGGGTGCTCGTCCTTTCGCCGCTCGCCCCCTCCCACATCGAGCGGATCGTCCTGCGCGCGCTCGCCGACCCGGAACGGGGGCTGGGGCAGCCGGAGTCTTTCCTTTCCCCCGAGGCGCTGCGGCACATCGTATCCGTGGCGGACGGCGACGCCCGGATCGCGCTGAACGCCCTCGAGGCCGCCGTGTCGATCGCCCTGCACAAGAAGCTTCCGGCGGTCGACGCGGAAACGGCCCGGGAGGCGCTGAAGAAGAAGGGGCTCCTGTACGACAAGGACGGCGAGGAGCATTACAACCTGATCTCCGCGCTCCACAAGTCGCTGCGCGGCTCCGACCCGGACGCCGCGCTCTACTGGCTCGCCCGGATGCTCTCGGCCGGAGAGGACCCGATCTACATCGCCCGGCGGATGATCCGGTTCGCCTCGGAAGACGTGGGGAACGCGGCCCCGGGCGCGCTGCAGGTCGCCCTGGCGGCGGCGGAGACGTACCGGACGCTGGGAAGCCCGGAAGGGGAGCTGGCGCTGGCGCAGGCGGCCGTCTACCTCGCCACCGCGCCGAAGAGCAACCGGACCTACGTCGCGTGGCAGAGGGCGATGAAGGACGCGGAAGCCGGGGGGACGCTCCCGGTGCCGCTGCACCTGCGGAACGCCCCCACCCGCCTGATGAAGGATCTGGGGTACGGGAAGGAGTACAAGTACCCCCACGACTTCGCCGACGGGTTCGTCCGGGAGAACTACTTCCCCGAGGAGCTCGGGCGCCGGAGCTACTACCGGCCGTCCGAGGCGGGGCACGAGAAGGCGATCGCCGAGCGGCTCAGGAACTGGTGGGGCCGGAAATAGGAAAGGGAGCGCCCCGGGGAAAGCGATCCCCCGGGGCGCGGAAAGCGCGCGGGACGCCTACCTCTTCCGGATCAGCGCCGCCTCGATCCGCTCCAGCGAGGTCCCGATGTTGACCTCCCGGGAATAGGTCTCGTACCCCTCGCTGCGCAGCTCCACCCGGTGGATCCCCGCGGAGACCTTCAGGTACCGCTCCTGGGTGAAGTCGGAGGCCTTCCCCTGCACCACCCCGTCGAGGAGCACTTCCGCCTCGGGGGGGTTCACGTTGAAGATCAGCCCGCCCACGTTCCCCACGCTGTAGACCTGGCTCTTGGGGTAGCAGCCCGGGAGGGCCGCGAAGGCCAGGAGCAGTGCGGCGGACAGCGCAAGGAACCAGGCGGCGTAACCGGTCCGTTTCGTCTTCATGTCGTCCCCCCTATCTCGCCAGCCGGACGATGTCGTTCACGGCGAACCCGCTGCCGCTCAGGACCTTGCCGATCGAGGCGTCCTCGCCGAAGAAATCGACGACCTCGATCTCTCCCTTCTTCGGGCCCGGCCTGCGGCCGAGCGGCATCTTCGTGTCGGGGTCGATCACCTCGCGCCCCTCGCCGTACACCGCGAGCCGGTCGCCCGCCACGAGTCCGGTCTTCTTGCCGGCGTTCACCGTGACCTCCCGGCCGTCCACCGCCGCGACCTTGCCGGACCACTCGATCATCGCCATCTTCTGGATGAGGTTGTCGATGAACTTGGAGACCGCCGCGCGGAACGCCTTCCCTTCCATCGTCTCGTCGTACCCGGTCTTCCCGCCGATCCCCAGCACCTGCGTGGAGGACGACTCGTGGACGCCGGTGCCGCTCTCCGCGAAGATGATCTGCCCCGTGTTGGCGTCGATCACCCGGACGTCGACGGTCGCCTCCGCGGTCTGCGTCTTGCTCGCGCCCACCAGGTAGGTGGCCGACTTCTGCTTCACTCCGAACTGCGACACCACGCCCGTGACGATGGCGTTGACCCCCATCACCTCGCCGGACTTCGCCCCCGTCCCCGCCTTGATCATCCCGCTCCTGGCCAGGTCCTGCTCGTCCTGGAGAAGGTCGAGGTCCTGCCGGGTGATCATGATGAACTTGTCGGCGCGCGCCAGCTCGGTGGTGAGGATGTCCTGGGCGGCCCCGCCGAGGCGCCCCTTGCCGTAGGCGCTCTTATCCTTGAACCGGACGACGGCGACGCGCAGCTTCGGCCCCTGCGACATGATGGGCGCCGAGGGCTGCCCCTTCACGTTCCGCATCTCCGCGGCCGGGGTCGATTCCCGGGTGGACGGGCCCGTGACGGGCGGCGTCGTGGCGCAGCCGGCGGCCGCGGCGACCGCGAACAGGATCCCCGCGAACATAAGCTTCCTTCTCATCGATTCGCTCCCTTCCTGCAAAAGATGTCTCATCTCGAGCCCTTTTCGAACAGCCCCCCCGGAACCTGCCTCGCGATGTTCCCCCCGACACGCTTCGCGATCGGGGTCAGCGGGTTGAGCAGGATGTTGCCCAGCCCGCGCACGAGGAGCTCGGCGCCCAGGCTGTTGCTTCCCCCGCGCACGACGTCCCGGGTGACCTGCCGGTCCTTCCCCTCCCACAGGAGAGTTCCGTCGCTGCCGTACAGCCTGAAGGAGGCCTCGACGGTCGCGCTGTTGTAGAAGCCGGTGGTCGTCTTGCCGAACTCCTGCACCTCGCCGTAGAAGACCCCCTCCACCCCGAGCGCCTTGCAGACGTCCTTCGGGGTGGTGGTCGGGAGCTGCCCCCCGTAGCTGATCCCCAGCGTCTCCCGCAGCGCCTGGTCGCTCTCGAGGAGCGGCAGGACGCCGTAGCCGCGCTCCGCCACCCCTTGCGCGAAGGCGTCGCGGATGATGTCGGACGCCGACAGGTCGTTGGTGAGGTTCTCCATGGGGGCGACCGCGACCTTCGGCCCTTCGAACAGCGCCGGCTTCGGGTCGGGACGCACGTCCTTGCCCGCGCACCCGAGGACGGACAGGAGGGCGATCAGGACCGCTGCCGCGGTCATCGCCCGCCCCCGCCGCGCGACGATCGCCGCCCGGGTCATCCCTTCTTTTGCCGACGGCCGCATTCTTTCCCTTCGACGGCCGGGAAGGGAGGTATCTTCATCTCCCCGCGCGTCCAGGAGAGCTTTTCCTCCCTGGAGAGTTTCTTGAGCGCGGCCTCCGCCCGGCAGGCATCGCCGCGGCTCCCGACCGGCTCGCGGCGCAGAAGCGCCTCCGGCGGGTTGGCCCGCGTGAACGCGGCCCCCTTCCCCTCCCGGTGCGCCTGGAACCTCGCCTCGGGGTCGGCCGCCGTGCCGGTGTAGATCCTCCCCCCGCGGCAGGCGATCATGTAGACCCACCACGTCCTTTTCCCGGCCCCTTCACGCATCCTTACGCCCGTCGCCTCCGCGCGGAAATTATACCACGGGGCCCGGGATCCCCCAGCCGCCCTTGACGTTTCCCCGCCGCGGGTCTATCTTCCCTAAAATCACCCGGCGACTTCATCTTGCAAGGGAGCGGAATCATGTCGGATTTCATCTATCAGGAGCCGTTTCCCCTGGAGAGGGACACCACCCGGTACCGCCTGCTCACCAGGGAGTACGTAACCGTCGGGATGTTCGAGGGGAAAGAGGTCCTGAAGGTGGACCCGGAAGGGCTCGCGTTCCTCGCCCGGCAGGCGTTCCGCGACGTCTCCTTCCTGCTGCGCCCCTCCCACAACGAGAAGATGGCGGCGATCCTGTCCGACCCCGAGGCGTCCCCCAACGACCGGGGGGTCGCCCTGGCGTTCCTGCGAAACGCCGAGATCTCGGCGAATTTCGTCCTGCCGTTCTGCCAGGACACGGGGACCGCGACGATCCTCGGGAAGAAGGGGCAGCAGGTCTGGACCGGCGGCCGCGACGAGGAGCAGCTCTCGAAGGGGGTGCACGCGGCCTACACGGAAGAGAACCTGCGCTACTCCCAGAACGCGCCGATCGACCTGTACGAAGAGGTCAACACGGGCTGCAACCTCCCCGCCCAGATCGACATCTACGCGACGCAGGGGATGGAGTACTCCTTCCTCTTCGTCGCCAAGGGGGGCGGCTCGGCGAACAAGATGTACCTCTACCAGGAGACGAAGGCGCTGCTCAATCCTGCGTCGCTCGAAACCTTCCTCGTCGAGAAGATGAAGACGCTGGGGACCGCCGCCTGCCCGCCGTATCACCTGGCGGCCGTCGTCGGGGGGACCTCCGCGGAATCCGTCATGAAGACGCTGAAGCTTTCGACCGCCGGCTACCTCGACCACCTGCCGACGAAGGGGAACGCCGGGGGGCGGGCGTTCCGCGACCTCGAGATGGAGGCGAAGCTGCAGGAGGCGTCGCGCCGGATCGGCTTCGGGGCCCAGTTCGGCGGGAAGCATTTCGCGCTCGACGTGCGGGTCGTCCGCCTGCCGCGCCACGGCGCCTCCTGCCCGGTGGGGCTGGGGGTCTCCTGCGCGGCGGACCGGAACGTGAAGGCGCGGATCGACCGGGAGGGGATCTGGCTCGAGGAGCTCGACCGCAACCCGGGGCGGCTCATCCCGGAAAAGTACCGCGGGAAGCACGAGCACGGGATCGTCAAGGTCGACCTGAACCGGCCGATGAAGGAGATCCTCGCGCAGCTCACGCAATACCCGGTGACCACGCAGCTCGCCCTCACCGGGACGATCGTCGTGGCGAGGGACATCGCCCATGCCCGGCTTAAAACCAGTCTCGACAGCGGCGGGGGGCTGCCGCAGTACCTGAAGGACCACCCGGTCATCTACGCGGGGCCGGCGAAGGTCCCCCCCGGCCTCCCGTCGGGCTCCTTCGGGCCCACCACCGCCGCCCGCATGGACCCGTACGTGGACCTGTTCCAGTCGCACGGCGCGTCGCTCGTCATGATCGCCAAGGGGAACCGCACCCAGGCGGTGACCGACGCCTGCAAAAAGCACGGCGGCTTCTACCTCGGCTCGATCGGCGGCCCCGCGGCGCTGCTGGCCCACGAGCACATCCGCAAGCTCGAGCCGCTCGAGTACCCCGAGCTGGGGATGGAAGCGATCTGGAAGATCGAGGTCGTCGACTTCCCTGCGTTCATCCTGGTGGACGACAAGGGGAACGACTTCTTCCGGCAGATCGCCTGCGGCGGCTGACGCCGGCGGGAAGGGGGGCCTCGAGAGACGGCCCCCCTTCCCGGTCACATCCCCCGCTTCCTGCGCGAGGTCACCGTCTCCCCCCCGATCCCCCAGTTATCGGTATCCACCTCGTCGATCACGACCACGGTGGTCTGCGGGTTCTTTCCGAGAACGTCGACGAGCAGCCGCGTCGCCCCCTTGATCAGCTCCGCCTTCTGCACGGCCGTCGCCCCCTCCCGCGTGATGCGAATGTTCACGTAAGGCATTCGGGCGCACCTCCTCATGGAATGGTTACACTATACCGATGCGAACCCCCGCCATCACCGCCCTGAAGCTGACGACCACGGCCTTCTTCTGGGGAGGCACCTTCGTGGCGGGGAAATGGGCGGTCCGGGAGGCGCCTCCCTTCTCCGTCGCGTTCCTGCGGTTCGCGGCGGCGGCGGCCGTCCTCTTCGCCGTCCTCGCGTGGAAGGCCGGGAGGGCGACGCCGCCCGCGCGGATCCCCTTTCCCCGGGGCGCCGCGCAGTGGGCCGGCCTCCTTTCCCTCGGGCTGACCGGGATGTTCCTGTACAACTTCTTCTTCCTGAAAGGGCTGTCGCTGACCACGGCGGCGAACGGCTCGCTCATCGTTTCCCTCAACCCGCTGATCACCGCCCTGCTGTCCGCCGCGCTGCTGAAGGAACGGATCCGGCCGGCCCGGTGGGTGGGGCTGCTCCTGGCCCTGGCCGGCGTGGGGGTGGTCGTCACCGACGGGGACCCGGCGTCGCTCCTGGCGCGCCCACCCAACCCCGGAGACCTCCTCCTGCTCGGCGCCCCGCTGATGTGGGCCTTCTACACCGTCATCGGGAAGAAGGTCCTGGAGCGCATGCCGCCGCTGGCGGCGACGGCGTACGCCGCCCTGTCCGGGACGCTCCTGCTGCTGCCCGCCGCCGTCCTCGAAGGCCCGCTGGCCCGGACGTTATCGGACCTTTCGCCCTGGGGCTGGCTCTCCGTGCTCCAGCTCGCCCTTCTCGGGACGGTCGTCGGCTTCGTCTGGTGGTACGACGGCGTGGAGGAACTGGGCGCGGCCCGCGCCGCCGTCTTCGTCTACCTGGTGCCGCTCTTTGGTGTCCTGCTCGCCTGCCTCGTCCTGTCGGAGCCGGTCGGCGCGGCGAAGATCGCCGGTGGGCTGCTGATCGTCGGGGGGGTGTACGCCGGCACGCTCGCGGAGCCGGGAAACGCGTCGCGAGTCGCCCTGCGCGAACCCGGCCGCCCGCCTACCTGACGGCGTACGTGAACGCGGCGCTCCCCTTCCCGCCGCCCGACTCGACCTGCACCTCGATGCCGTATTTCCCCGGCTTCGGGAGGTTGACGTCCGCGCCGAAGTGCCCCTGCATGATCGTGAAGGGCGCCGCCGCCTTCGCCCTGTCCGGCCCGGTCACCGCGACGCTCCCCTTCCCCGCCGTCACCGGCGCCTTCGTCTTCGGATCGGAGAGCGCGACGGAGACGTGGTGCGTGTTCTTCGCCGCCCCGTACGCCCTCATGTCCATGACCCGGACCTCGCCCGCCCATGGGCCGATCTTCCCGGCGAAGACGACGTCGCCCATCCTCGCGGAATCGTGACCGGCCGCGGCCCCGTGCCCCGCGTCCTTCGCGCCGTGCATCCCGCCGTGCCCCGCGTCGGCGGCCGGCGCGGCCGCCGGCAGGGAAAAGACCGCCAGCGCCGCCGCCACGACGATGAATCGCCTCGTTTTCATGGTTCCGTTCCTCCCCGCGTGGATTCGCCCTTCGAGAGCTCCCTCTCGCGCAGCCACAGGAAGATCACCGGCGTGATGATCAGCACGTGCAGCAGCGACGACACCATGCCGCCCAGCACGGGCGTGGCCAGCGGCTTCATGACTTCGGCCCCCGTGCGGGAGCTCCAGAAGATCGGCAGCAGCCCCGCCACGACGGTGGACACCGTCATGACCTTCGGGCGCAGCCGCAGCAGCGCACCTTCCACGACCGCCTCGCGCAGGTTCTCCCGGGTCAGGCGGCCGTCCCTCCCCCGGACCCGTTCCACCGCCTCCTCGAGATAGATGACCATCACGACGCCGGTCTGCACCGCGGTGCCGAACAGGGCGATGAAAC
This sequence comes from uncultured bacterium, assembly GCA_964612075.1. Taxonomy (GTDB): domain Bacteria; phylum Desulfobacterota; class Deferrimicrobia; order Deferrimicrobiales; family Deferrimicrobiaceae; genus UBA2219. The sequence goes on from CAZTFC010000018.1 coordinate 21,901, forward strand.
CGACCCACACGGCGACGGAAAAGTTGTACCCCGTGGCGTAGAGGAGGAAGACGCCCCCCGTCAGCGCGAACGGCACCGCCAGGATCACGTGAAGCGCTTCCTTGACCGACCGGTAGACCATCACGAGCATCACGAAGATGATCAGGAGGACCAGCGGGAGCACGATCTGCAGCGTCTTCTTCGCCCGGATCTGGTTCTCGTACTGTCCCGACCACTCGAGGAAGTAGCCCTGCGGCAGTTCGAGGTTCCTCGCGAGGGTCACCTTGGCCTCGTCGACGAACCGTCCCATGTCCCTGCCGCGGACGTTCAGGAAGACGACGGAGCGCAGGAAGGAGTTCTCCGCGTTGATCATGGCGGGGCCGTCGGAAATCGAGATCCTCGCCACCTGCCCGAGGGTGACCTGCCCCGGGGCCGACGCACCGCCCATCGGCGGCGCGCCGCCCCCGCCTCCCATGCCCCCTTCGCCCATCCCTCCCCTGGAAGCGGCCGCCGCGGAAACGGGAACCGTCGAGGAGGCTGACGCGACGGGCGCCCGCGGGATCGGGATCCGCCGGATCGCCTCGACGTCCTGCCGGTGCTCCCACAGGAACCGGACGCGCACCGGGAAGCGCTGGCGCCCCTCGATCGTCCGGGTGACGGTTACGCCCCCGAGCGCCGTCTCCACGACATCGTTGATTTCATCGACGTTCAGGCCATACCGGGCCGCGGCCTCCCGGTCGGGCTCGATGTCGAGATACGTCCCGCCGAGGGTCCGGTCGGCGACGACGTCGACCGCTCCCGGCACGCCTTTAAGCACCTCGGCCGCCCGGATCGCCAGGTCGGAAAGCGCGCGAAGGTCGTCGCCGTAGATCTTCACGCCGAGATCGGTCCGCACGCCGGTGGAGAGCATGTTGATCCGGTTGATGATCGGCATCGTCCAGCCGTTGCCAACTCCGGGGATCTGCAGCTTCGCGTTCAGCTCGCCGATCAGCTTGTCCATGGTCATGCCGGGGCGCCACTTCTCCTGCGGCTTCAGGAGGATGATCGTCTCGAACATCGACACCGGAGAGGGATCGGTGGAGGTCTCCGCGCGCCCCACCTTCCCGAGGACGTAGGTGACCTCCGGCGTGTCCCGGATGATCCTGTCCTGCACGGTGACGAGCCGCTTGGCCTCGTTGATCGATATGTTGGGCAGCGTCACCGGCATGAAGAGGAGGCTCCCCTCGTTCAGCGGCGGCATGAACTCCTTGCCGATCCGGGTTGCCAGGAACGCGGCCGCGAGGAAAAGCGCCGCGGCGATGCCCACGGCCTTCTTCCGGTTGTCCAGCCCCCAGTCCAGCGCCGGCCTGTAGACCTTCATCAGGGCCTTCATCGCCCGGTTGTCCTCTTCCCGGTGGAGCTTCCCGCGGATGAGGAAGGAGCACAGCACCGGCACGAGCGTCACCGCGATGAGGGTGGAGCCGACCATCGCGAAAGTCTTCGTGAAGGCCAGCGGATGGAACATCTTCCCCTCCAGCCCCGTCAGGGCGAAGACGGGCACGAAGGCGAGGATGATGATCGCCATGGCGAAGAAGATCGGGCGGCCGACCAGGTGCGCGGCCTTCTCCGTGATCTCCACGATGCGCTCCTCGTATCCCTCGCCGTGCCGCTCCGCGTGCCGGATCACGTTCTCCGTCATCACGATGCCCGCGTCGACGAGCACCCCGATGGCGATCGCGATGCCGCCCAGGCTCATGATGTTGGAGTTGATCCCCATGTAGTGCATGAAGATGAAGGAGACCAGGATCGCCAGCGGCAGCGGCGCCGTGACGATGAGGATGGAGCGGAAATGCCACAGGAACAGAACGTGGGCCAGCGTGACGAGGATCACCTCCTCGACGAGGGCGTCCTTCAGCGTGTCGATCGCGCGGTCGATCAGGTCACTGCGGTCGTAGGCCGTCGCCACCGTCACCCCCGCGGGCAGCCCCGGCGACAGCTCCGCGAGCTTCGCCTTCACGCGGCCGATCACCTTCTTGGCGTTCTCGCCGTACCGCATGACGATGATGCCGCCGACGACCTCGCCTTCCCCGTTCTCCTCCAGCAGCCCGCGCCGGCTCGCTCCCCCCATCTGGACCACGCCCAGGTTCTTCACCCGGATCGGCGTCCCGGACAGCGAGGTCGCGACGACGATGTTCTCCACGTCCTCCCGGCCCCGCAGGTACCCGCGGCCGCGGACCTGGTACTCCATCGCGTTGCTCTCCACCACGTTGCCGCCGACCTCCCGGTTGGAGCGGGCGACGGCGGCGTTCACGGCCCCGACCGGGACGCGGTACGCGAGCAGCTTCACCGGGTCGAGGTCGACCTGGTACTGCCTCTCGAAGCCGCCGATCGACGCCACCTCGGCGACCCCCGGCACCGCCTGCAGCGGGTAGCGCAGGTACCAGTCCTGGATCGCCCGCAGCTCGCCCAGGTCGTGCCGGTCGCTCTTCAAGGTGTACCAGTAGACGTGACCCACCCCCGTGCCGTCCGGGCCCAGGACCGGGACGACGCCCTTCGGCAGGCGGTCCCCGACCTGGTTCAGCCGCTCCAGCACCCGGCTGCGCGCCCAGTAGAGGTCCACCGAGTCCTCGAAGATGACGTAGATCATCGAGGCGCCGAACATCGTCGTCGAGCGGACGGCCCGGACATGGGGCAGCCCCTGGAGGTTCGTCGCCAGCGGGTAGGTCACCTGGTCCTCGATGATCTGCGGCGACCTGCCCTCCCACATCGTGTAGACGACGATCTGGTTGTCGGAGAGGTCGGGGATGGCGTCGACGGGCGTGCGAAGCAGCGCCCATACCCCCCAGAGGAAGACCACGAGGGCGCCCAGGATCGTCAGGAACCGGTTCCTCAGGCAGGCCGATATGATGCCGTTGATCATCGCCCGGGCCCTCTATTTCCCGCCGTGCCCGTCGTGCCCGCCCGGCGCGGAGCCGGCCGGAGCAGGGGCAGGGGACGGCGCCTCCGCTCCCGGCGCCGCGCCGTGGCCCGCGTGCGGGTCCGACGATCCGCCCCGGAGCCGGCTCTCCGAGTCGATGAGGAAGCCGGCGGAGATCGCCACCGTCTCCCCTTCCGAAAGCCCCGAAAGGAGCTCGTAGAAGCCGCCGGACCGGTGCCCCACCCGGACCGTCCGCGGCTCGAAGGCGTTCGGGGAAACCTCCGCCCAGACCATCGCGCGCTCGCCCGTCACGAGCACCGCCGTGTCGGGGACCGCCAGCGCCCTCCCCTTCCTCCCCCGGAACCCGACGCGGACGAACATGTCGGGCTTGAGCAGCCCCCCGGGATTCGGAAGCTCGACGCGGACCCGTACCGTGCGGGTTCCGGGGTCGAGGAACGGGTCGACGAACGACGCCCTGCCGCGGAACTCCCTGCCGGGCCAGGCCTCCGTCGTCACGACCGCCGGCGTCCCGACCGGGACCCTGCCGATCTCCGTTTCGTAGATCTCGGCCTGGACCCAGACCCGGGACGGGTCCGCGATATTGAAGAGCGGCGTGCCCTCGACGACGTATTGCCCCGCCGAGACGAGGCGTTCCGTGACGACGCCGGAGGCTGGCGCGAAGACGGTGGAGACGAGCGCCGGCTTGCCGCTGCGCTCCAGCGCGGCGATCTGCGCGTCGGTCACCCCCCAGAGCCCGAGGCGCTCCCGGGCGGCCTCGAGGAGCCCGGACGCCATCCGCCGCGCGTCCTCGTAGGGGCTGTCCTTGAGCCGCTCCACTCCCTCGCGGGCCAGCAGGTACTCCCTCTGGGACGCCACGAGATCGGGGGAATAGATCTCGAGGAGCGGCTGCCCCCGGGCCACCCGCGTTCCGGTGAAATCGACGTGGAGCCGCTCGATGCGCCCGCCGACCCGCGCGGTCACGGCGGCCAGCATCCGCTCGTCCCAGGACACCTTCCCCGAGGCCGACGTGTCGAGCGAGAACTCCCTCCACTCCGTTTTCGCCGTCGCCACGTTCGCCATCAGGCGCTGCGCGGGGCTCATCGAGACCGCCCCCATGGACGCGGCCGCGTTGTCCGTCAGGCTCGAGGCCATGCTGGACTTCGGCACCAGCGCCATCCCGCAGATCGGGCAGGCGCCCGGGCGGTCGGAGACGATGAACGGGTGCATCGGGCAGGTGTATTGTTCGCCTTCCTTCTTCGCCCCGCCGTCCCCGGCGGCTTCGTCGCCCCCGTGCGGGTGGACCAGCTCGTGGAGCGCGGGGATGTTGTAGAAGGCGGCCGCCCCCGCGAGCGCCGCGGCGGCCAGAGCGACGACGGCGATGATCCGCCTGCGCCCCCTTTTTCCCGTCACCGGAGCTCCCTCCCCACCGCGGCTTCCAGCCGCGCCATCGTCACGTGCATCTCGCCGACCATCCCGAGGTATCCGCGCCGGAACGAAAGCTCCGACATCAGGGAATCCATCACCATCGGGAAGTCGATCCTGCCGACGCGGTACGCCTCGACGTTCGACCGCACCGCCTGCTCCGCCTGCGGGACGAGGGTCGTGCGGTAGAGCTTCGCCACCGCGGCGAAATTCCCGAAGGAGGACAGCCCGCCCTCGATGGCGTCGGCCGCCTCGTTGTCCAGCGCTTCCAGGTCGCGCGCCGCCATTTCCCTCCCGGCGGCCATGGCGCGGATCCCGGGCTCGACCTTCCCGCGGCGCCAGACCGGAAGCGTCATCGACACCATGGCGGTGACCAGGTCCGGCCGTCCCGTCCCGTCGGGCATCGCGTCCCGCTGCATGTAGGAGGCGGACACCTCGAAGTCGGGCCGCCCCTCGCTTTCCGCCTGCCGGACGGCGACGCCGCTCCTTTCGATCCGCGCCCGAACGGCTTTGCGGGCGGGCCGCTCCGCGGAATAGATCTCCCGGAGCGCAGGGGCGTCGAGGGACAGGTAAGGCTCCGCGAGGCCGTCGAGGGGCGGCACCGGCTCCGACGGCGGAAGCGCCGCCAGCGTGTTGAGCCGGATCGAGAGGACGCGCTCCCGGTTCTCCAGCGTCAGGAGCGCCTCGCGCAGCTTCTGGTGCTCGGTCTGCCCGCGCAGGACGTCCGGCTGCCGCCCCCTCCCGACGGCGAACATCTCCAGGGAGACCTCCACCACCTGCTCGAGAACGGCCCGGGTCCGGCGTACGAACTCCGCCTGGGCGCGCACGGTCGAAAGCTCCGCGTACGCCGTCTTAACCTCCGCGCGCAGCATGTTCCGCGCCTCCGCCAGCTCGAACTCCGCCTGCTCTCTATCGAGGTCGGCCATTTGGGCCGCGCGGTCCCGCTTCCCCGGGTAGGGGAGCATCTGCGAGATGCCGATCTCCTTGCCCGTCATGTCCACCTCGCGCAGGGACCAGCTGCCGGTCGGCACGTTCGACAGGGCGAGCCACAGCCTGGGATCGTCCAGCGCCCCCGCGCGGAGCGCCTCGTTGCGCTTCATCTCGATCCGCTGGGCCATCGACCCCAGGGAGGGATTGCTCGCCAGCGCGGCCTCGACGTAGTAGCCGACCGGCCTCGCCGCCCCTTCCGCCCGGGCGGCAGGAGGAGAAGCCGCAATGGCGCACAGCAGAAGGAAGGCCGCCGGGATGAGCGCGCATCCGGGAAGCTTCATCGGGGTCACCTCACTCCTCTCCCGAAGCAGCCGCCCCCGCATCCGGCGTTCCCGATGGAGGCCGGCGCCGCGAGGAATTCGTCGTATCCGCCGAGCAGCAACGTCGCCGCGGCGGAGAGCAGGACCGCCGCCAGCACCGTGACGACCCACGCCCTCCATGCCGGGCGCCTGCGGGCTCCCCCGGCGTATCCGACGTCATCGCCCATCGTGCGCCCCCTCGCGCGGCCGCAGCATCCGGTCGTCTTCTACCCCTCCGTCGGCCAGGTGGACGGAGCGGGTGGCCCGGGAAAGGTTCGCCCGGTTGTGGGTCACCACCAGGACCGTCTTCCCCCGCCCGTGCAGCCCGGAGAACAGGTCGAGGATCTGCTCCCCCGTCCGGCGGTCGAGGTTTCCCGTCGGCTCGTCGGCCAGCAGGATGGGGGGATCGTGGACCAGCGCCCTGGCGATGGCCACTCTCTGGCACTCCCCCCCGGACAGCTGCGACGGCAGGCGGTCGCCTTTCCCGGACAGACCGACCGACGCCAGCAGGTCGTCGGCGAGCGGGGACTTCCCCGCCGCCGACCCCGCGGGAGCCATGGGGACCATGACGTTCTCCCGGGCCGTCAGGTACGGCAGGAGATGATAGGACTGGAAGACGAAGCCGATCGTCTCCCTCCGGAAGTCGGCCAGCCCGTCCGCCGTGAGGGCGGACAGGTCCGTCCCGCGGATCCGCACGGAGCCTCCCGTGGGTACCTGGAGCCCGCCGAGGATCGTCAGCAGGGTGCTCTTCCCGGCGCCCGATTCCCCCGTGATGACGACGTACTCCCCCGCCCGGATGTCGAGCGACACGCCCCGCAGCGCGGAGGCCCGGGTGCCGTTGCCTCCGTAGACCATCGAGACGTCCTTCAGCAGGACCATGCCTTCCATGTCTCCCCTCATCAAAGGCTCCGGATCGCTTCGGCCGGCGACAGGGCCGCCGCGCGCCGCGCGGGAGGAACGGCGCCCGCCAGTCCGAGGAGCAGCCCCGCCGCGACCCCGAGCAGCGCCGGGGCAACCGCGATAGCCGGCTCCTCGATCCCGAACGCCGGCGAGGCGATGAACGCTGCCGCAACGCCCGTACCCGCGCCCAGAAGGGAGGCGAGGAAGGACACCAGCCCCGTCTCCCAGAGAAGCAGCGAATGGATGGACGAGCCCCGGAAACCGACGGCCCGCAGGACGCCGATCTCCGGGGTGCGCTCCTGCACCCCGCCCATCACCGTCACGAGCACCAGGAGCCCGCCGATCAGGAGCACGATGACCGAGACGCCGTATCCCATCCGGCGGAGCTGGTCCACCGCGGCCTTCCTGCTCTCGACGACCTGCCGGATCGCCGAGACCCTGGCCCCGGGAAGCGCCTGGCCGATCTGGGCGACGATGTCCTCGACGGGGCAATCCTTGCAGAGCGCCGCGACCTCGAAATAGGTGACGGCCCCCGGCGCGTCCGACAGATCCTGCACGTCCGCGAGGTCGGCAATGATCATGCCGTCCTCTTTCTCTCCGGTCGGTCGAAGGACCCCGGAAACCCGGAACGATCGCTTCCCCGCGGCGATCGTTCCCCCCGGCCCCCTGTCGAGAGCGGCCGCCGCCTCGGCCCCCAGGACCACTTCACCCCGCTGCCGCACGGGGAAGCCGTCGATCCTCCACCACGGGCGGGCGTCCGCCATGTCCTGCCGCGGCAGCCCCATCCAGACGAAGGTCTTCCCGGAAGCGTCCGCGGCGGCGACGAGGAACGGGACGATCATGCGGAGCCGGTCCTTGTGATGGATCGACCCGATCCGGTCGCTGTCCGCCATGGAGAGGCGGGACCGGGCGACCTCGGTCCCGTCGAGCGCCATGTCCCCGAACCCGATGGACAGCCGTTCCGTCCGCGGCGACACCACGATGTTCGCCCCGTACCGGTCGAGCTGGTCCTGGACCGCGCCCTCCATCCATGCAGTGAGGGAAGCGATCGCAACGAAGGTCCCGATGCCGAGGAAGATCCCGAGCCCCGTGAAAACGGCCCGCGCCTTCCGGCGGAGCAGGTTTCTCCAGGCCAGTTTCCGGAGGTTCATCCGGTCCTCCCTACTGCCGTTTCCCCGGGAAATACCGGGCTCCCGCCGCGAGGTCGGACTTGGCCACGACCATCGCGCCGGATTCCTCCCTGTGCGCCAGCGGGTGGGGGTTGCATCCTCCCTTCCTCTCGCCGATCCGGTCGGAGGGGAACGTCTGTCCGCAATTGACGCACACCATCCGGTCCCCCTCCTGCCGGTAGCCCTTGTTCGACCGGAAGCAGACGTCGCAGGCGTCGAGCGCGGCGCGAACCTTCCCGTTCCCGTCCCGGAGAACGAAGTACCGCACCTGCGCGCCGTTCGACTCCATCGACAGGAACAGCGCTTTCCCGGAATCGATCGCCTTCAGCGGAATCCTCACCGCGTCGGGAGTTTCCGTCACGCCGGCGGCCTTCGCGACCGAGGAGGGGATCTTCTTCAAAATGCCGTCAAGCATGCCCGCGTGCCCCGTCGCGGCCATCGCGTAAAGGGCCGCCGCCCCGATCAAGGCGCCGAAGCCCGAGACCATCGTGTTCCCCGCCGGTTTTTTCATGTCCGCTGCCTCCAGGTTGGATTCCGAGCGACGAAGAAGCACGATCCGCGCCAATCGCGGAACGGGTACGGCCGGCAGAGAAATCAACGGCTTGCGCGTGGAGTGCCGGATGGTGTGGAGCAGGAGATGACCGGGATTAAAGAATATTCTCCGGCGGGCCGGAGAATATTCCCCGGTCCGTGTCGGGCGTTCCCCGGGCCGCGAGCGTCAGGGTGAATTCCACCCCCGCCCCGCCGGGAAGGTTCCGCGCCTCGAGGACGCCGTCGTGCTGGTCCGCGATGCGGGAGCAGATGGCAAGTCCCAGCCCGGTCCCGCCGTCCCTTGTGGTGTAGAAGGGATCGAAGATCCTTTCCAGCAGTTCGTCGGGAATCGCGGGGCCGTCGTTCGCGACCCGGAACCGGACGAATTCCTTGCCTGCCTCCCTGCGGACGGCGATCCCGAACTCCAGCCTTCCCCTTCCCGCGGGCGCCATCGCCTGGAGGCCGTTCAAGGCGAGGTTGAGCAGAAGCTGGGCCAGGAGCTCCAGGTCCCCCGTCACCGGGGGAACCGCTTCCCCGGCGGCGGGTTCGATCACCGTTTCCACTCCCTCCCTGCGGGCCTGGGTGGCGATCAGCGACGCCACGCGCTCGACCAGCTCCCGGGGATCCATCGGCCGGCGGTCCGCGGGGACGGGACGGGCGAAGGACAGGAAACGGTCGGCGACGCTTCCCAGGCGGTCGATCTCGGAGATATGGAGGTCCAGCATCTTCCGCTCGGGGGCGCTTTCCGGAATGGCGTCCTTCAGGATCTCCGCGGTCCCTTTGAGCCCGTGGAGCGGGTTCTTGATCTCGTGGGCGATGCCGGCGGTCAGTTCGCCGAGGGCCCCGAGGCGGCCCGCCCGGATCAGCTGCGCTTCCGTCCTCCGCTGCTCCTCGAGCGCCTCCCCCAGCCTCCGCGCGAGCCGCTCCTGCTTCGCGCGCTCGCGCCGCTCCCGGTCCACGAGCAGGCCCGCCGCCACGGCGACGATGTTGTACAGGAGGATCTCAAGCCCCTTCTCGAGGGCGTCTCCCGGATCGTGCCCCAGCAGCATGGTGAAGGCGTGCGGAAAATAGATCAGGGAGGCGAAGATGGAGATCGCGACCCCGCCGCGCAGGCCGGCGGAGAACGCCGCGAGGAGGATCGGCAGGTAGAAGAGGCGCCGGAGGACGTCGTGCACCCACGCCAGCTCGGGGCCGGTCCGGTAATGCAGCAGGGCGATCGCCATGCAGGGCAGCCAGGCGAAGGCCACCATGGCGGGGGTGAACAGCGGGCGCAGGTCCTCGACGATGCCCCGCGCCGGTTTCCCGCCGGGCCGGTCATCCATCGCGCCGGATCCCGTACTTCTCGAGCCGGTACACCAGGACGTGCCGCGGGATCCGCAGGTACGCCGCGGCCTGGGTGATGTTGCCGTTCTTCGCCCGGAGCGCCATCTCGATCACCCGCTTCTCCAGGTCGACCAGGGAAAGCCCGTCCGGGGGGAGCGGCGGCCATTCCGCCCCCGGCCCGTCCGAAGCGGAGCGTCCCGAGCGTTCCCCGGCGGCCCCGGGAAGATCGTCGAGCGACGCCTCGCGCCCGCTCGCCAGGATCACGATCCTCTCGCAGGCGTTGCGGAGCTCCCGGACGTTCCCCGGCCAGGGGCGGATCTTCAGCTCCTCCATGACGTCCGCCGGGATCGCGGTCTTTTCGCCTCCCTCCATTTCCGCCAGGAAATGCTCGACGAGAGGCGGGATGTCCTCCGGCCGCTCGCGCAGGGGGGGCACGTGCAGCTCCATCACGTTTAGGCGGTAGAACAGGTCTTCCCGGAACGATCCCTCCCGGATCCGCTCCCGGAGATTCCTGTTGGTGGCCGCCACGATGCGCGTGTCGACGGGCACGGGCGCGTCGCCCCCGACGACGTCGACCACTTTTTCCTGGAGGGCCCGCAGGAGCTTCGGCTGCAGCGGGACCGGGACCTCGCCGATCTCGTCAAGGAACAGCGTGCCGCCTTCCGCCTGCCGGAACTTCCCGGGGCGCTCGCGGAACGCTCCCGTGAACGCGCCCTTCCTGTGGCCGAACAGCTCGGACTCCAGCAACTCCCCGGGAATCGCGGCGCAGTTGACGGCGACGAACGGCTTTTCGGCCCGGGAGGAACGGACATGGATCCGGCGCGCCACGGCCTCCTTTCCGGTCCCGCTCTCCCCCGTGATCAGGACGGTCGCGTCGGTCGCCGCGACGCGGTCGGCCATCTCGACCAGCCGCCGCATCGCGGCGGAGGCGTAGACGATCTCCCGCTCCACGCCGCCGCTGCGGATCCGCAGCTCGCGGACCTCCTCGACCAGGCGCCGCCGCTCGAGCGCCTTCTCCACCGCCAGCAGCAGCTGGTCCCGGTGGAACGGCTTGCCGACGAAATCGGCCGCGCCGCGCTTCATCGCCTCCACCGCGGTTTCGACGTTGCCGAACGCGGTGATGACCAGCACCGGGGTCGCCGGGGAAGCGGCGCGCACCGTTTCCAGGACCTTCATCCCGTCGACGAGAGGCATCTTCAGGTCGGTGACGACCAGGTCGAAGGCCTCCGGGGAAAAAAGCGCAAGCCCTTCCCGCCCGTCGGAAGCCGGCGTCACGTCGTAGCCGGCCTTCCGGAGGTTGTGGAGCGCGACCTCCCTGCCGACGCGATCGTCGTCGATGAACAGGACCCGCCGGGCCATGCGCTTCTCCTCGGGTGGATTCATCATGATTTTAACGCGTTTCCGGATCATGGTTTAGAATACCCGGAACGACTCTTCCGGAGGCCCAATGAAAAGGAGAGCATCCTACCTGCCGGTCTTCCTCGACCTCCGGGGGATGCGCGCGCTCGTGGTCGGCGCCGGCGCCGTGGCGGCCCGGAAGATCGACGCGCTGCTCGCAGGGGGCGCCTCGGTCACCGTGGCGGCCCGCGAGCTCTCCCCCGCCGTGGAGGAGCGCGCCGGGCGCGGCGAGATCGCCGCGGTGCGCGGGGAGTACCGACCCGACCTTCTCGACGGGGCGGAGCTGGTCTTCGCCGCCTCCTCCGACCGCGCCCTGAACGCGCACGTGGCGCGCGAGGCGAGGCGCCGCCGCATCCCCGTCAACGCGGCCGACGCGCCGGACGACTGCACCTTCATCCTCCCGGCGGTCGTCCGGGGGGAGGAGTTCACGGCGGCGGTCTCGACCGGCGGCAGGAACCCGGGCGCCGCGCGGGCGCTGCGCGAATTCCTGGAAGAGCACCGGGCGGAGGTCTCCGTGCGGCTCGAGCGCGGGCGGCGCCGCCCGCGGATCGCCGCCCGCAAGGGGACCGTCCACATCGTCGGCGCCGGGCCCGGCGACCCCGACCTGCTGACCGTCCGCGCGCTCGGATTGCTGCGCAGCGCGGACGCCGTCGTCCACGATTACCTCGTCCCGGAGGAGATCCTCTCCCTGGCGCATCCGAAAGCCGCGAGGATCTGCTACGCCCGGCGCGGCCGGACCGCCGGGCACGGGGCGGCGCTGAAGCAGGCGGCCATCCACGAGACGATGGCCCGGCTGGCGCGGGAAGGGAAATCGGTGGTGCGGCTCAAATCCGGCGACCCGCTGACGTTCGGCCGCGGAGGCGAAGAGGCGGAATACCTCGCGCGGGAAGGGGTGCCGTTCGAGATCGTACCGGGAATCACCGCGGCCGCCGGCTGCGCGGCGGCGGCGGGCGTGCCGCTGACGCACCGGGGACTGTCGTCCTCGGTCACGTTCGTGGCGGGGCACGAGGCGGGCGACAAGGGGGAAAGCGGGGTCGACTGGAACCGGCTCCCGAAGGGCGGGACCCTCGCGATCTACATGGGAATCGCGCGGGTCGAGGCGGTCGCGCGCGAGCTGCTGGACGCCGGCTTCCCGGGCGACACGCCGTTCGCGATCGTCGAGAACGGGACCCGCCCGGGGCAGCGCGTCCTGCGCGGCTCCTTGAGCGGCCTTCCCCGCGTCGCCGCGGAGTCGGAGGTCCGCTCCCCCGCCATCCTGTTCGTCGGGCGGAGCGCCGCCCCGCTGTCGGAATCCCCGGCGGAAAGGTCCGCCGGAACGGAGGTCACGGCATGAACGGGCCCGACCCGAAGGAGCTGAAGAAAGGCGGGATGATCCCGCAGACCACGGAGGGGCTTTTCGCCATGCGCGTCCACGTCACCGGCGGGAACCTCGGGACGGCGCAGATGGAGGCGATCCGGAAGGCGGCCGACCGGTTCGGCCGCGGCCGGGTACACCTCACCTCCCGCCAGGGCGTGGAGATCCCGGACGTCCCGCTGGACGCGCTGGCTCCCGCGAAGGAGTTCCTCGCCGCGTCCGGTCTCACGGTCGGCGGCGCCGGGGCCACGGTCCGGACGGTGACGGCCTGCCCGGGGTGCCGTACGTGCCGCCGGGGCGTGATCGACGCACCTTCGCTGGCCGCGGCGATCGACCGGGAGCTCTACGGGAAGCCCGCGCCGCACAAGTTCAAGATCGGGGTCTGCGGCTGCCCGAACAACTGCATCAAGGCGGAGGAGAACGACGCGGGGGTCAAGGGGTGGATCGAGCCCCGGGTCGCCGGCCCCTCCTGCGTCCCGTGCGAGGCGTGCAGCTCCGCGTGCCCCGTCGACGCGATCCGGGCCGGCGAGGACGGGAGGCTGGCCATCGACGGGGACGCCTGCATCGGGTGCGGCGACTGCATCCCGGCCTGCCCCTCCGGCTGCATCGTCGAGCATCGCCGCGGGTACGTCGTCTTCGCGGGCGGGAAGATGGGGCGCGTGCCGTCGCTCGGGAAAAGGGTCACCGGGGTCCTCGAGACGGAAGAGGAGGCGCTGAAGGCGGTCACGGCCGTCCTAGGGTTCTTCCGCGAGAACGCGAAAGGGCGCGAGCGCCTCGCGTCCGTGCTGAGGCGGACGGGATTCCCGGCGCTGGAGGCGTTCCTGCGGCGATAATGGGCTTCAGGCGGAGGTCTTGCGGAAGCGCAGCGTCGCGGCGGCCAGCAGCGCCGCGCCCATGGCCAGCAGCGCGGCCATCTGGGGCCAGAGGATCTCCACCCCCGCCCCTTTGAGGAAGATCCCCCGCAGGATCACAAGGAAATAGCGCAGCGGGTTGGCCCACGTCAGGTACTGGACGGACCGGGGCATGTTCTCGACGGGGAACATGAAGCCGGAAAGCAGGACGAAGGGGAAGAACACCAGGAACACCGTCATCAGCGCCTGCTGCTGCGTCCGGCACGCGGTCGAGATGAGGAGCCCGATCCCGAGGGTGGTCATCAGGTAGAAGGTGGTCGCCAGGAGGAGGAGGAGCACGCTTCCCCGGATCGGCACGTCGAACCAGAACACCCCGAGCAGGGAGACGAGCAGCACGTCGACGTAGCCGATGATCGCGAAGGGCAGCGTCTTGCCGAGGATGAACTCGGCGGGCGTGATGGGCGAGACGAGGAGCTGCTCGATCGTGCCGACCTCCTTCTCCCGCACCACCGCCATGCTGGTCAGGATCACGGTGACGAGCATCACCAGCATCGCGATGATCCCGGGAACGAAGAAGTTGCGGCTCTCCAGGTTCTCGTTGAACCAGGCGCGGGATACCAGCTCGACCCCGCCCGCCGGGGCGGCCCTCCCCGCGCCCGAGAAGCGCTCCGCGATCCGGTTCGCGTACACGAGCACGACCCGGGCCGTGTTCGAGTCGGTCCCGTCGACGATCAGCTGCACCCGCGCCGTCCTGCCGCCTTCGAGGTCGCCGGCGAACCCCTCGTCGATCCGCAGGACCGCTCCCGCCGAGCCGTCGTCCAGCATCGCCTGCGCGCTCTCCATCCCGCCGCCTTCCGACACGACCCGGAAGTATCCGGAGGACAGGAACGCGGCGACCAGCTCGCGCGAGAACGGGGTGCGGTCGCTATCCACGACCGCCGTGGGCACGTCGGTCACGTCGGTGCTCACGACGTACCCGAAGACCAGGGTCTGGATCAGCGGGACGCCGAAGATGACGCCGAGCATGCGCGGGTCCCGCAGGACCTGGAGGAACTCCTTGATCATCATCCGCTTCAGCCGCTCGAACATCCCCGTCCCCTACTCCAGCTTCTTCCGGAACTTGCGGGACGCCGCGAACAGCACGGCCGTCCCGAACGCCGCCAGGAGCGCGAGCTCCCCGGCGAGCACCTCGAGCCCCACGCCCTTCAGGTAGATCCCCCGCAGGAGCGACACGAGGTACCGGGCGGGCACCACGTGGGTCGCGACCTGGATGGGCCGGGGCATGTTGCCGATGGCGAACACGAACCCCGACAGGAGGAACGAGGGCAGGAAGGTGATCATCATCGCGAGCTGGGTCGCCAGGAGCTGCGACCGGGCGACGATGCTGAACAGCATCCCCATGGAGAGGCCGCCGACCAGGAACGCGGCCGAGGAGACGACGAGGAGCGCGACGCTGCCCCGCAGAGGCACGTCGAACAGGAACTTGCCGATCACCACGGAGACCGCGAGGTCGATCATCCCGAGGGCGAAGTACGGCAGCAGCTTGCCCGCGATGAGCTCGTTGCCGGTCACGGGCGTGGAGACGAGCTGCTCCATCGTCCCCTGCTCCCATTCCCGCGCGATCGTGAGGGAGGTCAGCAGCGCCGCGATCACCATCATGATGACGGCGATCAGCCCCGGCACGATGAAGTTCTTCGACTCCAGCTCCTCGTTGAACCAGACGCGGGAACGCACCTCCAGCGGACCGGCGGCCGCGGGCATGAAGGACCGGGCGACCCCCTCGGCGTACCCCAGGGCGATCGTCGCCGTGTTCGCGTCGGAGCCGTCCAGCAGGAACTGGACGGGGGCGGGCGGCGACGCGTTCAGGCGCGCGGCGAAGTCGTACGGGATCACGACGGCCGCCAGGACCTCGCGGTCGAGGATGGCCCGCTCGATCTCCGGGTAGCCGAGGGCGCCGAGCCGCACGTCGAAATACCGGGACCCCTCGAACCGGGACACCAGATCGCGGCTCTCCGGCGTCCCGCTCTGGTCCCACACCGCCAGCGGCACGTTGTCCACGTCGAGGGTCAGCGCGTAGCCGAACAGGAACATCATCAGCGCGGGGATCGCCAGCGCCATCCCGAGGCTGCGCGGGTCGCGCCATATGTGGAGGACCTCCTTGCGCGCCACGGCCAGGACCCGCCGCGCGCTCACCGGCGCACCTCCCGGATCTCCCCTTCCCTGCGGTCGCGCTCCTCCACCACCGAGACGAAGACGTCCTCGAGCGACGGCGGGATCCGCTCGACAAGGGCCCCGGGGAACCCCGCCGCCTCCAGGGCGGCGCGGACCCGCGGGATCGCCTCGCCCGCGTCCTCCACCACGGCATGCACGGATTCCCCGAAGAGCGCCGCGCCGCGCACCCCCGGAAGGCCCCCCAGCAGCTCCGCCGTCTCCAGCGGTCGCCCTGTGCGCACCTCGAGCACCGCCTCCTTCATCAGCCGGTCTTTCAGCTCTTCCGGCGTGCCGAGCGCCGCCAGCTCGCCCCGGTAGATGAGGCAGAGGCGGTCGCAGTACTCCGCCTCGTCCATGTAGTGGGTCGTGACGAACACGGTGACGCCCTTCCCGGCCAGCTCGTGGATCAGGTCCCAGAAGAGCCTCCGGCGGATCGGGTCCACGCCGGAGGTCGGCTCGTCGAGGAACAGAACCCGCGGGTCGTGCAGCAGGGCGCACCCGAGGGCGAGCTGCTGCTTGTACCCGGCCGGCAGATGCGCCGTCCGCTCGCCCCGGAGCGCGGAGAGCCCCGCCATCCCGAGGACCCAGCCCTTCCGGGCCGCCCTCCGGTCCGGCGGGATCCCGTAGATCCCGCCGTAGAAGTCGATGTTCTCCTCTACGGTCAGGTCGTCGTAGAGCGAGAACCGCTGGGACATGTACCCGATGTTCTGCTTGATCCTCTCCCGTTCGGTCAGCAGGTCGAACCCCGCCACCGTCCCCTCGCCCGCCGACGGGACCAGCAGGCCGCACAGCATCCGGATGGCGGTCGATTTCCCCGCCCCGTTGGGGCCCAGGAAGCCGAAGATCTCCCCGTTGCGGACGGAGAAGCTCACGTCGCGGACGGCGACGAAATCGCCGAACCGCTTCGTCAGCCCCCGGACGGAGACGGAGAACTCTTCCGGAGAGGGCGTCATTGCTTCGAGCCCTCCCGCCGCCGGCTCAGCACCGACACGAAGACGTCCTCGAGACCCGGCTCGACGGCGCGGACCGAGAGTACCGCGATCCCGGCGCCCGACAGAGCCTCCCTCGCTGTGTCGGCCGAAAGGGAGGCATCGCGAGACCCCGCGTGGATCCGGTCGCCGAACAGCCCCACGTCGGCCCCGGGGAAGCGCCCTTCGAGCACTTCCCTGCCCCGCTTCGGGTCGGCGCACCGCACCTCGAGGATCGCCCCGGCGTGCAGACGCTTCACCTCGTCCGGCGTGCCGGCCGCGAGGAGCCGCCCCTCGTGGAGCAGGGCGAGCCGCCGGAACCGCTCCGCCTCGTCGAGGTAGGCGGTGGAGACGAAGATCGTCACCTTCTCCTTCAGGAGGCGGTACAGGATGTCCCAGAACTCCCTGCGGGAGACGGGGTCGACGCCGTTGGTGGGCTCGTCGAGGAAGAGAACGCGGGGGGTGTGGACGAGCGCGCAGGAAAGGCCCAGCTTCTGCTTCATCCCCCCGGACAGGTTGCCCGCGAGGCGCCGCCGGAACGGCCCCAGGCCGGAGAACTCGAGGAGAGCCGGCTCCTTCTCCTCCCGCTCCCGGCGGGAGACCCCGTACAGGTCGGCGTAGAAGCGGAGGTTCTCGGAGACGGTGAGATCGGGGTAGAGCCCGAACCGCTGGCTCATGTAGCCGATGTCGCGCTGGACGGCCGCCGTCTCCGCCCGGACGGAGCGGCCCATCACCCAGGCGTCGCCGCCCGTGGGGTCGAGGACCCCCGAGAGGAGCCGCATGACGGTGGTCTTCCCCGCGCCGTCGGGCCCCACCAGGCCGAAGATCTCCCCTTCCTCGACCGAGAACGAAAGCCCCTCCACGGCGACGGTGGCGCCGAAGACGCGGCGCAAACCCTCGGTGCGGATGGCCTCCGCCACGGTCCCTTCCTTTGCCTCAGCGGACCGAGATCGCGACGTCCGCCGGCATCCCGGGAAGAAGCTCGCGCGCGGGGTTCGGCACGTCGACCTTTACCCGGTAGACGAGCTTCACCCGCTCCTTGCGCGTCTGGACGGTCTTCGGGGTGAACTCCGCCTGCTGCGAGATGAAGGAAACCCGCCCCTCGTACTGCTTCCCCGGGAAGGAATCGACGGTCACGACCGCGGCCTGCCCGACCTTCACGCGCCCCAGGTCGGTCTCCTCCACGTACCCGCGCACCCAGACGTTGTCCAGCGCGCCCACCGTGACGATCGGGGTCCCCGCCGCGAGATAGTCGCCCGGCTCCACGTTCTTCGAGAGGACCATCCCCCGCAGGGGGGAGAGGATCTCCGCGTACGACAGGCGCGTCCCCGCCAGCGCCAGGGCTTCCCTCGCCTGCAGCACCTTCGCCCTCGCCTGCTCGATCGTCTCCTTCCTCGGACCCTCCTCGACCAGCCGGAACCGCTCCTGCGCCTCCCTCACCCTCGCCTGCGCGACCCCGTGGGCCGCCTGCGCGGCCTCGTACTCCTGGCGGGCGATGAGCTCCCGCCGGAACAGCTCCTCGATCCGCCGGTACTCCTTCTCGAGCCGGTCGGCCTCCGCCCGGGCGCTCGCCAGGACCGCCCTCGCCGCCGCGATCTCCTGCGGGCGCGATCCCGCTTCCAGCTCTCGCAGGGCGGCCTCCGCGGCCGAAAGCTCGGCCCGCCGGACGGCGACTTCCCGCTCCAGGTCGGAAGCGTCGAGCCGCCCCACGAGCTGCCCCCGCTCGACCTCCATCCCCTCGTCCACCCGCCGCTCGGCCAGGCGGCCCGGGATGCGCGGGCTCACCTCCACCCGGGTCACCTCGATGTTGCCGGAGATCCGGACGACGCCTTCCTCCTCCGCACCCTTATGGCGCAGCGCGAAGAAGGCGGCCGCCGCCAGCGCCGCCGCGACGGCGATCCCGAGGACGGCCCTTTTGCGCTTCGACGGGTCCATCAGGAGGAATGATACCATCGACTCCCGCGGCCGGATCGACGTAAACTGTCCTCGGGGAAATACCGGGGCGACCGGCACCTCGCGAGGCGAACGTGGACATCGACGAGCTCAGGAAGCGGATCGACCTGATGGACGACGTGCTGCTGCGCGTGTTCAACGAGAGGGCGCGGATCGCCCTGGAGATCGGGCGCGAGAAGAAGAAGCTGGGGCTGCCGGTGTTCGACCCGGGCCGCGAGAAGAGGATCTTCGCCCGCATGAAGGGGGAGAACCCCGGGCCGCTCGACGACGGCGCCGTCGTCCGGCTGTTCGAGCGCGTCGTCGACGAATCGCGCCGGCTGGAGCGGATCCGGTCGCAGGAGGAGGGGCCGGGGGAATGCTGATCATCATGAAGAAGAACGCCCCCGAAGAGGCGCTGGACGCCGTCAAGGGGTACCTGATCGACCGCGGATTCGACATCCACCAGTCCACCGGCGCGAACCGCACCATCATCGGCGTCATCGGCGAGACGGACTCCCTCGACGGGCGGGCCATCGAGGCGATGCCCGGCGTGAGCCAGGTGGTCCGGATCCGGAAGGAAGAATGAAATGGACCGGAAGGTGATCACGCAGGCCGTCGCCCTGGCGCTCCTGGGCCTTTTGCTCTGGCTGGCCTACGAGGTCGTGAAGCCGTTCCTGGTCGCCATCGGCTGGGCGGTGATGATCACCGTGGTCACCTACCCGATCTACGTCCGGCTGCGGCGCAGGCTGGGAGGGCGGACGGGGCTCGCGGCGGCCCTGATGGTACTGGGGATCGTCGTCCTCCTCGTGGCGCCCACGATCACGCTGATCAGCACCCTCGGCCGCCAGGCGGCGGAGATCTACCCGAAGCTCGAGGAGCTCGTCGCCCGCGGGTCCCCGATGGAGGCGGTCCACGGGAAGCTCGACACGTACAAGGACACCCCGGTCCTCGGCACCTTCGCCGGGTGGGTCCGGGAGCTGCTCCCGGCGCCCGGCGGCCTGCGGGCCACCCTCCCGGAAGGCATGAAGAAGGTGATCGCGACCGTAACGGGGCTGCTCACGGCCGCCCTCTCGAACTTCCTCGTCTTCCTGGTCAACCTGTTCCTGACGCTGGCGGCGCTGGGCGTCTTCTACCTCCGGGGGGAGGCGCTGGCGGAGGAGGCCACGTCGCTTCTTCCGCTGCCGGAGGACCGGGCGCGCGTCCTCATGGCCCGCCTCGGGACGGTGACGAAGGCGGTGGTCAAGGGCGTGGGGCTCACGTGCATCGCCCAGGGAGCACTGGGGGGGCTTGGTTTCTGGGCCGCCGGCCTTCCCTCCCCGCTGCTGTTCGGGACGGTGATGGCGTTCGGGGCGTTGATCCCCGTCGTCGGGACGGCGATCGTCTGGCTGCCGGGGGCCCTGTTCCTGCTCTTCACGGGAAAGACGGTGGCAGGCGTCGCGCTGATCATCTGGGGCGCCCTGGCGGTCGGCAACATCGACAACGTCCTGCGCCCCGTCCTGGCGGGGGGGGACATCGGGGTCCCGATGCCGCTCCTGCTCGTCGGGATGATCGGCGGGGCGATCTCGTTCGGCCTGACGGGGCTGGTCCTCGGTCCTCTGGTCCTGGCCGCAGTCCTGTTCCTCCTCGAGGAGCGCCGCCGCACGCATTCCGCCGCGGAAACCCCGCCGCCCGCGGACGCCTAGGGCTCCTCTTCCCCGGGGGGTCCGAACTCCCGCTCCTTCTCGAGAAGCTCGTCGCCCAGCACGGAAAGCCGGTCGTAAAGCGCCTCGATCCGCCTGCGCGCGGTGGCGACGGACAGCGATGCTTCGCGGATCGCCGGCCCGTCGTTTCGGACGGAAGCCTCGACGATCGCGGCTTCATCCCTCGAAACCCGCTCCTCCAGCGACACGATCTCCGCCTCGACCTCCCCGATCGCCCCCCGCAGGCTTCCCAGCTCCCTCGACCGGCGCTCCACGAACTCGGCCCGTCGGCGCCGCTGGTCGCGCCGGTTCTCCCGGGCCCCGCGTTCCGGCCGGGCGGAAACGCTTTCCGCTCCTTCCGCGCTCCAGCCGACGCGCTCGAGGAAATCGGCGTAGCCGCCCTCGAACAGCTCCGTCTTCCCGCCGTCGAACACGACGAGCCGCGTCGCCAGCGCGGACAGGACGCGCTCCACGTGGGTGACGATGACCACCGCCCCCTCGAAGGCGTCGAGCGCCTCGAGGAAGGCGTCCACCGACTCCTGGTCGAGGTGGTTCGTCGGCTCGTCCAGCAGCAGCAGGTTCACGGGGGAAGCGAGGATCTTCGCGAGGAGCACGCGGCTGCGCTCGCCGCCGGAAAGGACCGAGATCCTCTTCTCCGCCGCGTCCCCCCCGAACATCATCGCGCCGCACAGGTTGCGCACCTGGGTCCGCGTGAGCGACGGGTTCCCCTGCCGGACCTCCTCCTCGATCGAGAACCCCGGCTGAAGCCGATCGACGTTGGTCTGCCCGAAATAGCCGATCTTCACATTCGCCGAAGGCTTCACCGCTCCGGATGCCGGGGACAGCTCCCCGGCCAGCAGGCGCAGCAGCGTGGTCTTGCCCTTGCCGTTCGGGCCGACGACGGCGACCCGGTCGCCCCTGGCCACGGAGAGCGAGAACCCTTCGATGAGCGGACGCGCGGGATCGTACCGGAAGGAGAGGCCGCGCGCCTCCAGCATCCACTTCCCGACGAACGGGGCCTCGTTGAACCGGAAGTCCAGGTCCCGGATCTCCGAAAGCTTCTCGAGCCGCTCGTGGCGGGCCAGCAGCTTGATCCGGGACTGCACCGCCTTCGCCTTGGTGGCCTGCGCCCGGAACCGGCTGATGAACACCTCCGCCTCCTTGCGCCTGCGCTCGTCGTTCGCCCGCGTCTGCTCGTGGATCATCTCCTCCTGGAGGATCTGGCCGTACAGCTTCTCCGTGCCGCCCTGGAGCTTGCGGACCCGGCAGCGGTGGATCGCCATGGTGTGGGTCGTGACGCTGTCCATGAAGTCCCGGTCGTGCGTGATCAGCACCAGCGCGCCCTTCCAGGCGCACAGGAAGCGGCGCAGCCAGCGGATGGAGACGATGTCGAGATAGTTGGTGGGCTCGTCCAGCAGGAGAAGGTCGGGCGCGGACACGAGCACCCGGGCGAGGTTGAGGCGCACCTGGAAGCCACCCGACAGTTCCGCGGGCGGACGGGCGAAATCGGCCTCGTCGAACCCCAGCCCCGCCAGGACGGCCCTGGCCTTGTATGTTTCGTCGGTCCCGTCTTCCCGGCATGGGAGCGCGGACGCCGCCTCTTCGAGGACCGTCGGGCGGGGAAACTCGAGGCGCTGCGCGAGGTGCCCGATCCTGTGGCCGGAAGGGACGGTGATCGCCCCCTCGTCGGCCGACTCCTCCCCGAGAAGGATGCGGAAGAGGGTCGTCTTGCCGTGCCCGTTGCGCCCCACGAGGCCCACCCGCTCGCCCGGGGCCACCTGGAAGGAAACATCCTCGAACAGCACCTGTTTCCCGTACGACTTGCGCAATCCCGAAACGGTCAGCATGGAGACGGATATGAAAGGAGGGAGACCCCCGGAACCGTCCCCGGAAGGTCTCCCCGGCATGACGAGCTACCCCCGGAAATCCGGGGAGCTACGGCTTCGCGACGTACCAGACTTCCCCCCTGCCGTGCCCGGTGGCGTCCCCGGGGGCCTTGTCCCCGACGTAATAATAGAGCGGCCACCCCTTGTAGGCCGTCTGCTTCTTCCCGTCCTCCCGGGTGATGGTCGTGAAATGCCCCGCGATCAGCCCTTCGGGCGCGGCGACGGTCTCGCGATGGTACAGCGGCCACCTCTCGACGCACGGTCCGGTGCACGCGCTTTTCCCGATCGAATCCTTCTTGTAAATGTACAACGTCATCCCTTTCGCATCGACGAGGAACTTGCCGATGCCTTCCTTCTCGGCCACCTTGACCGCGTGGTGGTCGGCAAACGCGGCCCCGGCGTAAACCAGAACAAGGGCGAAGGCGATCGCGCACGACAGAACGGTCTTTCGCATGGCTCCCTCCCGGACAGGAAATGTGGAATTCGTGTCCATTAGGTGCCCGGCACAGCGAAGAGTTTCCGGCGCCGGAAAGATCGCGCCCCGGAACGCCCCCGCTGCGATCGGCCGATTCCGGGAACCGCCGCGCGGGCGCGCGCGAAAAAAGGGGCCGCAGGCATGGGCCTGCGACCCCCTGGAAGATGCTGGCGGGGTGGACGGGACTTGAACCCGCGGCCTCCGGCGTGACAGGCCGGCGTTATAACCAGCTTAACTACCACCCCAATGGGCAAAAGAGATTTATACACGACCCCCGGGGGCGTGTCAATGCGCGCCCAAACCCCGGCCGCCGCGGCCGGGGTCAATCCTGCGGGGAGACCGGACGGCGCCCCTGCTTCACCCGGCTCTTCCGGAGCTTCCCCTCGAGCCGCCGCCGCTCCGCCGCCGCGGGGGGGCGTGTCGGGCGCCGAGGCTTCGGAGGCTGCGCCGCCCTTTCCACCAGGCGGGCCAGCCGCTCCCTCGCATCCCGGCGGTTGCGCTCCTGCGTGCGGAACCTTCCCGCCTCGATCACCAGGACCCCCTCGCGGGTCACCCGGCTCCCCGCGATGCGGATCAGCCGCTCGCGCACGTCGTCGGGCAGCGACCGGGAGGAGCGCACGTCGAACCGGAGCCGGACCGACGTGGCCACCTTGTTGACGTTCTGCCCGCCGGGCCCGGACGACCGGACGAACCGCTCCTCGATCTCGTCCTCGGCGATGACGATTCCCACGCGATGCCTCCTCGTTTTTGGATCGACCGCCCGGAATAGGATACATTATGGGAAGGCGAACGGGACGCCTTCACGGAGGACACGATGATCCTGTCCGGAGACGTAGGGGGAACCAAGACCAGCCTCGCCCTGTATTCGCGCGTCGGGAAGGCGCTGCGGCGCCGGGTCGCCCGGACCTTCCGCAGCTACGACTACCCTTCGCTCGAGGCGATCGTCGAGGCCTTCCTCGCGGGGCGTGGAAGGATCTCCCTGGCGTGCATCGGCGTCGCCGGGCCGGTGGCGGAAGGCAGGAGCCGGCTCACGAACCTCTCCTGGAGCGTGGAGGCCGGGTCGATCCGGCGCGCCTGCGGCGCCCGGGCCGCGTACCTGATCAACGATCTCCAGGCGCTCGCCTTCGCGGTCCCGTTCCTCCCGGCGAACCGGTTCGCGACGATCCAAAAGGGGGAGCCGGACCCGGCCGGGGTCGTCGCGGTGGCGGCCGCGGGGACGGGCTTCGGCCAGGCGGCCCTGCTGCGTTCCGGCGGCGCGTACCTTCCGCTCGCGTCCGAAGGCGGGCACGTCGATTACGCCCCCCGCGACGAGCGCGAAGTCTCGCTGCTGTTCCACCTGCGGAAAAAGTACGGCCGGGTGAGCGCGGAACGGGTGGTTTCCGGGCCCGGGCTGTTCGCCGTCTACCGGTTCCTCCGCGAGGCCGAGGGGCGGGGCGAGAACCCCGCGGTGGAGAAGCGCCTGGCCTCCGAGGACCCCCCGCGGGTGATCGTCTCCTCCGCGCTCTCCGGCCGGTCCGCGACGTGCCGGGATGCGCTGGGCTTCTTCTGCCGGATCTATGGGGCGGCGGCGGGAAACCTCGCGCTGCAATACAACGCCTCGGGCGGCGTGGTCCTCGGCGGCGGCCTCTCCCCCGCGATCCTGCCGGCCCTGGCGAAGGGGGAGTTCGTCGAGGCATTCCTGGACAAGGGGCGCTTCCGCGGCTTCCTTGAAAAGGTGCCGGTGAAGGTCATCCTGGACGAGTCGGCAGCGCTCCTGGGCGCCG
>CAZTFC010000019.1:0-43818 GCA_964612075.1 uncultured bacterium
GAGCCGCAGCGCCGCCGTCATCTCCGCCACGATGAAGGGCTGGGATATCGTCTGCCCTTCCCCGATGGGCTGCGGCCCGTCGTCGTAGGCCTTGTGGCGCATCGACGGGGGAACGAAGAGATGTCTGGGTATCTCCTCCATCGCGGCGAGCACCCGCTCGTCGCGTACGCCCCTTCGCCGGATCTGGTTTTCAACCATCCTGCGGCGCAGGACGTCTTCCTTCACCAGGTCCATTTCCGCAGCGCCCTCAACGCGGCGTAGTTCGTCAGGTCCAGGTGGATCGGGGTGATGGATATGTAATTGTCCTCGATCGCTTCGAGGTCGGAACCCGGGACTTCTTCCGAAGAGAGGTAGTCGCCGCCGATCCAGTAATACTTGCGGCCGCGCGGATCCCTCTTCTCGACGATGACGTCGCCGTAGACCCGCTTTCCCATCCGCGTCATCCGGACGCCCGGGATCTTGTCCTTGGGCACGTTGGGGACGTTCACGTTGAGGAGGGTGTCGTCGGGAAGCCCCTGCTGCATGACCTTGCGGGCAACGTTCACCGTGAACTCCGAGGCGACGTCGAAGCGGAACCTGCTGCGCGTGACCACGGAGACGGCGATCGACGGGATCCCGAGGATCGTCCCTTCCATCGCCGCCGAGACGGTGCCCGAGTAGGTGATGTCGTCGCCGAGGTTCGCCCCCTTGTTGATGCCGGAGACGAGGAGGTCGATCTTTCTCCCTTTCAGGATTCCGTTCACCCCCAGGTTGACGCAGTCGGTGGGAGTGCCGTCCACCGAGTACGTCCGGGGGCCGAGCTTCTCCACGCGCAACGGGTGCGTAAGCGTCAGGGAATGGCTCGCCGCGCTTCTCTCCCGGTCGGGGGCCACGATGTAGACCGTCCCCACATCCTTCATCGCCGCCGCGAGCGCTTCGATCCCCTCGGAGCGGACGCCGTCGTCGTTGCAGAGAAGGATGGAGGGGGTGTCGCCTTCCAAAATTCTCCTCCGGAGAAGGGAAAGGGGTTACGAGAGCGCGTCTCGTAACCCCTTAGGGTTTGCTGGTCGGGACGACTGGACTTGAACCAGCGGCCCCCTGCACCCCATGCAGGTGCGCTACCAGGCTGCGCTACGTCCCGAACTTTTAAACATTGAATATAACCGCAGAAGCCGGGGTTGTCATCTGATTTCTTGCAAACGACCGCGCCTCAACCCCGCCCGGCCCGTCCGTAGTCGTCCTCGATCCTCTCGATGTCGTCCTCCCCCACGTAATCCCCCATCTGTACCTCGATGACCACGAGGTCCTCGATGCCGACGCTCTCCACGCGATGGTACGCGCCGAGCGGGATATCGATGTAACCACCCGGCGAAAGCTTCACCGTGATGAGCTTGCCGGGATCGGTCCCGACGGTCACCGTCGCTCCTCCGCGGACCACCTGCCAATGTTCCGCGCGTCTGCGGTGTTTCTGCAGGCTCAATCTTTTCCCGGGATGGACGACGAATTTCTTCACCTTGTATCCGTCTTCCTCCATCAGGACCAGGTAGTATCCCCAGGGGCGATCCCCTCGTTCACCGGTCATTCGGTTTCCTCCGCGCAGCGCAATTCATGAAAAGACAAAACCAAGGCGATTCGGAAGCATATGCGGCGATTATTTAAGTATCGAATGAATTTTTGCGATATCTTTCTTCAATTTGCGGAGTTCCGCCTTGAAGGGGTTTTCCGCCAGTTCCAGCTTGAGCTGCTGCTGCCGGCTCTTCGCGCGCGCTTTGAGCTTCTCCCTGGCGCCGTCGATCGTGAAGCGCTCCTCGTACAGCAGGCGCTTGATCTCCAGCAGGGTTTCCACTTCCTGGCGCTTGTAGACGCGATGCTGGGATTTGTTCTTCGAAGGGCTGATCCGGAACTCGGTTTCCCAGAAGCGGAGGACGTACGGCTTCACGCCCAAGATCCGGCTCACTTCCCCGATCTTGAAGTAGAACTTGTCGGGAATCTCTGGAGCCGCCACGCCTTCCCCTTGGGTTTACGCAGGCTTCTCTACGTTTATATGGGATTTCAGGATCTGGCTCGGCCGGAAGGTCAGGACCCGCCGGGCGGTGATCTGGATATCGTCGCCGGTCTGGGGATTGCGCCCCTTCCTCGGCCTCTTGTCGCGAAGGGTGAAGTTTCCGAACCCGGAAATCTTGATCTTTTCGCCGTCCTTCAGGCAGTTCTTCATCGTCTCGAAGATTGCCTCCACTATGTCCTGGGACTCCTTCTTGGAGAGCCCGCCGATCTTCTCGTATACGATCTCGACCAGGTCAGCTTTCGTCATGACGCGTCCTCCCGGCCTCTTTATGCGGTCCGGATTCTCCCGCCGAACCGATTCTCCAATAAATCTACTACTTTGGTATGTATACTATGGACGTCGGAGTCCGTCAAGGTCTTGTCTGATGGTTGAAGTTTCATCCGGATTCCCACGCTCTTCAATCCTTTTCCGATCTTTTCGCTGGTGAATACGTCGAACACGACCGCCTCTTCGATCTCCGGCGCCGACTCCCGGACAAGCGCCAGGACGTCGCCCACCGGAACGCCTGCCGGGAAAACGCACGCCAGGTCGCGGAACACCGGGGGAAATTTCGGCAGCGGCCTGTAGATCCCCACGGGACGCGGCGTGGCGGTCGCCGCCTGGAGGCGGATTTCGCCATAGAAAACGGGCGCCGGGATCTCGTACTCCGCCAGCAGCTCGCGGCGCACGGCGCCGAACCACCCGATGCAATCGCCGTCCGCCAGGATGTCGGCGGCCTTGCCGTCCTCGAGGAACGGCCGCGTGTCCGTCGGGACCGGATGCAGCGGCCCGGAGCCGAGGTGCAGCAGAAGCCCTTCCGTCATCCCCTTGATATCGTAGAAGTCCACGGGGACCGGACCGCCGGACCAGGCCGAGGGAAGCCGTTTTCCGCTCAGGATCATCGCCAGGCGGGACTCCTCGAAATGCCCGTCCACATAGGTCTTTCCGAACGCCTTCCCGATCTCGTAGAGACGGATGTCCTCGATAAAGCGCCGGGTGTTGTCCGCCGCGTTTTGCAGCAGGCCGGTCAAAAGGCCCGGTCGCATCAGCGTGGTGTCTTCCGAGATCGGGTTCTTCACGCGCACGGCGTCGGCCGGGTCGAACCCGAGCAGCCCCGCGAGCCGCTCCCACCGCTTCCCGGAAACGAAGGAGAAATTCACCGCCTGGTTGAAGCCGTTCGCCCGAAGGAAATCGCACGCTTTTTCGGTTACGTCGACGAAGCGGTCGTCGGCCGAGAATTCCGGGGCCTTCGATTCGGGATAGGTAGTGGGTATTCCGTCATAGCCGGACAGCCGCGCGACCTCCTCGATCAGGTCGATCTCCCGCTCGATGTCGAACCGGTGGGAGGGGACGGAGACGTCCCATTCGCCCGGCTGCACCGTTTCCGTCGGGAAGGACAGCCGCTCGAAGATTTCCCTGCATTTTTCCGGCGAATAGTACGTTCCCACGATCCGGGCGGCCCTCGCGGGTCGGAACGCCACCTTCCGAAGGCGCGCCGGGCCGCCGCCGACGTCGAGGAAGCCCTTTGCCGGGACGATCTCCGAGATGCGGGACAGCAGGGACACGGCCCGGTCCGCGGCGAACAGCGTGCCGCCCGGATCCACGCCCCGTTCGAACCGGTAGGAGGACTCGCTCGAAAGCCCGAGCCGCCGCGCCGTCCGTCGGATGGACGCGGGGTCGAAGTGGGCGCTCTCGAAGAGCACGCGGGTCGTGCCCTCCGTGACCTCGCTGTTCAGCCCGCCCATGACGCCCGCCACGGCGACCGCTCCGGCGGCGTCCCAGATGAGGAGCATGCCGGGGTCGATCTTCCGTTCCGACCCGTCGAGCGTCGCGAAGGACATCGGCTCCGACGGCGCCCGGACGTCGATCCGGGGGCCGTTCAGCCGGTCGAGATCGAAGGCGTGCATCGGCTGTCCGAGCTCGAGCAGCAGGTAGTTCGTGACGTCGACGACGTTGTTGATGGGGCGGATTCCGCAGAGGGAGAGCCGCCGCTGCATCCAGCCGGGCGAAGGGGCCACCGCGACGTTCGTGACGGCGCGGGCGCTGTACCTCGGGCAGAGTGCCCGGTCGGTGACCGAGATGGACACCAGGTCACCGATCGGCGGGCCGTCCTCGCGGATCGGCGTCCCGGGGCACGCGACCTTCTCCCCCGTGATGGAAGCCAGTTCCCGGGCCACGCCCAGGACGCTGAGGCAGTCGCCCCGGTTCGGGGTGATCTCGACCTCGAGGAGCCAGTCGGAAAGCCCGAGGGCGTCCGCGAGCGGCTTGCCGAGCGGGGTGTCCGCCGGCAGGATCATGATCCCCGCGGATTCCTCTGCCAGCTTGAGCTCCTGCTCCGAGCACAGCATCCCTTCGGATGCCTTCCCGCGGATCTTCGCCTTCTTGATCTCCACGCCGTTGGGAAGCACCGCGCCGACCTTCGCCAGCGCGACGACGTCGCCCGCGGCCATGTTCCTCGCCCCGCAGACGATGTCGAACTCGACCGCGCCGTCGGTCACCCGGCACAGGGAAAGCCGGTCCGCGTTGGGGTGCTGCGCCTTTTCGAGGATCTTCGCGGTGACGACGTTTTCGAACCCCTCGCCGAGGAAGCGGCAGGACGACACTTCGACCCCCGCCATCGTGAGCGCCTCCTGGACCTGCGCGGGGGAAAGGCGCGTGTCGATGAACTCCTTAAGCCAGGAATACGGGATCTTCAAGGAAGGGTCTCCTCCCTCCCGCTGCGTTAAAACTGCGAGAGGAACCGGATGTCGTTTTCGAAGAACAGGCGGATGTCGGAGATCCCGTGCCGCAGCATCGCGATCCGCTCGACCCCCATGCCGAAGGCGAAGCCGGAGAATTCCTCCGGGTCGTAATCCACGAACCCGAATACGGCGGGATCGACCATGCCGGCACCGAGGATCTCCAACCATCCCGAGTTCTTGCAGACGCGGCACCCTCCCCCGCCGCAGATGACGCACTGGATGTCGACCTCCGCGGAGGGTTCCGTGAAGGGGAAGAAGCTGGGGCGGAACCGGAGCGGCTTTCCGGGGCCGAAGGTCATCCGGCAGAACTCGGTGAGCAGCCCTTTCAGGTCCGACATCGTGATGTTCCGGTCCACCGCGAGCCCCTCGACCTGGTGGAACATCGGCGAGTGGGTGATGTCGGAGTCCGACCGGTAGACGGCGCCCGGGGCGATGATCCGGACCGGGGGGCGCATCCTTTCCATGGTGCGAATCTGGATCGGCGACGTGTGGGTCCGCAGGACGAGGTCCCCCGCGTCGGAATCGACGTAGAAGGTGTCCTGCATGTCGCGCGCAGGGTGCTCCGGCGGGAAGTTGAGGGCCTCGAAGTTGTAGTAGTCCTTCTCCACGTCGGGGCCGCCCTGCACGGAGAACCCGAGCCGGCGGAACACGGAGATGATGTCCGCCATCGTCTGCGAGATGGGATGCCGGTGGCCCGGGGCGTGGCACCTGCCGGGGAGGGTGACGTCGGGACGGTCCAGCCCCTCCCTTGCGACGCGCTCCTGCTCCCGGATGGAGGCGAGCCGCTCCTCGAAGACCGATTCGAGCTCGTTGCGGGCCCGGTTCGCCTCGGAGCCGATGACCTTCCGCTCCTCGACGGACAGCGCCCCGATCCCTTTCAGGATCTCGGAGATCGCGCCCTTCTTGCCGAAGAAGCGCCCCTTGGCGTCGAGCAGGTCGCTCTCGTTCCTCGCCGCCGCGAGGGCCGCGAGCCCTTCCGCCCGGAGCCGTTCGATCTGATCGGAGGTGCCGGCCGACGTTCCCAAAAGGCCCCCGCTACGCCAGCGCGGCCTTGGCCTTTTCGGCGAGGCTCCGGAATGCGGCGTCGTCGTTGACCGCGAGGTCCGCCAGGATCTTGCGGTCGACCTCGACGCCCGCCTTCTTCAGGCCGAACATGAGCTGGCTGTAGGAGAGGCCGTTCAGCCGCGCCGCGGCATTGACCCGGGTGATCCAGAGGGCCCGGAACTCCCGCTTCTTCGTCCGCCGGTCGCGGTAGGCGTACCGCAGCGCGCGGGCGATGGCTTCCTTGGCCGAGCGCAGCAGGTTCCCGTGTCCGCCGCGGAACCCCTTGGCTGTCTTGAATACCTTGCGACGCTTCTTCTGGGAATGAACGGATCTTTTAACGCGAGGCATGGCGTGTCCCTTCTATACCGTCTTCGATTCGTTGGTTTTAAAGATACGGAAGCAGGCGCCGGATCGAGCCCTCGTTCGTGGGGTGCACGAGAGCGGATTTCCGCAAGGACCGTTTCCGTTTCCGGTTCTTGTTCGAAAGGATGTGGCTTTTCCCGGCCTTGGAGCGCTTGATCCCGCCCCCGCCCGTCGCGCGGAAGCGCTTGTTCGCCCCACGGTTCGACTTCATCTTCGGCATGACCCTATTCCTCCTGTTTCTCCACCGGGGAGGGCGAGGTCGCCCTGGCGGCTCCTCCCACGGGCTTCTTTTTATGGAAGGTGGGGGCCACGATGGTCATCATCGTCTTCCCCTCCATCTTCGGCGCGGATTCCACCTTCGCGATGTCGGCGACGGAGTCCACGATGTTCTTCAATACCTCGAACCCGCTCTGGGAAGCGTAGGCCAGTTCCCTCCCGCGGAAACGGACCGTGACCTTCACCTTGTCCCCGTCCTCGAGGAAGCGCCGGATGTGCTTGAGCTTCGTGGCGATGTCGTGCTCCTCCGTCTTCGGCCGGACCTTGATCTCCTTGACCTGGATGACGGTCTGCTTCTTCCTGGCCTCCTGCTCCCGCTTGCTGGTGATGTACTTGAACTTGCCGTAATCCATGATGCGGCAGACGGGCGGCGCGGCCATCGGCGCGACTTCCACCAGGTCGAGGTCCGCGGCACGGGCCTTCTGGAGCGCCTCGACGATGGGGACCACGCCGAGCTGTTCCCCCTCGGGGCCCACGAGACGCACCTCCGGGACCTGGATCTGCTCGTTGATTCGGGATTCCTTGGCGATGACGTCCTCCTTTACTTGGCCGGGTTGACGGTTTCGCCCCGCAGGAGCTCGATGAACTCCTCGACGCCCATGGAGGGGAGCTGCTCTCCCCCGCGCCGTCTCGGGGTGACCTGCCGCTGCGACGCCTCGCGCTCGCCGACGACGAGCGCGTACGGGACCTTGGAGACCTGGGATTCCCGGATCTTGTAGCCGAGCTTCTCGTTGCGGAAGTCGCCCTCGACGCGGAAGCCCGCCCCTTTCAACTTGTCCACGACTTCCCCGGCGTAGTCGTTCTGCTGATCCGTGACGGCGAGGACGTCGACCTGGACCGGCGCGAGCCACGTCGGGAAGGCCCCCGCGTAGTGCTCGACCAGCACGCCGAAGAAGCGCTCCAGCGACCCCATCAGGGCGCGGTGGATCATGATCGCGCGGCGGGGCGAGCCGTCCTCGGCGATATAGGCCGCGTCGAACCGCTCGGGGTTGTTGAAATCGACCTGGATCGTGGAGCACTGCCAGGAACGCCCGAGCATGTCCTTGATCTTGATGTCGATCTTCGGCCCGTAGAACACCCCTTCCCCGGGGTCGACCTGGAACGGGAGCCCCTTCCGCTCCAGCGCCTTGCGCAGGGCGGCTTCCGCGAGGTCCCAGTTCGAAAGCGTGCCGGCGTACTTCTCCGGGCGGGTGGACAGGTAGATGTCGTACCGGTCGAACCCGAACGCGCGCAGGACGAACAGCGTGAAATCGAGCAGGGAGAAGATCTCCTCGTCGAGCTGGTCGGGGCGCAGGAACAGGTGCGCGTCGTCCTGCGTGAAGCCGCGGACCCGCAGCAGCCCGTGGAGCGTCCCCGAGGGCTCGTACCGGTAGACCGTCCCCAGCTCGGCGTACCGCACCGGGAGGTCGCGGTAGGAGCGCATCCGCGACTTGTAGATCTGGATATGGAACGGGCAGTTCATGGGCTTGAGCTGGTATTCCTGCCCCTCGATGTCGATGGGGCTGAACATGGACTGCCGGTAATAGTCCGTGTGGCCGCTGATCTTCCACATTTCGAGCCGGGCGATGTGCGGGGAGAAGACCAGGTCGTACCCCGCGCGGGCATGCTCCGCCCGCCAGAAGTCCTCCATGATCTTCCGGACCGCCGCTCCCTTCGGGTGCCACAGGATGAGGCCCGGGCCGATGTCGTCGGTCACGCTGAAGAGGTCGAGCTCCTTGCCGATCTTGCGGTGATCGCGCTTCTTGATCTCCTCGAGGATCCGCAGGTGCTCGTCGAGCTCCTTCCTCGTCGGGAACGCGACCCCGTAGATGCGGGTGAGCATCTTCTTGTTCGAATCGCCCCGCCAGTAGGCGCCCGCCGTGTTCATCAGCTTGAAGGCGCCCAGCTTCCCGGTGTCGGGCACGTGCGGCCCCCGGCACAGGTCGAGGAAATTCCCGGTGCGGTAGAGCGATACGGTCTCGTCGGGGATGTCGTCGAGCAGCTCTTCCTTGTACGGCTCGCCGGGGAAGATCTCCCGCGCTTTTTCCTTCGGCACTTCCTCCCGGACGAACGGTTCGGACTTCTTCACGATTTCCCGCATCCGTTCCTCGATCCGGGCGAGGTCCTCGGGGGTGAACGGGATGTCGACGTCGAAATCGTAGTAGAAGCCGTTTTCGATCGAAGGCCCGATGGTGATGAGCGCTTCCGGGAACAGCTCCTTTACGGCGGCCGCCATCACGTGGGCCGTGCTGTGCCTGAGGATGTCGGCCCCCTCGGAATCGGAGGCCGTGATCCACTCGACGGGTCGGCCTTCCGGCGCCGGGCGCCCGAGGTCGAGCACCCTGCCGTCCACCCTGGCGGCGACGGCCACCTTGGCCTTCCCCTCCTTTTTCGCCAGATCGAGAAGCGTCATCTCACCGTAATCCTTCGGTTTTCCCAAGTAAAAAAAACTCCCCGCGCGCCGTCGGCCCGGTGGCTTCGCCGCCCGTGGATCGCGCCGTGCCGGGGAGTGAAAATGGTGGGCGATACTGGACTTGAACCAGTGACCCCCTGCATGTCAAGCAGGTACTCTAACCATCTGAGCTAATCGCCCGTCCCACGTCGTCCAAGATCAATGAATATAGCGGACTCCGCCTTTCGATGTCAACGATTTATTGAGCGTTTTCCGGAATACACCGCTTCGTGGAAGCCCCGGGGGGTGGGCTCGAAGATCCGGACCGGGCTCCCCAGCCTGCGCGAGATGTCGTCGGGAGTGAGGCCGTCGAGAAGCAGGTCCCCCGCGTCCCGGAGCGTAACCGACGGGATATACAGCGTTCCGCGGACTTTTCCGGCGGCGGCGGACACGATGTCCTCCCCTCCCAGCAGCCCGGTCACGGTGACGCTTTCCCCCATCAGGCGGTTGGCCGCCGGCACCGCCCGGAACGACGCGCCCGCCCTGCGCGAAAAATCCCGGAGGAATTCCGACACGATCCCGGCCGCGGACTTTCCCGTGACCACGGTGCCGCCGGAGGCTCCGGCCGGCCATCGCTTCCTTCGGAACAGGGCGGCGGAATCGTCCCGGAAGGCCCGAAGCAGCCCCACTCCGTTGCCGATCTGGGCGAAGGAGCCGTAGGCCTTCCTCCCGGGGATCGCCTTTCCCGCCAGGAGGTAATACTCGTCGGCCGCCATGGCGAACGGCTCCCCGTCGCGCTCCAACCGGAACGCGGAGAGCAGATCGAGCGTTTCCAGCGCCTCTTCCCGCGTGACGGGACGAAGCGGCGGGAGACCGGCGCGGTGCGACGTAAGCCCCACGGGGACGACGGCGACGGTCCGCAATCCCGGGTGCAGCGTCGAAAGCCGCGACAGGGTGCGGCGCAGCTCCTCCCCGTCGTTGATCCCGGGGCATACGACGATCTGACCGTGGAGGACGATCCCCGCGCGGGTCAGGCGTCGCATCACCTCCATGACGTCGCGTGCCCGCGGGTTGCCGAGCATGCGCCGGCGAAGGTCCGGGGAGGCGGTGTGGATCGAGACATACAGCGGAGAGAGCCGGTATCTCGCGATCTTGCGCTCTTCCTCCTCCGACAGGTCGGAAAAGGTGACGTATTGCCCGTGCAGGAAGGAGAGGCGGATGTCCTCGTCCTTGACGTACAGGGCGGGCCTCAAGCCCTTCGGGAGCTGGTGGACGAAGCAGAAGATGCACCGGTTGCGGCACCGCCGGACCCGGATCGGCTCGGGCGTGATCCCGAGCGGCGCCCCGGAGGGGCGGAACGCCTTCTCGCGGATCTCCCCGGAAGCCCCCCTCCAGCGGACGGCGAACCGGGCGCGGGAGGTCAGGAAATGCAGGTCGAGCAGGTCCCCGACCGGCCGCCCCGAGACCGACAGGATCCGGTCCCCCGGGCGCATGCCGGCCGCCGCCGCGAGCCCGCCCGCCGCGACGGATTCGACGCGCACCCCCTCATTGCCCATCGGAGAGCTTCCGGATCCCCATGTAGAGGTACTGCGCCCCCGAAACGGCGGTGGTCACGGCGCACAGCCCGATGAGCGCGTGGGATGCCGCCGCCCCGGCCCCGGCGGGCAGGAGGCGCGACGCCCCGGGGAACGCCGCCCGGGCCAGGAAAAAGACGACGGTGACGATCTGGACCGCGGTGTTCAGCTTGCTGACCGTCGTCGGCCGGATGTCGGTGGAATCGATCAGCATCAGGTACAGCGAGCTGCCGACCAGGATGAAGAGGTCCCTGCTGATCACGAGGATGGTGAGCCACAGCGGGACGACCTTGATGTAGGCGAGGACGATGAACGCGGTGGCCATGAGCAGCTTGTCCGCGATCGGGTCGAGGTACGCCCCGACCAGCGTGCGCTGGCGCAGGCGCCGCGCGAGGATGCCGTCGAGGCCGTCGGTGAGGCCGCACACGGCGAAGACCACGAGCGCTTCCCGCTCCCTCCCCATGAGGATGAGGTAGACGAACAGCGGGACGAGCAGCACCCGCATCGCCGTGAGGCAGTTGGCGATGTTGATCAGGCGGGCCTGGTCGAACCGGCTCTTTCCGGGCAGTGCAGGCATAGCTCCCTTTCGACGGCGGTCAGCAGTTCCGGGACGCCCTCCCCCGTCTTCGCGGAGATCCGGATGGCGCCGGAGGGGCTCGGCAGCCCGGGGAGGCAAAGGTCGCGCTTGTTCATCGCCAGGAGGAACGGCTTCTCGCGGAACGAAAGCTCCGCGAGGATGGATTCCACGGACGCGATGTTGCTCTCCATCGAGTCGGAGCTGCCGTCGACGACGTGGAGCAGGAGGTCCGCCTCGCCGATCCCCTCCAGCGTCGCCAGGAAGGCCTGCCGAAGCTCCGACGGCAGGTCGTGGATGAATCCCACCGTGTCGACGAGGATGGCCTCCCGTCCGCCCGGCAGCCGGAACCTCCGGGCCGTGGGATCGAGCGTCGCGAACAGCTTGTCCGCGACGAAGACGTCCGCACCGGTGAGACGGTTGAACAGCGTCGATTTCCCCGCGTTGGTGTATCCCACCAGCGCGACCACCGGGTACCCCACTTCCCGGCGATGCTGGTAATGGAGCGAGCGGGTCCTCCGGACGGTCGAAAGCTCCTTCTCGATCTGCCGGATCTGCTGCCGGATGCGGCGGCGGTCCTCCTCGAGCTTCTTCTCGCCCGGTCCCCGCGTCCCGATGCCGCCGCCCAGGCGGGACAGCTC
The DNA here is from genome assembly GCA_964612075.1 of uncultured bacterium. GTDB lineage: Bacteria > Desulfobacterota > Deferrimicrobia > Deferrimicrobiales > Deferrimicrobiaceae > UBA2219. The sequence continues at coordinate 11,608 of CAZTFC010000019.1, forward strand.
TTTCCGTCCGCCCGCGAGCCGCCCCAGCCGGAAGGAGAGCTGCGCCAGCTCGACCTGGAGCTTTCCCTCCCGGGTGCGCGCCCTCTGGGCGAAGATATCGAGGATGACCTCGCGCCGGTCCAGCGTCTTCACCCCGAGCTCCTCCTCCAGCAGCGCCTGCTGCTTGGGCTTGAGGAGGTTCTGGAACACGACGAGGTTCGCCCCCTTTTCCGCGATCGCTTCCTTCAGCTGCCCGATGGTCCCCTTCCCCACCAGCGTCGCCGGGTTCTCCGCGTCGACGGTCTGGACATGGGAAGCCGCCACGCCGGCGCCGGCGGACTTCACGAGATCGGAGAGTTCCCGCATCACCTCGGACACGTGCAGGACCGAGGCGGGCCCGCGCAGCCGTTTCCGGCGCGCGTAGACGAGGAAGGCGCGTTCCATGCGGAGGCCGCCTGCCGGCATCAGTGGAGGCGGAGTACGCCGTACCCGAAGCGGGTTTTCAGCTCCCGCGCCAGGTCGAGCGAGGGGGAGACCCCGAGGGAATCGGGCAGCGAAACGACCGCCTCGTATTCCCCCGCCCTCACGATGTGGACGTACGCCTTCTTGTCCCCCGGGTGCCGCCGGATCGCCCTCGCCAGCTCCTCGACGTCGCGAACTCCCGCCCGCCCCATGTCGAGCCGGAAATGGACCGATTTCGCGAGGCGCTCGCGCACGTTCGACATGAGGAACACCTCGTCGGCGTGGATCTCGATCCCCTTGTCCGTCGCTTTCAGCCGCCCGACGACGAAGATCGGGTCCGGGCTCGACAGGACGTCCCGGCATTCCTGGTAGACCCTCTGGAAGACCGTCACGTCCACCGTCCCATCGAGGTCCTCGAGCACCAGGTTGGCCATCTTCTCCCCTTTCCGGGTGATCCGTTCCCGCATCTGGGCGACGATCCCGCCGATCTTCACCTCCGTTTCCGGTTTCAGCCCCGGAAGCGACGCCGTCGTGCAGTTCGAGTACATCGAGATCTCCGCGGCGTAGGAATCGAGGGGGTGCCCGGTGATGTAGAATCCCAGCGCCTCCTTTTCGTACAGCAGGCGCTCCCGCCGGTTCCAGGTCTCCGGCGCCGGGGCGGCGCTTCTCCCTCCGGGCTTGGCGTCGGCGGGCTTTTCGTCCGCCGGGGCCCCGAAGAGTGCGAACTGGCCGGATTCCCTGCGGCGCACTTCCGCCTGAGCCTCTTCCATCAGGGAGGGAAGCCCGGCGAAGACCTTTCCCCGGTCGGGATCGAGCGAATCGAGGGCCCCGGACTTGATCAGACTCTCCAGCGCGCGCTTGTTCACCTTGTGCAGGTCGATCCGGTGGAGGAAATCGCGGATGGAATCGAACGGCCGCCCGTCGCCGCGCGCCTCGATGATCGACTCGACCGCCGACGCGCCGAGACCCTTGATGGCGGACAGCCCGAACCGGATGCTTCCGCCGGAAGGGAAGAACGCGTACCGCGACTCGTTCACGTCCGGCGGAAGGATCGGGATCCCCTTCTCCCGGCAATGCGCGATGTACCGGATGATCTTGTCGGTGTCGCCGGACTCGGACGTCATCAGCGCGCTGTAGAACTCGACCGGGTAGTGCGTCTTCAGCCAGGCCGTCTGGTACGCGACCAGCGCGTACGCGGCGCTGTGGGACTTGTTGAACCCGTAGCCGCCGAACTGCCGCACCAGCTCGAAGATCTCGGCCGCCTTCTTTTCGTCGATCCCGTTGGCGCGCGCCCCTTCCAGGAACAGCCCTTTCTGCTTCTCCATCAGGGCGTCGTCCTTCTTCCCCATGGCCTTGCGCAGGACGTCGGCCTGCCCCATCGTGAAGCCGGCCAGCGCCTTCCCGATCTCCATGACCTGTTCCTGGTAGACGATGACGCCGTACGTGTCGTTGAGGATCTCCTGGAGCCGCGGGTGCGGGTAGGTGACCTTTTTCCTCCCGTGGCGCCTCTCCACGAAATCGTCCGCCATCCCGCTCTGCAGCGGCCCGGGCCGGTACAGCGCCATCATGTCGATCAGGTGGTTGAACCGGTCGGGCTTGAGGCGCGCGATCAGCCCGGTGAACCCCGGGCTCTCGCTCTGGAAGACGCCCGCCGTGTCGCCCCGGGAGAGCGTCTCGTACGTCTCCTTGTCGTTCAGGAGGAGCGAGGCCAGGTCGATTTCGAGTCCCCGCTGCTCCTTCAGGAGCCGGAGGGTGTCGTGGATGGCCGTCAGGGTCCGCAGCCCCAGGAAGTCGAACTTGACCAGCCCCACCTTCTCGGCCGCCTTCATCTCGTACTGCGTCGTGATGTCGCCGGTCGTCTGCCGGAACAGGGGAGAATAGTCCGTGATCGGTCCGTTCGCGATCACCACGGCGGAGGCATGGGTCCCGGCGTGGCGCGACCGCCCCTCGATCTGCATGGAGTACCGGAACAGCTCCGCGACCTTCGGGTCGGAGTCGATCATCTCCTTCAGCCGGGGCTCCGCCTTCGGGGCGTTCTCCAGCGTCATCTTCAGGTCGGCGGGGATCAGCTTGGCGATCCGGTCCACATCGGCGTACGGCATCTCCAGGACCCTTCCCACGTCCCGGACCGCGGCGCGAGGCTTCCACGTCCCGAACGTGATGAGCTGCGCCACGTTCTCCCGCCCGTACTTCTCCTGCACATAGGCGATCACCTCGTCGCGCCGGTCCTTGCAGAAATCGCAGTCGATGTCGGGTAGGCTGATCCGTTCCGGGTTGAGGAACCGCTCGAAGAGGAGCTTGTAGGGGATGGGATCGACCTCGGTGATCCGCAGGCAGAAGCCCACGAGGCTTCCGGCGGCGCTCCCGCGGCCGGGGCCCACGGGGATCCCCTTTGCCTTCGCGAACTTGATGAAATCGGAGACGATCAGGAAATATCCGGAAAAGCCGGTCTTCTCGATCACGGAGAGCTCGTAGTCGAGCCGGCGGCGGTATTCCTCCTCGAGGCCGGGAGGCATCTCCCCTTCCCGTCGCCTGCGTTCCTCGAGGCGCTCCCGGAACCCCTCCTCCGCGTCCTTGCGCAGCCGCTGTTCCGAGGTTTCGCCCGGGAGGAGCTGGAACTCGGGGATCCTGGGCCTGCCGAGCTCGATCTTCACGTCGCACCGCTCTGCGATGAGCAGCGTGTTGGACAGCGATTCCGGGGCGCAGGCGCCGAATGCGCGCTCGAACTCCTGCGCCGTCTTGACATAGAACTGGTCGGTCCCGAAGCGCATCCGGGTCGGGTCGCCGATCGTCTTCCCGGTCTGGAGGCACAAAAGGATCTCGTGGAAACGGGCGTCTTCAGGGTTCAGGTAGTGGCAATCGTTCGTCGCGACCAGCGGCGTTCCCGTGCGTTTCGCCAGATCGATGATGCGCGGGTTCATCCGGTCCTGTTCCGGGAGGCCGTTGTCCTGGATCTCCAGGAAGAAGCGCCCATCGTCGAAGATCGACCGGTATTCCTCGAGGATCTCGAGCGCCTTGCCTTCCCCCTCCGTGGCCAGCGACAGCGGGATCTCCCCCTGGAGGCAGGCCGACAGGGCGATCAGCCCTTCCGAGTGCCTCTTCAGCAGCTCCTTGTCGACCCTCGGCTTGTAATAGAACCCTTCCGTCTGGGCCAGGGACGAGAGCCGGAGAAGGTTCCGGTACCCCGCCGCGTTCTCCGCAATGAGCACCAGGTGGTAGGCGTACTCCCCGTTGGGCGCGACTTTCCTCTCCTCCCTCGAGCCGGGGGCGACGTAGATCTCCGTCCCGATGATCGGCTTCACCCCGCCCCTGTTCGCCTCCTCGTAGAACTCGATCGTGCCCATCATGCCGCCGTGGTCCGTGACCGCGACGGCGGGCATCCCGAGTTCCTTGACGCGGCGGACGAGTGGGCCGAACTGGATCGTCCCGTCGAGGAGGCTGTACTGCGAGTGCACGTGGAGGTGGACGAAACCCTTCATTCCCATTCTATCGTTCCGGGAGGCTTGGAGGAGACGTCGTACACGACGCGGTTGATCCCCTTCACCTCGTTGATGATCCTGGAGGAGATCGTTTCGAGGACGTCGTAGGGCAGGCGGACCCAGTCGGCCGTCATCCCGTCCTGGCTCTGGACGGCCCGCACGGCGGCGACGTTCTCGTAGGTGCGGAAGTCGCCCATCACCCCCACGGTCTTGACCGGGAGCAGGACGGCGAAGGACTGCCAGATGGCCTCGTAGAGCCCGGCCTTCCGGATCTCCTCCACGACGATCTCGTCGGCGTCCCGAAGGATCCTCAGTCGTTCCCTCGTGACGGCGCCGAGGATGCGGACCGCGAGCCCCGGCCCCGGGAACGGCTGGCGGTCGAGGATGACGGGGGGGAGCCCGAGCTCGCGGCCCAGCGCCCTGACCTCGTCCTTGAACAGCTCCCGCAGCGGCTCGATCAGCTTGAGCTTCATCTTCTCCGGGAGCCCTCCGACGTTGTGGTGGGACTTGATGACGGCGGACGGCCCCTTGAAGGAAACGCTCTCGATCACGTCCGGGTAGAGGGTTCCCTGCCCGAGGAACTCAGCGCCCGGTATCTTCCGCGCCGCCTCCTCGAAGACCCGGATGAACAGCTCCCCGATGACCTTCCGCTTCCGCTCCGGGTCCTCGACCCCCTCGAGCGCGGAGAGGAACCGGTCCTCGGCGTCGACGTATTCGAGCCTCAGGCCGACGGTGTCCCGGAAGGTGTGAACGACCTCCTCCGCCTCCCCTTTCCGCAGCACCCCGTTGTTGACGAAGATGCACGTGAGCCGTTCACCGATCGCCCTGTGGAGCAGAACGGCCGCGACGGAGGAATCGACCCCGCCCGACAGGCCGAGGATCACCTTTCCGTCGCCGACCTTTTCCCGGATCTTCCGGATGCCGGACTCCGCGAAGGATTGCATCGTCCATGAGGGGTGAAGTCCGCAGACCCGGAAAAGGAAGTTCGACAGCATGTCCCTCCCCCGGGGGGTGTGGGCCACCTCGGGGTGGAACTGGACGCCGAAGATCGTCCCCTCCCGGTTGGACATGGCGGCCACCGGGGTGCTGGCCGAGCTGGCGATGGGGGAGAACCCTTCCGGCAGCCGCTCGATCCGGTCGCCGTGGCTCATCCACACCGGGATCTCCATGTCCTTGCGGAGCTCCTCGATGCCGAGGAACAGGGGGCTGCCCCATTCCCCCCGGATGCGGGCGATGCCGTATTCCCGCTCGGCGGAGCGCCCCACCTCTCCGCCGAGGAGATCGGCGATGAGCTGCATCCCGTAGCAGATCCCCAGCACCGGGACGCCGAGCGAAAGGAGCTCGCGCGGTATCCGGGGGGCGCCCTCGTCGTACACGCTGGACGGCCCGCCGGACAGGATGATGCCGGAGGGGTCGAAAGAGCGTATCGCGTCCATCCCGACGTTGAAGGGGTGGATCTCGCTGTAGACCTTGAGCTCCCGGACGCGCCGGGCGATCAGCATCGTGTACTGCGAGCCGAAGTCCAGGATGAGGATGCCTTTTTCCAAAGCTTGCGCCTACTCCACCCGGTAATTCGGGGCTTCCTTGGTGATGATGACGTCGTGCACGTGGCTCTCCCTCAGGCCCGCGGGCGTGATCTTCATGAAGGAGGCGCGCTGCTGGAGCTCCGCGATGTTCCGCGCCCCCACGTAGCCCATGCCCGACTTCAGGCCCCCGATGAGCTGGAAGATGACGCCGGACAGCGGCCCCCGGTTCGGCACCCGCCCCTCGATCCCCTCGGGGACCAGTTTGCTCATCGTGTCGACATGCTCCTGGAAATAGCGGTCCCGGCCTCCCTTGCGCATCGCCTCGAGGGACCCCATGCCCCGGTACACCTTGTAGGAGCGGCCCTGGAAAAGGATCATCTCGCCGGGGCTCTCCTCGGTGCCCGCGAAGAGGGACCCGATCATCACCGCCGAGGCGCCGGCGGCGATCGCCTTCGTGATGTCGCCCGAGTACTTGATCCCACCGTCGGCGACGACGGGGATCCCCTTCTTTTTCGCGGCCCGGGCGCACAGCATGATCGCCGTCACCTGGGGTACGCCGACGCCCGCCACGACGCGGGTGGTGCAGATGGACCCCGGCCCCACGCCCACCTTGACGGCGTCGACCCCCGCCTCGATCAGCGCCTCCGCGGCTTCGCCGGTCGCGACGTTCCCGGCCATCAGGGGGAGGTCCCTGTACTCCGATCGGATCGCCTTGACGGTCCGGAGGACGTCCCGGGAATGCCCGTGGGCGGTGTCGACGCAGACGATGTCCAATCCCGCCTTGACGAGCTTGTCGAGCCGCTCTTCCCACCCCGGCCCCACCCCGATGGCGGCGCCGACGCGGAGCCGGCCCATGGAATCCTTGCAGGCGTTGGGGTATTTCTTGATCTTGAGGATGTCCTTGATCGTGATGAGCCCCTTGAGGTTGTTGCGGGAGTCCACCACGAGGAGCTTCTCGATCCGGTTCCTGTGCAGGATCTCCCTGGCTTGCTCCAGCGTCGTCCCCACGGGGACGGTCACCAGGTCCTCCTTCGTCATCACGTTGCGGATCGGCTGCTCGAAGTTCGTCTCGAAGCGCAGGTCCCGGTTGGTCAGTATCCCCGCCAGCTTGCCGTCGCGGGTCACCGGCAGCCCCGAGATCCGGTACTTCTTCATCACCTCGAGCGCCTCGAAGACCTTCTGGTCCGGGTCGACCGTGATCGGGTCGGAGATCATCCCCGATTCGGATTTCTTGACCCGGTCGACCTCGGTCGCCTGCTCGTCGGCGCTGTTGTTCCGGTGGAGGAAGCCGATCCCCCCCTCCCGCGCCATGGCGATCGCGGTATCGGACTCGGTGACCGTGTCCATCGCCGAGGACAGAAGCGGGATGTTCATCTGGATTCCGGGCGTGAGGTTCACGGTGACGTCGACGTCCTTCGGGATGATGTCGGACTCCGCGGGAATCAGCAGCACGTCGTCGAACGTCAATCCCTCCATCAGCCCGTCCCCGGGTTCGCCGGAAATGTTCTTCATGTCCCCTCCCTTCAAGGGTTGCACGGTTTCTGTTCCGCCGGATCGATCCCCGCGATGATCCCTTCCAGCATCCCCGCGTCGCTGACGGTCACGCCGTCGGAGCCGAACCGCTTGATCGCTGCGCAGATGAGGGCCATCCCCGGGACCATGAACCTTTCCCTCCCCTTCTCCATCCCCGGCAACCGGAGGCGCCGGGCGTCGGTCATGGCGGAAAGCCGTTCGGCCCACCGCAGCACGGCCTCCTTCGACAGGCGCGCGCCGTTGATGCGGTCCGGGTCGTAGCGCGTCATCCGCCGGTCCAGCGCCAGCAGCGTCGTGAAGGTCCCCGCGGTGCCGATGATGCGCCGGTTCCTCCGGCGGCCGAAAATCGCCGTCCCGTCGTCGACCCTCCGCTGCGCGTAATGGGTCAGCGCCTTCCATTCCCAGTCCCGGGGCGGGTCCGAAAGCGGCAGCAGGGAGGACAGGACGACGACGCCGACGGGCAGGCTGACCGACTCCCCTTCCCGGGGGCCCGCCGTGAACTCCGTGCTCCCGCCCCCGACGTCCATGGCGATGTCTCCGGGCCTTCCCGGGATCGCGGACCGGATGCCTTCCCATGCCAGGCGACCTTCCTCGGCCGGCCCGATCACCTCGACTTCGACCCCCGCCTCCAGCGCGGCGGACAGGAAGCGGTCGCGGTTCCCCGCCTCCCTGAGGCAGGCGGTGCCGCAGGAGCGGCAGGCGTCGACGCCCAGCCGGTCCATCTCCCGGCGGAACTCCCGCAGCGCCCCGACCGCCTCGCGGAACTCCTTCTCCCCGATGTTCCCCGTGTCCCTCAGGGCGCGGCCCAGCCCGACGATGCGCTGGAAACGGGCCAGCGGCCGCACGGCCTTCTTCTCGCGTTCCGCCACCATCATCCGTATGGTGTTCGTGCCGATGTCGATCGCCGCCAGCCGCATCCGACGCCCGGGTGCTCCGTATCGGGTTTAAAGTGACAGTATAAAGCAAATGGGGCGTGACGGACGACGATCAACGTTCCCTGTAGACGATGCGGATGGGGGAGCCCTCGAAGCCGAAACGGTCCCGGATGCAGTTCTGCAGGTAACGGGTGTAGGAATCCGGTATCCCCCGGCGGTCCTTCACGAAGACCGCGAACGACGGCGGGGACGTCCCGATCTGCGTCATGTAGAAAGCGCGGTTCCTGCCCCGCTGCGAAGGGATGGGGATCGCGAACAGGAAGGTCTGGGCCATGCGGTTCAGGTGCCCCGTCGGGACCCTGCGGCGGAAGTTCGATATCGCTTCCTCGATCTTGCGGAAAAGGACCGGCATTCCCTTCCCCGTGGTGGCCACGGTGGGGACCACCGGGGCGAAGGAGGCGTAGTCGAGCGACTCCTGGATGGCGCGAAGCCCTTTCCGGCGCTCATCCTCCCCCTTCCACCCGTCGGCCTTGTTCGCGGCGACGACCACGGCCCGCTCCTCGTTCAGCACGTACCGGAGGATCTGCCGGTCCTGGTGGTTCATCCCCTCCGGGCCCTCGATGAGGAGGACGGCGAGGTCGCAGCGCTTGAGCGATTCGAGGCTTTTGAGGACGGAGATCTTCTCGATGACCGTTTCCGTCTTGCGCTTCGCCCGGATCCCGGCCGTATCGATCAGCAGGTACTGCTTGTCTTCCCGCTGGATCATCACGTCGATGGAGTCCCGTGTGGTACCTGGCACCTCGGAGGCGATGACCCTCTCGAAGCCGGCGAGGGAGTTCACCAGGGTGGATTTCCCGACGTTGGGGCGCCCGACCACGGCGATCTTCGGGATTCCGGCGGTCTCGGGGACGGGCTCTTCCTCCTGGGCCTCCCGCTTCGGGATGCGGTCCACGATCTCCTCGAGGACCTCTTCCAGGCCGGTGCCGTGCTCCGCCGACACGGCGAGCACCCGTTCCACCGAGAGCGCGTGGAACTGCGCCGCTCCGTCGCGCCCCTCCCTGGAGTCGACCTTGTTCGCGACGAGGAGGAACGGCTTGTCCCTCTCGCGGAGCATCCCGGCGATCTCCTTGTCCAGGGGAAGGAGGCCGTCCTGGGCGTCGACCAGGAACAGCACGAGGTCGGATTCGTAGATCGCCCGCAGGACCTGCGCGCGAACCTTCTGCAGGAGGTCGTCGCCGCTGCGCGTGACGTACCCCCCCGTGTCGACGATGGTGAAGCGGCGCCCGTCGTACTCCGCCGGCAGCGCGACCAGGTCCCGGGTGATGCCGGGCTGGTCGAACGTGATGGCCCGCCTCTTCCCCGCGATCCGGTTGAACAGCGTCGACTTGCCGACGTTGGGCCGCCCCACCAGGGCTACGGTGAAATCAGCCGGGCTCATAACCGAGGCGCCTCAGCATCTTCTCGTCCCTCGACCACTCCTTCTGTACTTTGACGAACAACTCCAAGTATACCCGCCAGCCGGTCTCTTTCTCCAGTTCAAGACGCGCCGCCGACCCGACTTTCTTCAGGACGCCTCCGCCCTTCCCGATGACGATCCCTTTCTGCGACTCGCGCTCCACGAGGATGTCGGCCAGGATCCGGACGAGCCCCTTCTCCTGGTCTTCCTTGTATTCCCGGATCTGCACCGCGACGCTGTACGGCAGCTCCTCCTCCAGCAGCCCGAAGAGCTTCTCCCGGATCACCTCCTGGGCGATGAAGCGCATGGGAAGGTCCGTGAGGTCCTCCTCGGGGTAGAACGCGGGGCCCTCGGGGAGCATCCCGAACAGGGCGGAGAGCAGGTCGTCGACGCCGGTGCCCTTCGCGGCGGACACCAGGAACGACTTGGCGTAGAAACCTTCCCGGGCAAGCTCCGCCCTTCGCTCCTCCGCCAGGGCCGCCCCCATCCGGTCGATCTTGTTCACCACGAGGAGGCGGGGTACCGGAAGCCGCGACAGGAGCTCCCGGACGAGGGCGTCCTCCCCCCCCTTTCCGATCTCCCGGTCGTCGACCAGGTGGGCGACGACGTCGGCCTCCTCGCCGATCCGCTGCGCCGTCCGCACCATGGCGGCGTTCAGCGCCCTGTGCGGCCGGTGGATCCCGGGGCTGTCGAGGAAGATGATCTGTCCACGCTCGTCCGTGTAGATCCCCGCGATCCGGTCCCGCGTGGTCTGCGGCTTCGGCGTCACGATGGCGACCTTGGCGCCCAGGATCCGGTTCATCAGGGTGGACTTCCCGACGTTAGGGCGGCCGAGGAGGGCTACGAAGCCGGATTTCGGGCTCACAGGGTCTCCTTTCCCGCGGCGGCCAGCCGGGCCAGCATCTCCGCGGCGGCGGAAGTCTCCGCCTCTTTCTTGGACCCGCCCGATCCCTCGGCGCAGGCGTGCCCCCGGACCGAAACCTCGGCGCGGAAAACCTTCTCGTGGGCGGGTCCTTCCGAGGAAAGCAGCCGGTACGCGGGCAGCTCGATCCCCTCCCTCTGGCACCATTCCTGGAGCCTCGATTTCGCGTCGAAGCCTTCCACCAGGGCGTTCATGAAATCGGGGAGGCGGAACTGCCCCTGCACGAAGGCGAACGCGGCGTCGTACCCGCCGTCGAGGAAGATGGCGCCGATGACGGCCTCGACCGCGTCCGCGATCATCTTCCGGGTGATCCCCTTGGCCCCTTTCCTGCGCACCGACGGGTCGATGGTGAGGGATTCGGGCACGCCGATCCGCTCCCCGATCTGGACGAGGTTGCGGTTGTTGATGACGGCGGCCCTGGCTCTCGTGAGGATCCCCTCCCCCGCCAGCGGGAGCATCCGGTAGATGTCGCAGGCGATGCAGAGGTTGAGCACCGCGTCCCCGAGGAACTCCAGCCGTTCGTAGGACCGCTCCCCCCTCGCACGCGACTGCGCCGAGCCGTGCCGCAGCGCTTCCTCCAGCAGTTCCGGGGAACGGAAACGGTACCCGATGCGCTCCTCGAGCGCGGCCGTCGTCATCCCAACCGCTCCCCCCGGAGCGTCCCCGCGGCGGCCGACAGGATACGGACGGAGACGATCTCTCCCACCGCGCGCCCTCCCGCAGGGAAAGCCACTTCCGCGTAGTTCTCCGACGTCCCCCTCATCTCCCGGACGCCGGCCCGTTCCCGCGCCGATTCCGCGATCACCGCCAGCGTCCTCCCTACCTGCCGTTCGAGATATTTTCCGCGCATCTCCCCGTCCGCCTCGCGCAGCAGCGCGACCCTCCCCTTCTTGTCCGCGGGCGTCACGTCGTCCGGCCGGCCGGCGCTCTCGGTTCCCGCCCTGGGGGAATACGGGAACGCGTGGAGATAGCTTAACGGGCACTCCGCGATCCCCCGCAGCGTCTCTTCGAAGTCCCGTTCCGTTTCGCCGGGGAAGCCCGCGATCACGTCCGCCCCCAGCCGCACCTCCGGGACCGCCGACGCTATCGCCAGCAGTTTCTCACGATACTCTCCTCGGGTATACGGCCGGCGCATTCTCCGGAGCACCGCGTCGGAACCGCTCTGCATCGGGACATGGAGGTGCGGGCAGACCCTGCCGCCGGCGGCCAATATCCCAACGAGGCGCGGAGTGATCTCCTGCGGCTCGACGGACCCCAGGCGGAAACGGCAAAGCGAGGTGGCCGAAAGCAGCTCCTCGATCAGCGCCGCCAGGCCGTCGGCCTCTCCGCGGTCGACCCCGTACCGCCCCGCGTGGATGCCGGTGAGGACGATCTCCCGGGCGCCGTCGCGCTCCGCCCGGCGGGCCGATTCCACGGCCACCCTCAGGGGAACCGACCGGCTTGGCCCCCTCGCCTTCGGGACGATGCAATAGGCGCAGACGGCGTCGCAGCCGTCCTGGATCTTGAGGAACGTCCGGGTATGGCCGAGAAGCCGGTCGACGACGGCCGCGGAAGGCTCTTCCCCCGGCGGCTCCCCGGCGCCGGCCAGCGATGCGAGCAGCTCCGGAAGCGCCTCGGGATCGGCGCCCCCGATCCAGTGGTCCACCTCCGGCAGGGCGTCACGGTCGTCGGGGGCGGTCCGCGCGTAGCAGCCCGTCATCACGACCACGGCCCGGGGATTCGCGCGGCGAAGCCGCCGGGCGAGCGCCCGGGAGTCGCGGTCGGCCTTGTGGGTGACGGTGCAGCTGTTGACGATGAATACGTCGGCCGGTCCGGTCCCGGGGACCAGCTCGAACCCCGCCCGGACGGCGACGGACGCGATGCCGGCGGAATCGGCGAAGTTGGCCTTGCAGCCGACCGTTACGACCGCAAGGCTTCTGCGCATTCGATCCAGCCGCCCCCGAGGACCTCGTCCCCGTCGTAGAGGACGAGGGCCTGCCCGGGAGTCACGCTGCGCTGCGGCTCGTCGAACCGCACCTCGAGCCGCTTGCCGGCGACGGAGACCGAGCACGGCGCCGCGGGGTGGCGGTACCGGATCCTCGCGGAGGCGCTAAAGCGCTCCGCCGGCGGCGCACCGGCGACGAAGGTCGCCACGGAGACCGAGGCTCCCTGGGAGAACGTGCCGTCCGCCGGGCCGAGGACGACCTCGTTCTTCCCGGCGTCGATTGCGACCACGTACAGCGGCGTCCGGGAGGCGATCCCCAGCCCTTTCCTCTGCCCTATCGTGTAATGGAGGATTCCCTTGTGGTTTCCCAGGAAGTTGCCTTCGCGGTCCACGAACCTTCCCCCCTCTTCCCGGATCCCCCTGTGCTCGAGGAATTCCGGGTAGGATCCGTCGCCGACGAAGCAGATGTCCTGGCTTTCCTTCTTCTCGTAGAGGGGAAGCCCCGCTTCCGACGCGATCCGGCGCACCTCCTCCTTGGGCGTCTCCCCAACGGGGAAACGGATACGCCCCAGGCGCCCGCTGTCGAGCGAAAAGAGGAAATACGACTGGTCCTTCGTCCCGTCGGGGGCGGCGAAGAGGCGGCACCTCCCGTCCGGATCCCTCCGGATCACGGCGTAGTGCCCCGTCGCGACCCCCTCCGCCCCCAGCTCGTCCGCCTTCCGCAGGAGAGCCCGGAATTTGAGGTTCTCGTTGCACAGGATGCAGGGGTTCGGCGTTCTCCCCGCCCTGTATTCTTCGACGAACGGCTCGATCACCCCGCGGCGGAATTCCTCCCGGAGGTTCAGCGTGTAATGCGGGATCCCCAGCAGGTCGCAGACCCTGCGGGCGTCGTACAGGTCGTCGAGCGAGCAGCAGGCCGTGTCCCGGTCGCGTTCGACACGGGGGCGCTCGTACAGGTCCATCGTCACGCCGACGACGTCCCATCCTTCCCTTTTCAGCAGCAGCGCCGCGACGGAGGAATCGACCCCCCCGCTCATCGCCGCGAGGATGCGTCTCCCGCTCATCTCGCCTTCGCCTCCCGCGCGTTGTAGAGGGGCGACATCGCCCGGAGCTTGTTCACGACCTTCTCGATCGCATCCACGGCATAGGACACGTCCTCGTCGGTGTTCCCGTACCCGAGGGAGAACCGCAGCGCCCCCTGGGAATCGGTCGGATCGGCCCCCATCGCGAGGAGCACCGGGGACGCCTCCAGGGAGCCCGAGGTGCAGGCGGAACCGGAGGAGCATGCGATCCCCATCATGTCGAGGTTCAGGAGGAGCGCCTCGCCCTCGACGAACCGGAAGGAGATGTTCACCGTGTTCGGCATCCGGAGCGTCGGGTGGCCGTTGAGCACGAGGTCGGGGATGCGGTCGAAGAGGGCGCGCTCGAGGGAGTCCCTGAGCCGCCGGACCTCCGCGACGTCGGCGTCCATGTTCTTCCTCAGGAGCGAGAAGGCCTTCCCCATGGCGACGATTCCGACGACGTTCTCCGTTCCCCCGCGCAGCCCCCTTTCCTGGTGTCCGCCGTGGATGACGGGCGCGATCGTCACGCCCTTGCGGACGATCAGCCCTCCGGCCCCTTTCAGCCCGTTGATCTTGTGCCCGGAGAAGGTAAGCAGGTCCACCGGCAGGTTTTTCCAGTCCAGCGGCATCTTCCCCGTGGCCTGAACAGCGTCCGTGTGCATCAGGACTCCGGCCTTCCTGGCGATCTCCCCGATCTCGGCGATGGGCATCAGGCAGCCGGTCTCGTTGTTCGACGCCATGATGGAGACGAGGACCGTGTCGGGCACGATCGCCTTCCGGACGCTCTCCGGCTCGACGATCCCCTGCCGGTTCACCGGGACGTAGGTCACCCGGAACCCCTGGCTTTCCAGGAAATGGCACGTGTTCAGCACCGCCGGGTGCTCCACCTGCGAGGTGACGATGTGCTTCCCCCGGTTCCCTTCCAGGTACGCCACCCCTTTCAGGGCGAGGTTGTCGCTTTCGGTCCCCGAGCTGGTGAAGACGATCTCGAGAGGGTGACAGCCGTAGAAGGCGGCGATCTCCTCCCTGGCGTCCTCCACGGCCTTGCGGATGTCCCTGCCCGCGTAGTGGATGCTCGACGGGTTTCCGAACCGTTCCTCCAGGAACGGCCGAACGGCTTCGGCCACTTCCGGGTGGACCGGGGTCGTCGCGTTATGGTCGAAATACACCCTCCTCATGCTTTCGCCTCCCGGGCCGATTCCGTTCTTTCTTCATCGAACAGGTCCTCGAGAGAAATGGAGTCGAGGAACTCGTCGATCCGCCCCTCGAGGGCGTCCCACATCCCCTGGGTGCGGCACCTGTTGATCATGCTGCACTGCCTGCCGGTTCTCCTGCAGCCGACGGCCGCCTGCCTGCCCTCCGCCGTCCGGATGATCTCCCCCACCGTGATCTCGGAAGGGTGCCTCGAAAGGATGAACCCCCCTCCGGGACCCCGGACGCTTTTCACGATATTCTTTTTGCGCAGTCGAAGGAACAATTGCTGCAGGTAGGACTCCGGGATGGAATCCTGCCGCGCGATGAACTGGATCGGGACGGGGTTTCCCCGCGAATACTCGGCAAGCGAAACCAGCGCCATCACGGCATATCTGCCTCGCGTGGTGACTTTCATGAGGCCGGCCTCACCTTATCGGACTCCTTCATCGATTCCAACTCGTTCGTGAGGCGCTCGAGCCGGTTTTCCAGCGAGAGGATCTGCTCTGTCAGGCACCGGATCGCCTTCCCCTCCGGATCGGGCGTACCGCCCACGCCCGCCGGATCGGCATAGACGCTCCCCTCCCTGAAGACGACGCGACCGGGAATGCCGACGACCGTGGAGTTCGGGGGGACGTCGCGGTTGACCACGGATCCGGACCCGATCTTCGAGTCCCTCCCGACCCGGATGTTCCCGAGCACCGCGGCCCCCGCCCCGATGATGACATTGTCCTCGATCGTGGGGTGGCGCTTCCCCTTGTTCCAGGTGGTCCCCCCGAGGGTCACGCCGTGATAAAGCGTGACGTTGGCGCCGATCTCGGTCGTCTCGCCGATGACGACCCCCATACCGTGGTCGATGAAGAAACCCTCCCCGATCGTGGCGCCCGGATGGATCTCTATCCCCGTCAGGGCGCGCGAGATGTGGGAAAGGAACCGGGCCGGCACCTTGATGCCGTGAATCCAGAGCCAGTGGGCAGCGTGATGGAACCGGACGGCGTGGAAGCCGGGGTAGCACAGAAGGATTTCGGCTACGCTCCGGGCCGCCGGGTCCCGTTCGAAGATGACCCGGATGTCGTTCCTGATCGAGCGGAACATGGCTCCCCCTGCCCAAGGAATTACTTGACTATTTATATCAATTATTCTCCATCTTCTCCAGAAAGGGAAGGATTTTCTTCAGGCGTTTTTCCTTGATTCCCTTCACCCGCATCAGGTCCTGCGGAGAACGGAACTTCCCGAGCCGCTCCCGTTCCGCGACGATCGCTTCCGCCATCGCGTCGGAAACACCGGGCAAGGTGCTGATTTCTTCCTTCAAGGCTTTATTTATATCTACACGTTTTCCAATAAGATATTTTTGTTTTACGGTAAGAGGGGCGTTGCGGGAAGAAATCGTGTCGTCATGGGGCCCGGTCGATAACGGCGGTTGGAATACCCTGGCCGCCCCACCGGCATGTTCCGCCGAAGGGAACCCGGTCTGGAACAGGAATGCGCCGGTCGCCGCGGTATTCCAGACCAGAAGGATCATGGAAAGGAACAGGTAAGACCTTTGTTTTCCCCCGCTACTCTCCCGCGTCCCTTTCCCGGGGCTGTTCACGGCGCGTCCTCCAGAGCTTGAACCGGATGCTGTCCACCAGTGCCTGCCAGGACGCTTCGATGATGTTGTGCGACACCCCGACGGTACCCCAGTTGGACTCCCCGTCCCCGGAATGTATCAAGACGCGTACCGACGAGCCGGTGCCTCCCTGCTGGATGACGCGGACCTTGTAGTCGATCAGCCGCACTTGCGCGACTTCCGGGTAGAATTTCTCCAACGCCTTCCGGAGGGCGTTGTCCATGGCGTTCACGGGGCCGTTCCCCATGGCCGCGGTGTGCTCCACCCGGTCCCCCACCGCGATCATGATGGTGGCCTCGGCGATGGGAGCCTCCCCTTCGGACCGTTTTTCGTCTATGACCCGGAACCCTTTGAGTTCGAAAAACGGTTCGTGCTCCCCCAGCGCCCGGCGGGCCAGCAGCTCGAACGAGGCGTCGGCGCCCTCGAACTGGTACCCCTTGTGCTCCAGGTCCTTGATCTCCGCGAGGATCTTTTCGGCGTTCGGATCCTTCGCCGCGAACTTGAGGCCCCGCTCCTGGATCTTCGAGAGGATGTTGCTGCGGCCGGAAAGGTCGGAAACGAGCACGTGACGGCGGTTTCCCACGGCTTCCGGATCGATGTGCTCGTACGTCAGGGGGTGGCGCCGTATGGCGGAGACGTGCATCCCGCCCTTGTGCGCGAAGGCGGCATCGCCCACGTAGGGCTGGTGAAGCCACTGCCCCATGTTCGAGGCTTCCGCCACGAAACGCGAAACCGCGTAAAGTTTCCTCAAGTTGCCTTCCGGCAGGGCTTTCCGCTCCAGCTTCAGGTGGAGCGCGGGGATGATGGAGCACAGGTTGGCATTCCCGCACCGCTCCCCGTAGCCGTTGATCGTTCCCTGGACCTGTATGGCGCCGTTCTCGACGGCCGCGATGGTGTTGGCCACCGCCATCTCCCCGTCGTTGTGCGTGTGGATGCCCAGCGGAACGGCGACGGACTTCTTCGTCTCCCTGACGATCCGGGCGATCTCGGAGGTGATCGTCCCGCCGTTGGTGTCGCACAGGACCAGGCAGTCCGCCCCGGCCTCGGCCGCGACGGAGAGCACCTTCAGGGCGTACTTCTGGTTTTTCAGGTACCCGTCGAAATAATGCTCCGCGTCGAAGAACACCTTGTCGGTGCGCTTCTTCAGGTACTGCACGGATTCGAATACGGAGGCGAGGTTCTCCTCGAGGGTGGTCCGCAGCGCCTCGGTGACGTGGAAATCCCACGATTTCCCGACCACGGTGATGACCGGCGTGCCGGCCCCCAGCATCGCCTTGATGTTCGCGTCGTCCTCGACCTTCTTGCCGACCCTGCGGGTCATCCCGAAGGCGCAGATCGCGGAATTCCTCCAGCGCATCCCGCGGACCCGCTCGAAGAACTCCATGTCCTTCGGGTTGCTGCCCGGGTATCCCCCCTCGATGTAGTGGATGCCGAACTCGTCGAGCTTCTCGGCGATCTTGATCTTGTCCAGGACCGAGAGGGACACCTCCCGCATCTGCGTCCCGTCCCGGAGCGTCGTGTCGTAAAGGTAGACCGTCTTCATGCGGAGGGGTTCCCGAGGCCGAACGCGCCGTGGAGGACCCGGACGGCCAGCTCCGTGTACTTTTCGTCGATGAGCACGGAAATCTTGATCTCGGAGGTGCTGATCCCCAGGATGTTGATCCCCTCCGCCGCGAGCGTCTCGAACACCTTCGTCGCGACGCCCGAATGGGACCGCATCGCCATGCCGACGATGGACACCTTGGCGATCCGGTCGTCACCTACCACCTTCTCCGCGCCGATCTCGACGGCGGCCTTCTCGGTGATCGCCATCGCCTTCTTGAAATCGGTCCGCCCGACGGTGAAGGTCAGGTCGGTGTGGCCGGTGACGGACACGTTCTGGACGATGACGTCGACCACGATCTTCGCCTCGGAGAGCGCCCTGAAGATCCGGGCGGCGATCCCCGGCTTGTCGGGGACCTTCACGATCGTGACCTTCGCCTCGTTCTTGCTGTACGCAACGCCCGACACCACCGCCGTTTCCATGATCTCGTCCTCCGTGGTCACGATCGTGCCCTGGTTATCGTTGAACGAGGAGCGGACGTGGATCCGCACCCCGTATTTCATCCCGAATTCGACCGATCGGATCTGCAGCACCTTCGCGCCGAGCGACGCCAGCTCGAGCATCTCCTCGAAGGAGATCTTTTCGAGCTTGCGCGCGTCGGAGCAGATGTTGGGGTCGGTCGTGTAGACGCCGTCCACGTCCGTGTAGATCTCGCAGACATCCGCTTTCAGGGCGGCGGCGACGGCCACGGCGCTGGTGTCGGACCCGCCGCGCCCGAGCGTCGTGATCGACCCCGTTTCGTCGATCCCCTGGAAGCCGGCCACCACCGCGACGTACCCTTCCTTCAGGGCCTTGCGGATCGTGTCGCCCTCGATCGACCTGATCCGCGCCTTGACGTACGCTTCGTCGGTGCGGATGGGTATCTGGAAGCCGCAGAACGACCTGGCCTTGTACCCCATCTCCGTCAGCGCGATCGCCAGCAGGCCGATCGTCACCTGCTCGCCCGTCGATGCGACGACGTCGAGCTCCCGCTCGTTCGGGATCTCGGCGATCTGGTGCGCCAGCCCGAGGAGCCGGTTCGTCTCCCCCGACATCGCGGAGACCACGACGACGACGTCGTTGCCGGCGTCGCGGGTTTTCGCCACGCGTATCGCGCAGTTCTTTATCTTTTCGATGGTGCCGACGGAGGTGCCTCCGTATTTCTGGACGATCAGTGCCATGGACCGATTCGACCTCCCGCTAAGCTGAAAAACGTTCGGACCGGCCCCGGAAAACGGCGAACCGTTCCCGGTCCGGCGCCGAAATCGCGATCTCCCTGCCTTCGTCTCCCGAAATGGTAAATGTAACCCGGATACAGTCCGTTGGCAACAATTCCTCCAGCTTTTCGGCCCATTCGACGACGCACACCGCGTCGCTGCCGGAAAGCGTCTCGTCCAGCCCGATCCCGACCGCCTCCCGGACGGTGTCGATCCGGTACACGTCCACGTGGACCAGGGGAGGGGTCCCCTCGTGCTCCGTGACGATGGTGAAGGTGGGGCTCGTGACGCGTTCGGGGGGGATCCCCAATGCGGCGCCGATCCCCTTGCAGAAAACGGTCTTTCCCGCGCCGAGGTCGCCCGTGAGGGCGACGACGTCCCCGGGGACGAGGGAGGCCCCCAGGAGCCGCGCGATCTCGAAGGTGTCTTCGGGGGACCCGGAAGTCAGTCGCAGGATCACTCTTCCGGCGGCAGCTCGTCCATGGTGTGCTGCAGTGCCCCCTTGATGTTCCCGATGACGTCCGACGCGGTGACCGGCGTCATCGGGTGTTTCCGCACGAGCAGGTCCGCCGACAGCCCGTGAAGAAAGACCCCGGCGCAGGCCGCGTCCGTGGTGGAAAGCCCCTGGGAAGCGAGGGCGGCGATCATCCCGGTCAGGGCGTCCCCCATGCCGGCGGAGGCCATGTACGGGTTCCCGGACATGTTGATGAAGATGTCCCCCTTCGGCGTCGCGACGACCGTCCGGGCCCCTTTCAGCACCACGGTGACGCTCTCCTCCTCCGCGAGGTGCCTCGCCGAATCGAGCCGGCTCGCCTCGATCGCCTCGACGGATTCCCTGGTGAGCCGCGACATCTCCCCCGTGTGCGGGGTGACGATGCACGTCGCCCCGGCGGTCTGCAGCGCGTCGACCTGCCCCTCCAGCGCGTTCAGGGCGTCCGCGTCGAGCAGGAAGGGGACCTTGAGCCTGGGAAGCAGCTCCTTGAGGAACCGTGGAGAGCTGTCCGTCAAGCCGAGCCCCGGGCCGACGACGACGAAGTCGGCCCGCGCGATGGCGTCCAGGAGGGCGGGGATCATCTCCGGGGTGAAATACCCGCCGCCGCCGTCGGGCACGCCGACGCTCATCACCTCCATCTGCTTCGACTCGACGATCGGGCGCAGGGACGCCGGGACGGCCACGGTGACGAGCCCCGCCCCCATGCGCAGCGACGCAAGGCCCGAGAGGCAGGGCGCTCCCGTCATGCCCGGCGACCCGCCGACGATGAAGACGCGGCCCGCGTCCCCCTTGTGGAAGTCCGGGGGGCGGACGGAAAGCATGCTCTTGACGACCGGTTCCTCGAGCGTCTCCGTCTTGATCTCCGCTTCGAAGACCGCCCTCGAGGGGATGCCGATGTCGTAGATCTCCGTCTCGCCGCAGTGGATCGACCCGGGCAGGATGACGTTCCCGATCTTCGGCAGCCCGAGGACGCCCGTGTAGTCCGCCCGGATCGCCTCCCCGAGAATCCGGCCCGTCGTGGCGTCGATGCCGCTCGGGATGTCGACGGCGAACACGGTCGCCAGCGACAGGTTGATCACTTCCACCACCTCCCGCACGATGCCGGCCAGCGGGGAGGAGATGCCGGTCCCCAGGATGGCGTCGACGCAGAGGTGGACCTCCTCCAGGTAGGAGCGGAGGTCCTCCACCCCCTCCGTGTCCCGGATGACGCGGACCTCGAGGTCGAGCTTCCTGAGGATCTCGGCCTGGGTCCGGGCGTCCCTCGAGAGATCCTCCGTCTCCCCGAGGAGGAACACCTCGACGTAGACCCCGCGATTGTGGAGGTGACGGGCGATCACCATGCCGTCCCCGCCGTTGTTGCCCTTGCCGCAGACGACCGCGACGGACGCCTCCTGGGGCGCCCCCACCTTGTCCTCGAGGATGCGGAGGATCCGGTCGGCGCAGGACCTCCCGGCGTTCTCCATCAGCACGAGGGCGGGAATGCCGTAGTGCTGGATCGCCGTTTTGTCCAGGTCGGCCATCTGTCGCGCCGTCGCCACTTTCATTCCTTCGCACCCCCGGACCTTTCGATTATGACGAACGCGATCGCCTTCCCGCCATCGTGGGAGATGGACACATGGACCTGGCCGCCTCCCTTCCACTTCGCCCAGCGGACCGCCTGCCCGTGCAGGCGGACGACGGGCTTCCCGGCGGGGCCCGGCAGCGTCTCGATGTCCTGCCACAGGATCCCGCCGCTCTTCCCCGTGCCAAGCGCCTTGAGGACCGCCTCCTTCACGGCGAACCGCCCGGCGAGCCGTTCCGCGTAGTTCGCGCTTCCCATCGCGTATCTCGACTCGTTTCCCGTGAACACGCGCGACAGGAAGCGCGAGTCGTACCGTTGCACGAGCCGCTCCACGCGAGAGATTTCCACGATGTCCACGCCGATGCCGAGGATGGCGTTCAATTCACGCCCCGTGGACCAGGTCGGCGATCTCCCTGACGGCCGCGGCCAGCCCGAGGAACAGCGCCCGGGCGATGATGCTGTGGCCGATGTTGAACTCCCGGATCTGCCCCACCTCGAGCACGGGCACGATGTTCCGGACGTCGAGCCCGTGCCCCGCGACCACCTGAAGACCCAGTGAATCGGCGTACGATGCCGCCGCCCGGATGCGGGACAGCTCCGCTTCGTGCCTCCCCAGGCGGAACGCATCGCAATAGGCGCCGGTGTGGATCTCGATCGCGTCCGCCCCGGCGTCGCGTGACGCCCGGACCTGGTCCAGGTCGGGGTCGATGAACATGCTGACGACAATCCCCTTTTCCTTGAGGGCCGCCGCCGTCCGGGAAAGGACATCGGGTTGCGAAAGCGCGTCGAGCCCGCCCTCGGTGGTGATCTCCTCCCTCCGTTCGGGCACGAGCGTCGCGGAACGCGGCCTGAAATCCCGGGCGATGCGGGTCATCTCTTCCGTGGCCGCCATCTCCAGGTTGATCCGTGTGGTCACGACGCCCGAAAGCGCCTCGAGGTCCCGGTCCTGTATGTGACGCCGGTCTTCCCTCAAGTGCACCGTGATCCCGTCCGCTCCGGACAGTTCGGCGATCGCGGCGGCGGCGGCGGGGTCGGGAAAGCGCCCCCTCCGGGCCTGCCGGAGCGTCGCCACGTGGTCGATGTTGACCCCGAGCAGTTTCCCCATCCGGTCAGCGTCCTTCCTCTTTCGCCTTCTCCGCGAGCGTCTTGACGATCGCCTCCACCTCGGGACGGTTCTCCCCTTCCGCCATGACGCGGAGCAGCGGCTCCGTCCCGCTGTACCGGACGACGATCCGGCCTCTGCCCCGAAGCATCCTCTCGAACTCCCCTTTGGCCTTCTGGAACCCCTTCATCGATTCCAGGGGGATGCGCTGCTTCATCCGGACGTTGAGAAGCATCTGGGGGTAGGCGACCAGGTCCGACGCCAGTTCGGACGCCTTTTTCCCCCTCTCCACCATCACGGAGAGCACCTGGAGGGCGGCCAGCACGCCGTCCCCCGTCGTGGCGTGGTCGAGGAAGACCAGGTGGCCCGACTGCTCCCCTCCGAAATTGTATCCGCCCGCGCGCATCGCCTCGATCACGAAGCGGTCCCCCACCGCCGACCGGACCATCTTGATCTTCCGCTCCTTCAGGAAGATCTCCAGCCCGATGTTGCTCATCACGGTGGCGACCACCGTGTTCCGCGCGAGCCTCTTCTTGCGGGCGAGCGATTCTGCGCAGACGGCCATGATCCGGTCGCCGTCCTGCACCTCCCCATGGTGGTCGACCAGGATCACGCGGTCGGCGTCGCCGTCGAGCGAGATCCCGAGGTCCGCCCTGGACTCCCTCACCTTCTGCGCGACGACCTCCGGGTAGAGGGAGCCGCACTGCTCGTTGATGTTCAGGCCGTTCGGCGACGCCCCGATCGTGATGACCTCGGCGCCCAGCTCCGAGAACACCTGGGGGGCGATCCGGTACGCCGCACCGTTGGCGCAGTCCACCACGAGCCGGAGGCCGTCGAGCGACAGGTGGGCCGGGAACGTGTTCTTCAGGTAGACGATGTAGCGTCCCGTGGCGTCGTCGATCCGGTGCGCCCTGCCGATCTCCGGCGAAGGGGGGCGGTTCTCCCTGAGGTGGTCGCCGAACATCAGCGCCTCGATCCGGGACTCCACCTCGTCCGGAAGCTTGAACCCGTCCCTGCCGAAGAACTTGATCCCGTTGTCGGGGTACGGGTTGTGCGACGCGGAGATCACCACCCCGGCGTCGGCGCGCATCGAATGGGTCAGGAACGCGATCCCGGGGGTCGGCATCGGCCCGACGAGCAGCACTTCCCCTCCCATGGCGCAGATCCCCGCCGAGAGCGCCGTCTCGAACATGTACCCGGAAAGGCGCGTGTCCTTCCCGATGAGGATCTTGTGGCGGCTGCCCCCCTTGTCCTGGAAGATGTGCGCGGCCGCCTGGCCCAAGGCGATGGCGGTCTCGACCGTCATCGGCTCGGTGTTCGCGACCCCGCGCACGCCGTCCGTTCCGAATAGCTTTCTTGGCACGGGAGGTCTCCTATTGCCGGAAGTGGATCTTCACGCGGACGCTCTTTTCCCCGATGATTTTAGCATGCGCCTCGCGCAATTCCACCCGGGCGACCGCGGAGAGCGTGTCCACGTCGGGCTCCAGCACGATCTCCTCGGTGTAGGCGACCGGCATGCGGGAGAACTCCGCCGGCAGCGCCTCCACTTCGACCTCCGGCGGGTCGATCTCGATGCTTCGGATGCGGCTCCGCAGGTTTTTCCCTCCCTTGATCCTCAAGGAGACCGGGATCGACCGCCGCTCCGTCTTCTCGAGGACGACGTCGATCTCCTGGGGAAAGATCCTCTGCACCTGGATGCCCGGCGGAACTTTCACCGCGCGGACGTCGAATTTCACGGTCTGCCGGCCGGTCCTGCCGTTTCCGAGGTCGAGCGCCATGGAGATGTCCGACGACTTGAAACCGGCGAGAAGGGATGACGGTCCCTGGAGCCGCACCTCGACCTGGCTGTCCACCTGGTTGGTCAGCGTCATTCCCCTCGGGACGTTGCGGATCTCCAGCGGGACGTTGAAAGCGACCAGCACCTTGCTCTCCCCGGCGACGAACCACCACGTGGAGACCGCCAGCGCAAGGGCCAGGAGCTTCAGGGGCAGGTTCCTCCCGGCGAACCGCACCGGGCTTCGAAGGAAGTCAGGCGCTCGCATCCGGGACCTTTTCCTCCCCGAAGAGGCGCCCCAGGATGGAGCGCAGCTCCTCCGGAGAATCCGCCCGCCTCACGATCCTGTTGCTGAAGACCGTGACGTTCCCCGTTTCCTCGGACACCACCACGGCCACGGCGTCGGTCTCGGAAGCCGCCCCGAAGGCGGCCCGGTGGCGCGTTCCCATGCCCTGGGTCTCCAGCGACGGGGGCGGGATGGGCAGGATGACGCCTGCGGCCTCGATCCGGTTCCCGCGGACGACCGCCGCGCCGTCGTGTATGGGGGAACTCACCGAGAAGATCGCCTCCGCCAGCTCCCGGCTGAAGACGGCGTCGAGCCTCTTCCCGTGCTCCACGAAATCCGCGAGGCCGACCTTCCGCTCGAGAAGGAATATGGCGCCGATGCGGTTGCCCGCCAGCCGGAAGGCGCTCTTCCCGAGCTCTTCGAGGACGCCCGGGCCGGGGGCCGCCCTGTTGCCCCCCAGCAGCTGCCATTGGCCGATCTTGGCGAGGGCCCTGCGGATCTCGCTTTGGAAAATCACCACGAGGACGACGAGGATGTTCCCGAGGAAGTTTCCCACGAGCCACTGGAACGTGACCATCCCGGCCTTTTTCGAGATGACGTACATGACCATCAGGATCAGCAGGCCGAGCAGCATCTGGACGGCGCGCGTCCCTCGGATGAAAAGGAGCAGCCAGTAGACGATGAAGGAGACCAGCAGGATGTCCAGGAAGTCCACCGCACGCATGGAAAGAAGCCCGTCGATCACTCCCCGTCCCCCCGGATCGCGGCGGCCACCCGGATCACCTCCCGCATCTCCTTCACGTCGTGGACGCGCAGGATGTGCGCGCCGTTCATCACCGCGATGGCCACGGACGCCGCCGTGCCGAAAACCCGTTCGAGCGGGGGACGGCCCGTCAACGTCCCGATGAATCCCTTTCGCGAGGGACCGAACACGATCGGCCTCCCGAGCGCCCCGATCCGGCCCAGCCCCCGGTGCAGCTCCAGATTGTCCTCGAGGCGTTTCCCGAACCCGATCCCCGGGTCGACGAGGATCCGCTCCCGATCGATGCCCGAAGCCGTCGCGAAGTCGACCCTTCCGGACAGCTCGGGGATCAGCTCGCCGAACAGCGAATCGTAATGCGGCCGCAGCTGCATCGTAGCGGGGACGCCCCTCCGATGCATCAGGATCACCGCGCAGCCCGAATCGCGGACGACGGCAGCCATATCGGGGTCGTCCGCGAGGGCGCTCGTGTCGTTGACGATCCGTGCCCCCGCCGCGATCGCCTCCCCGGCCACGGCCGCCTTCGTCGTGTCGATGGAGAGGACCGCCTTCGTTTTCCCGGAGAGCTCGCGGAGCACCGGCAGGACCCTCCGCAGCTCCTCCTCCGCCGCGACCGGTTCCGACCCGGGGCGTGTCGACTCGCCCCCGACGTCGATGATCGCCGCGCCGTCCTCCGCCATCTCGAAGCCTCGCTCCGCCGCCTCCCGGGGTGAGCGGAAGGAGCCGCCGTCCGAGAACGAGTCCGGCGTGACGTTCAGGATCCCCATGATCAGCGGCGGGCCGGTCAGGTCGAGACGGCCTCCCGGGACCGGGACGACGAAACGCTTCAGGCGGGGGCCCCGGCTTCTTCCGGCGAGCCGCCGTGCCCCCCGGCGACCCCCTCCTCGATCATCCTGTGGATCTCCGCGCCGTCCATGACTTCCTTTTCCAGAAGGGTCTTCGCCACGTTGTGCAGCACGTGGAGATGCTTTCGCAGGATCGTCTTCGCCCGTTCGTAGCAGGACGTCACGATGCCGTGGACCTCCTGGTCGATGTCCCGCGCGGTCGCCTCGCTGTAGTCCTGGTGGCGGTTGAAATCCCGCCCCAGGAAGATGGCCTCCTGCTTCTGCCCGAACGTCACGGGCCCCAGCTTGTCGCTCATCCCCCACTCGCAGACCATCTTCCGCGCGAGCGCCGTTGCGCGCTCCAGGTCGTTCCCGGCGCCGGTCGTCAGCTCGCCGCGCACGAGCTCCTCGGCCACCCTTCCGCCCATGAGGATGGTGATGTTGCTCTTCAGGTACTCCTTCGAGTAGGTGTGCCGCTCGTCGATCGGGAGCTGCTGCGTGACGCCGAGCGCCATCCCCCGGGGGATGATGCTCACCTTGTGGATCGGGTCTGCGCCCGGGGTCAGGCTGGCGACGATCGCGTGCCCCGCCTCGTGGTACGCGGTCGACCGCTTCTCCTCCTCGCTGATGATCATCGAGCGGCGCTCCCGCCCCATCATCACCTTGTCCTTGGCCATCTCGAAGCAGTCCATCGACACCTTGACCATGTTGCGGCTGGCCGCGTACAGGGCGGCCTCGTTGCACAGGTTCGCCAGGTCGGCCCCGGTGAACCCCGGCGTCCCCTTGGCCAGGGTCTCGAGGTTGACGTCCTCGCCCAGGGGGATCTTCCTCGTGTGGACCCCCAGGATCTGCTCCCTGCCCCGGACGTCGGGCTTTGGCACGACCACCTGCCGGTCGAACCGGCCCGGGCGCATCAGGGCCGGGTCGAGCACGTCGGGACGGTTCGTGGCGGCGATGAGGATGAGCCCCTCGGTCGACTCGAACCCGTCCATCTCCACGAGGAGCTGGTTCAGCGTCTGTTCCCGCTCGTCGTGCCCCCCCCCGAGCCCCGCCCCGCGATGCCGGCCGACGGCGTCGATCTCGTCGATGAAGATCAGGCACGGCGCGGATTTCTTCCCCTGGATGAACAGGTCCCGGACCCGCGCCGCGCCCACGCCCACGAACATCTCGACGAAGTCCGATCCGCTGATCGAGAAGAACGGCACTCCCGCCTCTCCCGCGATCGCCCGCGCGAGCAGGGTCTTGCCCGTGCCCGGCGAGCCGACCAGCAGGACCCCCTTCGGGATGCGCCCGCCGAGCTTGGTGAACTTCTTGGGATCCCGGAGGAACGAGATGATCTCCTGCAGCTCCTCCTTCGCCTCCTCGATCCCGGCCACGTCGGCGAAGGTGACCTTGTTCGTCGTCTCGGTCAGGAGCTTCGCCCGGCTTTTCCCGAAGGACATCGCCTTCCCGCCGCCGGACTGCATCTGGCGCATGAAGAAGATCCACACGCCGATCAGCAGGAGCATCGGGAGCCAGGAGACCAGCAGCGTCATGTACCAGGGGTTGTCGTCGAGCGGCTTCGCGGTGATCTGCACGTTCTTCGCCCGAAGCGTCTTCACCAGGTCGGGGTCGTCCGGGGCGTACGTGCGGAACACTTTTTTCTGTTTTCCGGAAGACTCGGTGTACCTCCCCGAGATCTCCTGCCCCTTGATGGTGACGTCCCGTACCTTTCCGCCGTCGACGGACAGGATGAAATCGGTGAAGGAAATTTCCTCGGTCTCGACATTCTGGGTCTTGAACGTGTTGAACAGGAAGAACATCGCCAGAATGATGAGAACCCAGAGGGCCAGGTTGCGATAGAACTGGTTCAAGGCGTGTCGTCTCCTCCGCCTAAGCGAAATAACTTACGATTTTAGCACACTTCGTCTTCCGGGTCACGGGCGCGAGACCGGAGCGAAGCACCCCCGGGACCCAGAGGATGTTTCCGTCCGAGTCGCATACGGCGGGCCTGCCCCATCGTTCCTCCCTCGGGACCTTCCGGTCGATCAGGATCTCCTTCAGCTTCTTTTCCGCGGACTGCCCGAATGGAAGGATGCGGTCCCCTTGCCGCACCGGGCGAACCGTCAAGGGAAGGCGAAGACCTTCCGCGTCGAAGACCTCGGCGTTCCCGCCGGCGGCGATCCGCCTTGCGCGGGCCGGCGTCACCGCCCCCGCCTTTTCCACCCTCAGTTTCCCCGGGATCCGGCGCGGCGTTTCCCGCCGCCGCTCGAAACGCGCCTCCTCATATCGGTTCGCGAGCTCCCAGCCTCCGCCGGCCTTCACCCTGTTGGATGGCTTTCCCGCGCAAATCGATTTATCCATCGCGTCGAGAAGCCGCTCGTTGGGAGACGTACCGAGGTCCCCGAAGCAGATTTCCTGGAGGATCCTCGCCCGCAGGGCCGAGGGCATGCCGGCGTAACGTTTCCTGGAAAAGGACGAGGAGCCTTCCCCCTTTTTCACGTTGCGCCGGATCCATCGCCGCGCTTCGCCCCCGATATACTCGTCGAGCTCCCGGAACCTCTCCCCCAGGAGGAAGATCCGTTTCCGGACCGGTTCGCCGTACCTTCCCACCAGTAGAGGGACAAGCACGTTCCGGATCCAGTTCCGCTCGAAGCGGCTTTCGAGATTCGTCCGGTCCACCCGGAACGGCACCCGGTTTTTGCTCAGGTGCCCGACGATGTCCTTTTTCCATGAGTCCAGGATCGGCCGGACGATCCCGTCGGGCGTTTCCCGAGGAATCCCCTTCAAGCCCGAAATCCCCGCCCCCTCGAAAAACCGCATCAGGATCGTCTCTACCTGATCGTCCGCCGTGTGCCCCGTCGCGACGACCCCCCCGCACTCCCGGGCAAGCCCTTCGAGGAATTCACGACGTATCCGGCGGGCCTTCTCTTCGAGCCCCGAAGGAATTTTTCCTGGTTTTTCCTTCCGGATTCTCAATTCTAGCCGGTATTTTTTCGATAATTCTTCAACCAGTTCCTGATCCTTGTCCGACTCGATCCCGCGATACCCGTGATTGACGTGCGCGACAACGATCCTGCGGTTTCCACTCCGCAGGAGCTCTTGCAGCAGGAAAACGGAATCCGGTCCTCCGGACACCGCGGCCACGACGGGCGTCTCCGGTGGCCTCCTTTTCATTTCAGCAGGCGTTCCAGGTACTGCCCGTACCCGTTGTTCTTCAGCTTCCCGGCGATGGCGGAAAGCTCTTCCCTGCTGATGAATCCCATCCTGTAGGCGATTTCCTCTACGCAGGATATCTTCAGCCCCTGCCGTTTCTCGATCGTCTCGACGAAGCTCGACGCTTCCAGCAGCGAATCGCAGGTTCCCGTGTCCAGCCACGCGAACCCCCGGCTCAAGGGCTCCACCTTCAATGCCCCCTTCGACAGATAAGCCTTCATCAGGTCGGTGATCTCAAGCTCGCCGCGCGCCGAGGGCCTGAGAGAGGAAGCGATCTCCACGGCCCGGTTGTCGCAGAAATAGAGACCCGGTATGGCGAAATCCGATTTCGGCGATTTCGGCTTCTCCTCGATGCTGACCACGTTATGGGCGGAATCGAATTCGACGACCCCGTATCTTTCGGGGTCACGGACCTGGTATGCGAAAACCACCGCCCCGTCCCGCAGCTGCGACGCTCGCCGCAGGATCTGCTGGAAACCGTGGCCGTAAAAGATATTGTCGCCCAGGATCAGGCAGACGCTGTCCTTCCCGATGAACTCCCTGCCGATCAGGAACGCCTGAGCCAGCCCTTCCGGCCGGGGCTGTTCCGCGTAGGACAGCCGGATCCCCCATTGGGAGCCGTCCCCCAACAGCTCCCGGAACCGCGGCAGGTCTACGGGGGTGGATATGAGGAGGATCTCCCGTATCCCGGAAAGCATCAGGACGGAAAGGGGATAATAGATCATTGGCTTGTCGTAGACAGGGAGAAGCTGTTTGCTTACCACCCGCGTGATCGGGTACAGCCGGGTACCCGCCCCCCCCGCGAGGATGATCCCCTTCCGGCATACCGGACCGTTGTCTTCCCGCATCTCCTCCCCCTTGTCGCGAAGCCGTTTCAAAGCACGATATTTCCTAGGATACCAAAGATCAAGCGAAGGAATATCCTTGCAAAAAAAACTTCGAATGAGAAAATAAAAGGGAATATTGTGAACCAATTTACACACCACATAAATATCCCCTTTACAGAGGGTCGTAACATGCTTATTTTGTTCATGATTATTGAAGCGCTGTAATTTCGGTTTCGGCTTGTTATTTGCTATTATTTCACCGAGGGAACGACAACCGGTATTTCCCCAAGACGAGAAGAGGGAATTTCATGGTCTTGTTCGACTTCCAGAACCTGCCGAAATGCACGATCGATTTCCCGCTGGAAATCAGCCCCGAAGAGATCTCTTCCCTGGCGCTCCCGATCAACACGCTTCTGCGGAGCAGCTACCTGATCGGGGGATCGTTCAACCTGGAGGAGTCCGTCAATTCCCTTTTCGATATCGCGGGGGAAATCGCCGGGGTGGAATCCTGCGGTTTCCTTCTCCCGCCCGAAACGACGGACGGCGCTTGGGAATTGAAGGTCAGCCGCCGGTTTTCCCCGCCTTCCGCCCCGGTCCGCGTCCCCGACCTGCTCGCGCCCGCGATCATCGCCTCCCATTTCGGCAAAGGCATCTCCTTCGATGCCGAAAGCGGCGACTGGGCCTCCCCCATCTGCGACGCCTGGGCCTCCCATTCCCTCGTCGCTTTCCCGCTCCGGCGGGAAAGGGACATCGCGGGCGCCCTGGTGTTCGGCAAAAAGGAATCCCATCCGTTCACCAACGTGCAGATCAAGCTGCTCTGCGCGCTGTCGATGCAGGCCGAAACCCACCTGCACCGGCAGGAATCGGTTTCCGCGCTCTCCTACTATTCCCTCATCGATCCGCTGACCCACCTGTACAACCGGCAATACTTCGACAACCAGCTCGAAAAGGAGATCCTGCGCTCGCGGCGTTCCGGCGACTCCTTCTGCCTGATGCTGTTCGACCTCGACGGCTTCACCGAATACAACGACCGCTTCCTCAACAGCGCCGGCGACATCACCCTCCAGGAGTTCGCCGACATCATGCGGGGAAGCGTGCGCGAGGTCGACACCCTTGCGCGCATCGGGGGGGATGATTTCGGCGTCATCCTCCTCGAAAGCGACGCCGAGGGTGCCCAGGCGCTCGCCACGCGCATCATCGAGCGCTTCCAGCGGCACCTTCTGCCGGGAGCCAGGGACGCCCGCACCGAGAGGATGTCGGTCAGCGTGGGGATCGCGGCCTTCCCTTCCGACTCGTTCGACCACGCCGACCTCTCCGCCAAGGCGAAGGCGGCGCTCGACCTGGCGAGGAGCCAGGGCGGCGGCAGGGCGTGCACGTTCCATGAAACCGCCGGTCCCTCGCTGAAGAGCCGCACCGCGGCCGCCGACCTGCCCGTCCGGAAGATCTTCGACGCGGGCCGTTCCGTGGTCGACATGGACAGCTTCCTCGAGATCCTCCTGTTCACCGGCATGCAGGGGATATCGGCCAGCCGCGGTTCCATCGTCGTGAAGACTCCCGAGGGCAAGGATTTCTCGCTCCGGGCGGCCATCGGCTTCAACCGGGTCGACGAGCACCTCGCCGTGGGGGGAACCTTCGCCCCCGGGGCGGTCACGAGCTGGGTGGTCGACCACCAGCTCCCCCTCGTCGTGTCCCGGTTCGAGGATTCGCCGGTCCCGGCCTACCTTCGGAAGTACGGGTACCAGACCGAGTCCTTCCTCTCCATCCCCCTGACCCATGCGGGAAAGACCCTCGGGGCGCTCAACCTGACGCACAAGAAGGACGACCAGTGCTTCACGCGAGAAGACCTGCAGGCGCTGTCGCCGATCGCCTCCGAGATCGCGTCGATCCTTTCCCAGGGGATGACCTTCCGGGAAAACGTCCGCAGGTTCTCCCTTTCCATCCTCGGGTCCCTGACGGACGCCCTCGAGCTCCGGTACTCCTTCCTCTCGGGCCATTCGGCCCGGGTCAGGAACCTCGCCGTCCGAACGGGCGAGAGGATGGGCCTTTCGAAGGACGAGCTCGACGTTCTCGAACAGGCCGCGTTCCTTCACGACGTCGGGATCGTCGGCGTGCCCTCGAACATCCTTTCGAAGAAACGGACCCTGAACGACCGGGAAGTGGAGCTGGTGCGCAAGCACCCGTTCCTCGGCGCGAAGCTGGTGGAGGGGGTGCCGGGGATGGAATCGACGAAGCGGACGATCCTGGAGCATCATGAGCATTTCGACGGCTCGGGTTACCCACATGGGCTGCGCGGGTCGGACATCTGCCTGACCGCCCGCATCCTGGGCGTCGCGGAATATTACGACTCCATCGTATCCGAACGGCCGTACCGCGGGGGCTTGAAGCCTTCCGAGGCGATGCAGCTTGTGCACAACGGGGGGAACATCCTCTTCGACCAGGACGTGGTCGCCGCTTTCGAGACGGTGGCGCCCCACCTGTACCAGGCGCCGGAGAGCACCAACTAGGCGTCCGCGTCGCGCCTCAAGGCTCCCGGAACGCCTTCCAGTCGATCTTCAGCACCTGGATCTTGTAGT